>CALCEA010000137.1 GCA_937900675.1 uncultured Chitinophagaceae bacterium
AGTTCATTGCTTTTAAATAATATTTAGTACCATCCAATTCCATTGGAGGGAACATACTATCTTGGTAATAAGGCAAGTGACCACTGGTCAAATACATACTTTCCTTCGCAATATGTGGAGTCACTACGCGCTTGTAACCCGCAGCTTCTTCTGTTTCTTTAGCTAATCTTTCTAACTCTTCAATAATGATGGTACCATTAGGCATCCACAAAGGCAAACCTGGGCCCACATCATCATCCATAGTATAGATACCTAATTCTTTTCCTAATTTTCTATGATCTCTTTTCTTCGCTTCTTCTAATAACAATAAATACTCGTCTAATTCTTTTTGATTAGGGAAAGTGATTCCGTAAACACGAGTCAACATTTTATTCTTCTCATCTCCTTTCCAAAAAGCACCAGCAATATTGGTAATCTTGATGGCTTTGATAGCACCTGTGTTAGGGATATGTGGTCCACGACATAAATCAGTAAACTGACCTTGCGTATAAAAAGTAATGGTTCCGTCTTCTAAACCAGACAATAAATCTAATTTATACTCATCTCCTTTCTCTGTAAAATAAGCAACTGCTTCTGCTTTGCTCATTTCTTTTCTGATATACGCATTAGCTTGCTTCGCTAATTCATTCATTTTCTTTTCAAGCGCAATCACATCTTCTTCTTTAATATGATTGTCTCCTAAATCGATATCATAGTAAAATCCTTTTTCAACCGCAGGTCCTACCCAAAATTTCGCACCAGGAAATTGCATTTCTACAGCTTCTGCCAATAAATGCGCAGAAGAATGCCAGAAAGTAGATTTTCCATCAGCATCATCCCATGTTAATAATTTCAGAGCTGCATCTTGATGAATGGGGCGCGTGGCATCCCACACTTCTCCATTAATAGAAGCGGCTAATACTTTTTTCGCTAATCCTTCACTAATAGATTTAGCAATGCCTAATGCTGTTATTCCTTTTTCGTAAGATCTAACTGCGCCGTCTGGAAATTGAATTTGAACCATGTTTTATTACTATATATAAGAGCGCAAAGGTAGCAAAATTCCTTAGATTTGCCTTATGCGTGTTGTAATCCTTTGCCTTATTTACTGTTTAGGTGCAAATTCCCTTTTTGCTCAACAATTGGAGGGTAAATGGAAAGGATATTTTAGCCCCAATAATAGTCCATTCGGGAAAATATACAATTACGAAATGGACATTACTCAGGGTCCACAGGGACAACTAACCGTTAGCACCTATACCAAATTAAGTAGTGATTTTTCGGCGTTTGCATATGCATCAGGCAATTTGGATAAAACCACCCAATTGGTTCACATCGAAGAACAAGGGTTTCTGGATCTAACCATACAAGAAAATTATACGCCTTGTTTAATGAATAATTTTTTGATCTATAAAAATATTCGTGGACATGAAATCATAGAAGGCACTTATACATCTTACAATAAAAAAACAGGCAAGGATTGTGGAGGTGGAAAAATCTATCTTGAAAAAGAATCACCCATTCAAAAACTAATTGCTTCCGAAAAAGCTGCTAAACAAGATATTGCAAAAGAGCAATCAGCCAAAAAAGGCAAGGAGACTATTGGCAAAAATATTGTTGAAACAAAAACGGTTAATGCTGCTCTTGCTCCTCCAAAATTGAATACCCAAAAGCCAAATACTACAGCCAATTCAACTATTGCAAATTCAACTAAGTCTGGTAATAATAAGCCAGTTATTGCTAAAAATAATACTGTATCTAATTCAAAACTAAATCCAGAAAATATAAACTTAGCCATTCAAAACGCACAAATTAATAGCGTTAAAGATGAGCCTATGATGGAAGAAAGCTTTTTAAATGAACCTGAAGACATTGAAACAGAAATTAAAATTAAACAAGGTAATGGCTTCCAAACTGTACCATGGGCTTTAGTTGCAAGAGAAAATAAATTAGCTAAAAAAATTACCACTTCAAGTAAGCAGTTTAGTATTGACTTATACGATAATGGAACTATTGACAATGATACCATCATAGTGTATGACAATAAAAAATTACTTGTAAGCAAAAAGAGGTTAAGCTACAAGGCTATTCATTTAGAGTTCAATTTGTCAGAAGTAATGAACGAACATGAAATTATTATTGTAGCACATAATATGGGCACTGTGCCACCCAATACTGCATTACTGGTATTGAAAGACGGCGATAGAAGACAGGAATTATTTATTACTTCAACCAATAAGATCAATGCTAAAATCATTGTGAGCTATACCCCACCTCCTAAAGTAGAATAATCATTAGGGCTCTTGTAAAGTAAAATTCGCATTGTACTCTTTTCGATCTTCAGCATCAAATGGATTTTTACTTGTTTTTTCGTTTCCAATCCAAAACCAATCATTTATTTCATCTATTTTTTGAAAAACATAGATATTGGTTTTTTTATATCCAATATCGCCTAAAAAATGAACCAAAGTAACTGTACACATTTTTAGTTGATCTTTTATTTGAGTAGTATCTTGTTCTAAAACAAATGCTTCTAATTCATTACGGAAATTTTGTAAACCAGGCATCCAAACAGATTGTGTTAAAGAATCAACCCCATTGGTATGTGCTATAATGGTATCGGTAGTGGACAGTAAATTTTGAACAGCAGTTTTAATTGTAGTCGTATCTGTAATTTTAAAACTATTTTGAATATTTAAATAATCACTTAACAAAATAAAAGCTTGCTGATCCCAATTGGCTTGATGATTTTGAGGATGATATGCCCAATAAACAGATTCTTGTTCTTGATCAGTTTTTTCTGAACAGCTAAAAAGCAAGCAGATGCTGCATATTAAGATTAAATATTTCACAAGGGATATTTTTTTCAAATTTATGCATATTTAGACAGTTCAAGGTGCTAACTTTGCGGTCTGAAAAATTAGATATGTTAATAGGCCTTCAAAATGTAACCTTCGAATTTGGCGCCAGAGCCATCATCACAGATGCCACATGGCACATACAACCAGGAGAACGTATTGGCCTCATTGGATATAATGGAACTGGAAAATCTACCATTCTAAAATTATTGGTGGGACAATACACCCCTTCCAAAGGAACGGTAGAAAAAGGCAAAGACACTACCATTGGATATTTGCACCAAGATTTATTAAGTTTTGACACCAATGAATCTATCACAGAAGTTGCCTTAGGCGCATTTGAAAGAGTCAAAGAATTAGAAAAAGAAGTAGAACAATTAGGCAAAGAATTAGAAGCTAACCCGGAAGATAATGACTTGTTAATTAAGTATACAGATGCTTTGCATGAAATAGATGTTTTGGATGGTTATAATATTAATCATAAAGCAGAGGAAGTTTTGCATGGCTTAGGGTTTACAACAAAAGACTTATCTAGACCTTATAAAGAATTTAGTGGAGGATGGAGAATGCGTGTGTTGTTAGCAAAGATGATTTTGCAAGCGCCTGATGTATTGTTATTGGATGAGCCTACCAACCACTTGGATTTACCTAGTATTGAGTGGCTAGAGAAATATTTATTGCATTATAAAGGAAGCGTGGTGATAGTAAGTCACGATAAATTCTTCCTGAATAAAATGGTGAATAAAATTGTTGAAGTTTATCAACAACAATTGAATTTCTATACAGGTGATTATGAATATTACGAAGTAGAAAAAGTTCAGAGAATAGAAATACAGCAAAGAGCTTTTGAAAACCAACAAGATTATATTCGTCAACAAGAAAGATTTATTGAAAGGTTTAAAGCAAAGGCATCTAAAGCAGCACAAGCGCAGTCTATTCAAAAAAGATTGGACAGATTGGATGTGATTGAAGATGTACAATTAGAAAGACCTAATATCAAAATCAATTTTGCAGTAGATAAAACTCCTGGTAAAGTTTTAGTAGACTTAAAAGGCATTACTAAGAAATACCCCACCCTGACCATTTTAGAGAATGCCTTTGCAGAAATTGAACGAGGCGATAAAATTGCATTAATTGGTGCCAATGGTAAAGGAAAGTCAACTCTATTAAGGATTGTAGCAGGTATGGAAAGTTTTGAAGGAGAAAGAGTTTGGGGGCATAATGTGGATGAAAGTTTTTATGCGCAGCACCAATTAGAATCATTGAATTTAAATAATACTATTTTACAAGAAGTACAAGAATGCGGTACTAAAAAAACCGATCTTGAATTAAGAGCCTTGTTAGGTTGTTTCTTATTTGGAGGAGATGATGTAGACAAACGAATTAAAATTTTAAGTGGAGGTGAAAAAGCAAGGGTTGCTTTAACCAAGACCATTATTAGTAAAGCCAATTTCTTAATGTTGGATGAACCTACCAACCACTTGGACATGGCAACCGTAGAATTATTAGCAGAAGCATTAACTAAATATGATGGTTCTATTATATTAGTAAGTCACGATAGATATTTCATTTCAAAAACTGCCAATAAAATTTGGGAGATTGAAGATGAAAAAATTATAGAATTCAAAGGAGACTATAATGAGTGGGTGGAATGGAAAGAAAGAATGGCCAAACAAAAGCAAAGCCAACCTGAAGCTGCGAAATCCAAACCAGAACCAGTTAAACCCACAGCACCGGTAGATGTGAAACCTACTGGTCCAATAGATAAAGACTTACAGAAGCAAATTCAGAAATTACAGAAAGCCATTGCTCAATTAGAGCAAAATATAGCCACCTTGAACAAGGAAAAAGCTGCTATTGAAGTGGAGATGGCCGACCCAGCCATTTATGCTGATCCCAACAAGTTAAAGCAGATTGAAAAAGCTTACCACGATAAGAATGCACTGATTCGATCTATGGAAAAAGAATATGAAATTGCATTTAATGATTTGGTAGCCTTAGAATCCAAATAGATATACCCAAAACTAACATTTGCTTGTAAAAAAGCAGAAAAATACCCACATTTTAGTTATTCGGAGGTTAATTGCTTTCAAATGTTTAAATTTGGGGCTCCGTTTAATCGATAGTGTATTGATTGCAACTTGTAAATCAATGCTTTAAAGAATAACTCAAAAATTATGTCTACTAAAAAAGTCAACAAAATTGCCGTTTTAACTTCTGGTGGAGACGCCCCCGGTATGAATGCCGCTATCAGAGCTGTAGTTAGAACAGGTATTTATCATGGTTTAGAGGTTTTTGGGGTAACAAGAGGTTATAATGGAATGATTGAAGATGATATATTCCAAATGGATTCTAAATCTGTTGGAAACATTATTCAAAGAGGTGGTACCATTTTAAAAACAGCAAGATCAAAAGAGTTCTTTACTCCAGAAGGTCGTGAAATAGCTTACAAGAATCTTAAAAAAAGAGGTATTGACGGGATCGTTGTCATAGGTGGAGATGGAAGTTTTAAAGGAGCTCAAAAATTTAGTAACGAATTTGATATTCCTTGTATAGGATTACCTGGAACTATTGATAAAGATATCGCAGGTAGTGATTTCACTATTGGTTTTGATACTGCAGTAAACACAGCAGTTGAAGCCATTGATAAAATTAGAGATACTGCAGATGCACACGATAGATTATTTGTAGTAGAAGTAATGGGAAGAGATGCAGGATATATTGCCTTACATAGCGGTATCGCAACAGGTGCTGAAAATATTTTAATCCCTGAATCAAAAACAGATATGGAAGCTTTAGTAGCTTCTTTAACAGAGAAAGAAAAAAGAAAGAAATTAGTAAACTTAGTAGTAGTTGCTGAAGGTGATGAATTTGGAGGCGGTACTCAAGTGGGTGATTTCTTAAAACAAAGATTACCAAATGCAGATATTAGAGTGTGTATTTTAGGACATATTCAAAGAGGTGGATCTCCAAGTTGCTTAGACAGATTAATTGCCAGCAGAATGGGATATCATGCAGTAGAATGTTTATTAAATGGCACACACAATGTGATGGTAGGCATTGAAGACAATAAATTAAAATATACTCCATTAGATAATGCTGTTAAAGCAAAACAAAAAATCTCTGACGAGTGGATGAAAATTGTAAAAATATTAGCTAGTTAAAAATCCCCAATAAAAATAAAAATGAGTCAAACAACTTACAAACCAACACACCACAAAACCAAGATTGTTGCAACAGTTGGTCCTGCATGTGAAACATACGATCAATTAAAAGCTTTAGTGATAGCAGGTGTGAATGTATTTCGTTTAAACTTTTCTCATGGTAGTCATGAAGACAAGAAAAAAATTATCGACAATATCAGAGGCATCAATAAAGAATTAGGATGTTCAGTGGCGATATTAGGTGACTTACAAGGTCCTAAATTAAGAGTAGGTGAAATTGAAAATAATAGATTAGAAGTAAAAGTGGGTGATATCTTGACATTATCAAATGACAAGTGTATTGGTACCATGGAAAAAATATATGTATCCTACCCTAACCTTGCTGGTGATGTTGTGGTTGGAAACACTATTATGATTGATGATGGAAAGATTGAAGTGAAAGTAAAAAGTGTGGAAGCTAATGGAGATGTAAAAGTAACAGTAACATTAGGTGGTATTATCTCTTCTAAAAAAGGATTAAACTTACCTGATACAAAAATCTCTTTACCAGCATTAACTGAAAAAGATTTAGAAGATGCTGCATTTATTATTAAAGAAAAGTTAGACTGGGTTGCATTAAGCTTTGTAAAAAGAGTGGCTGATATTGAAATGTTAAGAGAGATCTTAAACAAGAATAACAGCAAATCTAAAATCATCGCTAAAATTGAAATGCCAGAAGCATTAACCAATATTCGTGACATTATTATTGCGAGTGATGCCATTATGGTAGCTCGTGGTGATTTGGGTGTTGAATTACCAGTAGAGAAGATTCCTTTGATTCAAAAAGAATTGATCAGAAAATGTTTACATAGAGCGAAGCCAGTAATTGTGGCAACTCAAATGATGGAATCAATGATTGATCGTGTTAAACCAAACCGTTCTGAAATTACGGATGTTGCCAATGCGGTAATTGAAGGTGCTGATGCGGTAATGTTGAGTGGTGAAACTGCAACAGGTCAATTCCCTGTATTGGTTATTGAGACCATGCGTAAAATTATTTCTGAAGTAGAGCAAAATGGATATAAATACAATCGTTCAGAAGATTTGAAACCACAACCACATTCTCCATCATTCTTAAGTGATGCATTATGTTATAACGCATGTAGATTATCAGATGATAGCGGATCTCAAGCATTAGTGGGTATGACTCAATCAGGTTATACTGCATTTATGTTGAGTAGCTTCCGTCCAAAATCACCTTTATTTGTATTCACTAAAGAAGCAAGTTTGGTGAATCAATTATCATTAAGCTGGGGTGTAAAAGCATTCTACTATGATAAGGAAGAGAGCTTGGATGCAATCATCACAGATCAAATTCAAATCTTAAAGAAAGAAGGTTATGTAAAAGAAGGTGATATTGTAGTAAATACTGGTAGTACACCAATTAAGCTACACTTGCCAACGAATATGATCAAAATTAATAAAGTAGATTAAATACTAAAACGCTCCTAAAATCGGGAGCGTTTTTTTTGTATATTTATTGTGTAATAATTACAACATTGCTATGTTAGAATCATTTGAAAAAATCCCGGTAAAAATTTACAAAAACCCAACGGAGGGTTCAAACGCATTAGCGGCTCAAATTGCTGCTTTAATAAAAGAAAAACAAGCACAAAACCTGCCATGCGTTTTGGGAATGGCTACTGGAGCAACTCCTATTCTTTTGTATAAAGAATTAGTGCGTATGCATAAAGAGGAAGGATTAAGTTTTAAAAATGTAATCACTATTAATTTAGACGAGTACTATCCTATTCCAAGAAATGCTTACCAAAGCTATTGGAGTTTTATGCATCGTCATTTATTTGATCATATAGATATAGATCCAAAAAATATTCATTTGCCTAATTCTGAATGGACAAAAGAAGAGTTAAAAGAAAAATGTGTTACTTACGAACAGACTATTGAAAAATTAGGTGGCATTGATTTACAAATTTTAGGTATTGGTAAAAACGGACACATTGGATTCAATGAACCTGGCTCTAGTTTTTATTCCAAGACAAGAGTGATTCATTTAGATCACTTAACTAGAATGGCTAATCTATACGAGTGGCATGATTTAAATAAGGTTCCAAGAACAGCCATTACAGTGGGTATTGGAAGCATTATGAAAGCAAAGAAAATTGTCTTGTTAGCTTGGGGTAATAAAGCAGACATAGTAGCTAAATCAGTGGAAGGCGATGTGACAGAACAAGTACCAGCAAGTGTTTTACAAAATCACGACGATTGTACTTATATCATAGATGAATTTGCTGCAACAGAATTAACTAGAAACAAAGCGCCATGGTTAACTGGATCTTGTGAGTGGACACCACAGAATATCAAGAAAGCCGTGATTGAATTGGCTTTGAAATTAGATAAGACGGTATTAAGCTTAACAGCAGATGATTATAAAGAAAATAGTTTAGCAGATTTATTGGTACTAAGAGAATCTGTTTACGATATTAATCTGCAAGTGTTTTACATGTTGCGTGATTCCATTACTGGATGGCCTGGTGGAAAACCCAATGCAGTCATTCCAGCACATCCAGAAAGAAGTGCACCACATCCAAAAAGAGTAATGATCTTCTCCCCTCACCCTGATGATGATATCATTAGTATGGGCGGAACTTTCATGCGCTTACATGATCAAGGTCACGATGTACATGTAGCCTATCAAACCAGCGGTAATATTGCTGTAACAGATGAGTTTGTCACTCGTTTCTTAGATTTTGCAGTAGGATTTGAAGATATGTTTGGTATTGACAATAAAAAATCCAATGAAATATTAAGTGAAGCAAGACAATTTTTATCAGGTAAAAAACCTGGAGAATTGGATACTGCAGAAATTAGATCTATTAAAGGATTGATTAGAAGATGTGAAGCCAAAGCCACTTGTAGATATGTAGGTATTTCAGAGCAAAATTATCATTTCATGAACCTGCCTTTTTATGAAACAGGTGCTATTGATAAAAAACCAATGGGTGAAGAAGACATTCAAATCACCATGGACTTATTAAGAAAAGTAAAACCACACCAAGTATATTGTG
>CALCEA010000138.1 GCA_937900675.1 uncultured Chitinophagaceae bacterium
AAGAATTGACTAAAGCAACTATTCGTTGTATACCATTAAATAATGAGCAAGAAGCAGGTAAATGTATTTTAACCGGTAATCCTTCTACTCAAAGGGTATTGTTTGCTAGAGCCTATTAATGTGTTGCCACAATGGGCTTAAAACAAAAACCAATACCAGCTGCCTTAACGCCTTTTTTAGAAGGTAAAGTTTTATTATTAGACAAACCCATTGGATGGACTTCTTTTAATATGGTGCAGAAAGTGCGTCATTTAACTAAAGTCACTAAGGTTGGACATGCAGGTACATTAGATCCCTTGGCTACGGGTTTATTAATTATTTGCACTGGCAAGTTCACCAAACAAATCAATACTTACATGGGGATGACCAAGGAGTACACGGGAACTTTGGTCATTGGAGCAACCACACCTACTTATGATTTAGAATCTGAGCCTGAAAATTTCCAATCTATTGATCATATTACTGAAGAACAAATAAAAGCTGCAACAAAACAATTTATTGGCCCTATTTTACAAATGCCACCGCAACATTCTGCCATTAAAAAAGATGGAAAAAGATTGTATGAATCAGCAAGACAAGGAATAGAAGTTAAAGTGGATCCTAGACCTATAACCATTGAAAGTTTTGAAATCACCCATATAGATTTACCCAAGATAAATTTTAAAGTGGTTTGTTCAACCGGCACTTATATAAGAAGTTTGGTAAAAGATTTTGGAGATACATTGGGAGTAGGGGCTTATATGAGTGCACTCAGAAGAACAAAGATTGGAGCATTTAATGTGGAAGATGCAATGCAATGGGAAAATTTGCAAAAAGACATAGAGCGATTATTGGCCAACGATTCATTAGAAAGGTAATCCAATACCAAATTGCCAAGCGTAATTATTTACTTTAATATTATTAGGTTTTACTTCAGACCACTTAATATTTTTTAAATCCAACCATCCATTATTATTGATTCTTGTTGGGTCCTTCATTTTTAAAGCGTAATCAATTCTGACGATAAAATAATTAAAGTCAAATCTTAATCCAGTACCCACACCAATTGCTAAATCTTTATACAATCTATTTAACTGAAATCCTGCTTTTGGATCTGCGTCCGTATCTCTTGTATTCCAAATATTACCCATATCTGCAAAAAGGGCAGAACCAAGCTTATAAGAACCCCACTGAAATAAGTTAAATCTATATTCAATATTTGCCTCCAATTGAACATCGCCAAAACGATCAAAATTACTGCTTGTCTTGCTAGTGTCATAAAAATTAGAACTACCCAATCCTAATTGTCTTAAACCCCAAGCACGCATACTATAAGGGCCTCCTGCTGTAAATTGTTTAAAGAAAGGAAGCGCACCGCCTAAATTTTTATCCTTGCTATAATTATTGCCATAACCGCCCATTACTCTGAAAGCCCACTCTGAATAAGCTAGCTTAATAGATTTACGAAGTTCTAATTCAGCTTTGAAATAAGTATAAATATTTTTATTGAGTGAAGGAATGATATTGGTGATAGCACCTGCTTCTTCAATACCTATTTTAACAAAATTATGTTGGTTGGTAAATTTTTTAGAAGGAGTTGCATGAGTAAAAGTAAATGTTTGACTCATTACATTTCCGTCATTGAAAGAAGATCTTAAGAATGGGTTCAATGCTAATAAATTATCCAATTTGGCAAATTTATTTAATTGATACATTTCAATATTAATAGGTTTATAAATGAAAGTTTTTTCTGAAGTATTGGTGGTACTTTTCCATTCATATCCCCAACTTGTAGTAAATGATTTTAATTGGTAGTATTCTAATCTGTTGATGCTTGATCCATTTAATAAAAAATTGGTTTTTGTAACATAATTCTTGGCATGCTGGTGCTTGAAAAATGGAATTAAAATATTAGGAAAGCTATAAGTATGTCCAAGATTCCATAGCAAGGTTTGTGCTAATTGGTCTTTGCTATTATTTAAATTTAATTCCACACCCGTTCTCACGCTCGTAATACTTGGGATAGATTTTTTGGCAACATTTTTATCTCTATAGGTTAAGCTAGTAGAAAGGCCCAATAAATTACCCCCACCTAATTGAGCAGAGTTTTTACTGCCTTCTATATCCGCACTAATACTTCTTCTTAAACTTGGCACAAGAAGATAATGTAAATAAACACTATCATTTAATAAGGTCGATCTGGCATCAATTTGTTGCCATGCCCCTAGACTGCTAAAATTATTTAAGGTTTGAAAAAACTTAGCTTCATTATAGGGTTCTCCAATTGCAATAAAAGATTGTTCTTCAAATATGCTGGTTTTGAACTTTGGCTTTTTATACAAATGAACAATAGACTTGTACTCTTCCCTAAAAGGCATAGGCTGAGTAATTACTGAATCTGGATTATCATTGATACTTAAATCGCTATAAAATAACTGCTTTCCAATAGGGTATACTTTTGTTGAATTTGCATTGCTGTTTCTTAATTGAATACTTATTTTCCATTTTGGATTCGCCAAATTGGACTGATTTGCTGTAATTACTTGATCCATCTGAATGAGCGGATCCAAATTTACTTGCAATAATGAAGGGTCTAGGGTATCAATTTCTGCAAAAATCTTTTCCTTGGTAAAATTATAATATCCATTATTTCTGAATAATTCCACCAATCTATCTAATTCATTATTGATTAATTGATTTGAATATGCATTCCCTTTTTGCAAATAGGATTGCCGGGTGTTCGCCAAAGCAATTTTTTGTAAACCCGGATCTGATAATTGATAAAAAACCGAATCTATAATTGTTTTTAATTGTAAATCCACTTTCATTTGAATAGTGGTTCTATATTCGTTCTTTATGGTATCAATTTGATAACTAGGAGTGATGATTGCATGATTATATCCTTCAGAAGCCAAATAGGATTGCATGTAGTTGGTTGACCTGGGGATTCTATCTGATTGGAAATATACAGGTTGAACAAGTGTTTTAAAAAAACCAAATTGTCTAATATATTTTGCCTTTAAACTATCATCCCAATATGTTTCTAAGGCCAATTGCATTTCTTTTTTGAACTGCTTGCTTTGTTGACCTTCTACAATAATTTCATTCTTGTAAACAAAAGGAATCTCTTTTGGATAATCGTGTACAATGGCTTTTTTTAGATCAGAACAGCTATTTAATAAAAATATAAGGCCCAATAGGCAATATCTTGAGTAGAATCTAATATTTTTATTGCTCAGTAATGACATAAAGATGATTAGTAAGAATGAGCTCAAATATATCCAATCTTTTGCCCATAAAAAACAATGGGCCCAAGAATCTGTGTTTATTGTAGAGGGACCTAAATTGGTAGGGGAGCTTTTAGATACTGACTGGGAGGTGGAAGCGGTTTACGGTCTTGAATCATGGGCAAATGAAATGAACAAGCCCATCGCTCATTTTACAATAGTTTCTGAAGAAGAATTGGAGAGAATGAGTTTATTGCAGCAGCCCAATCAGGTGATCGCTTTAGTAAAGAAGAAGCAGTTTGATTCAGCATTACACTTTAAAGGAAATTTAACTTTAATATTAGATGGCATTCAGGATCCAGGAAACCTAGGTACAATTATTAGAACTTTTGATTGGTTTGGTGGAACTCAAATAATTGTCACAGAAGATACTGCTGGCTTTTATAATCCTAAAGTGATTCAAAGTACTATGGGAAGTTTTTTAAGGGTTAGAGTAGAAGTTGTTGATGATATTAAAGCCTTATTGTCCGAGCAAAAACTACCAATTTACGGAGCACTCTTAGAAGGGAAATCCATCTATCAAACCCAATTTCAAAAAGAAGGATTTTTGATTATTGGAAATGAATCAAAAGGTATTAGATCAACTTTGCAGCCATTGATCAAAGAGGCTATCTCTATTCCAAAATTTGGCGAAGCAGAATCTTTAAATGCTGCAGTAGCTACGGGGATTATTTTATCTCATTGGAAGGCCCAATAATTAATCAAATCGAATGGTCTTTGCTGGACTTATTTTATTAATCCAAATTGTGGGGATTAAAAAAGAGATATAGCTCACTACTGCTGTTCCTATAATTACCAGAATAATTTGAATGGGGATGATTTTTATTGGCAATGTCTTCATGAAATAGGCAGTCTCGTCAAGCTGAATCCAACCTGTATAGTATTGAAGTAGAGACAAGCCAATTCCAATTACCGATCCTATTGCAATTCCCATCCAATTAATAAAGCTTACTTGGTATAAAAATACTTTTCTGATAAATTGTTCGTCTGCTCCCATTGCGCTCAGTGTGCCAATCATATGCACTCTTTCTAAGATTAGAATAAACAAACAGGTTAATAAGTTCACTACAGCAATAATCAACATAATGGTTACTGCTACATTTCTATTGACTGTTTGAACGCCAATCCAATCAAAGATCTGAGGATAGTCTTCTTCAATTCTGGTTGCTACGGTATTAGGAGGGCAAATGGCTTGTATTTTTTTCTGAATGAACTCGGCATTGGCGTTTTCATGTAATTGAATGCTATAACCACTTATCTCGGTGCTTTCTACATTCATTAATTGCAAAACAGTTAAATCAATAAAAATAAATTGTGCATCATATTCTTCAATTCCTGAATGGTAAATACCCTTTACTTTAAATTTTCTTTCCTGAACTTTACCGTTTTGTAAAAAATTGACTCTCACTACAGAGCCAATGCTTGCACCAATTTTGTTAGCAATTTCTTGTGACAAGACTGTTTCATCATTCTTTTCAATTAACAATTCCCTCAGATTTGAACTAGTTTGCAAAAAAGGAATAGACTGCCTTTTGTTCATTCCTTTTACAATGATGCCTTCCATTTCTTTTTCATATGCAATCACAGCCGTTTGAGTGGCATAAGGCTGTACACTCTTCACTTCTGGTAATTGTTGTATGGTATTCAATAATTGGGCAGATTCATTGAGGACATTTCCATTGATAGGGTTGATTCTTATGCTTCCCCAAAACTGATAAACTTTCTGAGCAATTTGTTCTTGAAAACCATTCACTATGGAAAAAGTGAGTATAATGGCCGCTATGCTTATTGAAGTAGCAGCAATAGAGAGCTTCACAATAAAACTCGTATTGCTTTTGCTTTTTTGGAAGCTCATTCTTTTTGCTATTTCAAAAGCGGTATTCAAATGGGTTATTTTTTTCAAATCTAACTTATTTATCATAATATATTATGAAATATGGCCTAGTTTCGTAATGAAATAAAGAAGATAGAATGAATAAGGCTTTGATTTTTTTATGGCTTCTTTTTATGCAGACGAACTTGTTTGCTCAATTCAATCCGGATCAAAGTTTGGATAGTTCGATTCATACTATTTTGGTGCATCCTGAAGGAAGGCCTAGGGATTTACCTATTATTGGATTAAATGATCCTGGTGTATTGACCATTAGCTTTGATGATTTCAATTTTAGCTATCAAAATTATTTTTATAGTATTGAATTAGTAGATGATCAATGGCAGCCTGTTCCCATCAGTCCTTTTGAGTATACTACTGGTTTTGCTCAAAACAAGATCAATATATTTAATGTATCCTCTATTGCTATTCAACCTTATTATCATTATCAATTTAATATTCCTAATCAACAATGTAAACCCACTAAAGCAGGTAATTATATTTTGAAGATTTTTAAAGACGGCAATCCTTCTAATGTAGTTTTCACCAGAAGGTTTTATGTGGTCAATTCCTTAATTGGTGTATATGGTTCTGTTCAAGAACCTTTTGATGGAGCTATTTCTAGAACACATCAAAAAATACAATTGAGTTTAGATGTAAAGCAATTGTCTTATTTCCAACCAGATCAAATTAAAGTAGTGGTTATTCAAAATCATCGTTTGAATGACGCTAAAATAATAACGGAACCTAGTTTTATTAGAGGCAATCAAATTGAATTCAATAGTGATCGAGATTTTATTTTCCCTGGTGGCAATGAAGCGAGATGGTTGGATTTACAAAGTTTAAGATTAAGATCGGATCGGGTTCAGCAACTAGATATGCAGGGGGGATTGACCAAAGTGATTGTAAAGCCTGATTTTTCAAAAGCCCAATCCCCATATTTTACTTTTAATGATTTAAATGGCGCATTTATTATTAGCAATTCAGAATCCTTGCAGAGTGAATACCAAAACGACTATGCAAATGTGTTATTTACTTATAAGCCACCAAATGGTATACCTTATGTTGGCCACAAATTGTACTTAATGGGTGATCTAACTCAAAACAAATTAAATAGTGGATCAGAGATGCAGTTTAATGGATTGAAAGGGGTGTATGAAAAAACCATGCTTTTAAAACAGGGTTATTATAGTTATCAATACATATTAAGGGATCAAGAAAAGCCAATTCCTATGGATGATTTTAAGGAAACAGAAGGGGATCATTGGGAGACAGAAAATAGTTATACCATCTTTGTTTACTATACGGCTCCTGGGGCTAGATATCCTATGATTGCCGGTTTTTCTACCATAAATTCAAGACAAAATTGGTAGGATTATCCCTTGGCTTTTTGTACCTTTGCAGCGGCAGGTCTTGCACGACCAGCTCCTGCTGAACCTCCCCAGGACAGGAATGTAGCAAGGATAGGCGGTTGTAGCGGTGCGATGTAAGTAGCCTGCCACTTTTTATATTTTTTAGATAGAAAGTGGCTTTTTTTATTGTAGATTTATCTAGACTAATCAAACTATAAACCAACCCTTATGAAATTTTTTATCGACACTGGCAATTTGGCTCAAATCAAAGAAGCTAATGAATTAGGTATCTTAGACGGTGTTACTACCAATCCTTCTTTAATGGCTCAAGTGGGTGTTAAAGGAGAAGCTGCCATTGCTGCTCATTATAAAGCTATTTGTGAAATTGTAAATGGTGATATTAGTGCGGAAGTTTTATCTACCGATTTTGCTACAATGGTGGAAGAAGGAAAAAAATTAGCTGCAATTCATCCAAATATTGTTGTGAAAGTTCCCATGATTAAAGATGGTATTAAAGCCATTAAATGGTTTACCGATAATGGTATTCGCACTAACTGTACTTTAGTATTCTCTGCTGGTCAAGCTATTTTGGCTGCTAAAGCTGGCGCGACTTATGTATCTCCTTTTATTGGTAGAATTGATGATAGTTCTTGGGATGGTATGGAATTAATTAGCCAAATCCGTCATATTTATGATGTACAAGGTTTCCAAACACAAATCTTAGCAGCTTCTATCAGAAATGCTTTACACATTGTAAAAGCTGCTGAAGCGGGTGCTGATGTTTGTACTTGTCCATTAGATTCAATCTTAGGTTTATTAAAACATCCTTTGACAGATATTGGATTAGCTAAGTTTTTAGAAGATGCTAAGAAAATGTAAGAGTAAAAAATCTATTGTATATAAAAGAGAGGGCCCCTTTAAGGAGCCCTCTCTTTTTATAAAGGATTTATTTATTCTTAATATAAATAAACAATAGCTACCTCTCTGCCTCAAGCGGCAAGAACCGATATCGGCCTCGAGGTACTATTCTTTATTTTTTTCAATTGTAAGCAATGCATCTTTATAATGCTTTAAAGCCTCTCTTTTACTTAAGTTGGACAAGTCGGGATGTTTTTTTACAAAGTTGATGACCCATTTACTATCTGTTGTTGCGTAAGCTCTTAATGCCCATCCAATGGCTTTGCGTACAAAGAAGTCTTCGTGGAGTTGGCTATTTTCAATATACTTAGTTAGTAGCACCGTGTCAGTTTTTGTTTTGTAGGTAAGTTGGAATAAAATACTCATTCTAATCAACCATATATTGCTTGATTGGTTCCACTTGTTTGTATATGTTTCGATATGTTCAGGATACAATAAGAAAAATTTACTAATAACATGTGTATTGGTACTATCTACGGAATCCCACCAGCTATTATGCGTAATCATCCATTCAATTAATGAAAGGGTTTTAATAGACCATAATTTTTTGTGGTGTCCTAATAGTTCAATGGCAAAATAATGTAACTCTCTTTGTGGTTCAGCAAAACATTCCTTGACTAGTTTAGCTAATTCAGCATGATCATTAATTGGATTGGATTTATAAAACTCCTTACTTAGCGTTCGTCTTAAAGGCGTTTTAATTCCGTAAAATTCAAACTGATTCAATAAATAAGCTTTTGCTCCTTTGGCAATTGTTTTATCGCCATTGGCTACAAATATTTTTTGAATTTTTGTTAAATAGGGGTGTGGCATATAATTCATTTATACTCCTACCACTCTTTTATTGAATGCACTATTTCTTGCAGCTTCTAAAATTCTAATGATGTTTTTTCCTTCTTGTGCAGAAGTAGGAACAGGAGCGTTATTCAAAATAGCATCAGCCATTTTATCGTAAAAGATTCCATAATTACCTGCTTTACTTGGTATAGTTCTGTGGGAGATTAATCCATCATTGTCAGTGTATAAAGTGCCGTAATCCTCTTTGGCTTCTATGCCCCAATTTTCTGATCCAGGTTTTTTACCAGCAATTAAATCAGCTTCTTGTACATCAGATCTGTTTTTAATGAAACTGCCTTTTGTACCATATATTTTATATCCTGCTAATTGTGTCATAAAGACCATGCCACTGGTTAAAGTAATACGATGACCTGGGTAATAAAGTATCATGTGAAAATAATCATCTACAATGCCTACTTTTCTGGTAATTCTAATATCTGCAAACACAGCTAATGGCATTCCAGATAATAGAATGGCTTGGTCTACTAAATGAGGGCCTAGGTCGTATAATAAACCTGCACCAGGTGTTACTGATTCTTTATGCTTTTTAGGACTTAGGGTTGTTCTATATCTTTCAAAAGAAATTTGCACATCTAAAAAATCACCAATGGCATCTTCTTTGATTAATTGTTGAATAGTCAAAAAATCTGCATCGTATCTTCTATTGTGGTATACAGCTAATTTTAGTCCTTTTTGGTTGGCGATATCATCTAGCTCTTGTGCTTCAGCAGCAGTAATAGTAAATGCTTTTTCACATACCACATGTTTGCCAGCCAACAGTGCTTGTTTAGTATAAGCATAGTGTGTATCATTTGGGCTATTCACAACAACTAAGTCAATGCTTGCATCTGCTAAGATTTCTTCGTAACTAGAATAAGATTTGGTGCCAGGGTACGCTGCTTCAATATTTTTTGAAGATCGCTCCCAGCTTCCTACTAATTTAAAATTAGGATTACTTGCAATAAAGGGAGCATGGAAAACTTTTCCGCTCATGCCAAAGGAAACTAATGCAGTGTTTATCATGATTAAAGATAAAAAAATCCCCCCAATTACTTGGAGGGATTTTAAAATCATTAGAGGGGATTTAAACTACCCTGCCACTTGCTTTCTGATAATATTTAATGCACCACCTGCTTTAAACCATTCAATTTGTTGTTGGTTATAAGTATGGTTCGCTTTAATGGTATCAGTAGATCCATCTTTATGCGTTAACACCAAAGTTAAAGGAGTGCCTGGCGCGAAGCTAGTTAAACCTGTTACATCAATGCTGTCGTCTTCTTGAATCTTATCGTAATCTGCTTTATCTGCAAATGTTAATGCTAACATACCTTGCTTCTTTAAGTTAGTTTCGTGGATACGAGCAAATGATTTTGTCAATACTACACGAACACCTAAATGTCTTGGCTCCATTGCAGCGTGCTCACGAGAACTACCTTCTCCGTAGTTTTCATCACCCACTACAATTGTTCCAATACCAGCTGCTTTGTAAGCTCTTTGTGTATTTGGAACAGTATCGTAATTTCCAGTTAATTGGCTCTTTACATTGTCTGTCTTCTCGTTGAAGAAGTTTACTGCACCAATTAATAAGTTATTAGAGATATTATCTAAGTGACCACGGAATTTCAACCAAGGTCCAGCCATTGAGATATGGTCTGTTGTACATTTTCCTTTTGCCTTGATCAACAATCTTAAAGATTTTAAATCAGTTCCTTCCCATGCAGCAAATGGATCTAATAATTGTAAACGCTTTGACGCTGGGTCTACCGCTACAACTACTTTTGAACCATCTTCAGCAGGCGCTTGGTATCCAGCATCTTCTACTGCAAAACCTTTTACTGGTAATTCATCCCCAGTAGGAGCGTCTAATTTAACTTGCTCACCTTTATCGTTGGTTAATGTATCTGTTAATGGATTGAAAGTTAAGTCACCTGCAATTGCTAAAGCGGTAACTAATTCTGGAGAACCCACAAATGCATAAGTATTTGGATTGCCATCTGCACGCTTTGCAAAGTTTCTGTTGAAAGAGTGAACAATTGTATTTTTTTCTTTTTTCTCTGCACCAACTCGTTCCCACATTCCAATACAAGGTCCACAAGCATTAGCGAATACTTTAGCACCAATTTGGCTGAACACATCTAAGAAACCATCTCTTTCAATAGTGTATCTTACTTGCTCAGATCCTGGAGTGATCATGTATTCTGCCTTGGTAGTTAAACCTTTTTGAGCAACTTGTTTTGCTAAGCTAACTGCACGGCTAATATCTTCATAAGAAGAGTTGGTACAGCTACCAATTAAACCTACTTCCACTTTGGTAGGCCATCCGTTTGCAGCAGCCACTTCTTTCATTTTAGAAATTGGTGTAGCTAAGTCTGGAGTGAATGGTCCGTTTAAGTGTGGTTCTAAAGTATCTAAATCAATTTCAATTACTTGATCGAAATATTTTTCTGGATTTGCATATACTTCTGCATCTGCAGTTAAATGTTCTGCTACTGCATCTGCTAAAGCAGCCACATCTGCACGACCAGTTGAGCTTAAATATCTGCTCATGCTTGCATCATAACCAAATGTAGAAGTAGTAGCACCAATTTCAGCACCCATGTTACAAATAGTTCCTTTACCAGTACAACTCATGCTAGTTGCACCTTCACCAAAATATTCAACTATCGCACCAGTACCACCTTTTACAGTTAAGATACCAGCTACTTTTAAAATCACATCCTTAGGAGCAGTCCATCCGTTCAACTTTCCCTTTAATTTAATACCAATTAACTTAGGCCATTTTAATTCCCAAGCTAAACCTGCCATTACATCACAAGCATCAGCACCACCCACACCAATTGCTAACATACCTAAACCACCAGCGTTAACTGTGTGAGAATCGGTACCAATCATCATACCACCTGGGAATGCATAATTTTCTAATACTACTTGGTGAATGATACCAGCACCAGGCTTCCAGAAACCTAAACCATATTTGTTAGAAACAGATGCTAAGAAATCATATACTTCTTTACTTTCTGTTGTTGCTACTTGTAAATCTTGTTTTGCTTCTACTTTTGCAGAAATTAAGTGGTCGCAATGCACTGTACTTGGTACAGCAACTTTAGGACGACCTGCTTGCATAAATTGCAATAATGCCATCTGTGCAGTAGCATCTTGCATAGCTACACGGTCTGGTGCAAAATCAACATAAGAACCACCTCTTTCGAAGCCTTCTAATTTTTGATCACTATGTAAATGAGAGAATAAAATCTTTTCAGATAAGGTAAGAGGACGACCTAACATTTTACGAGCCGCTTCCACTTTCGCTGGCATTTCAGCGTACACTTTTTTGATCATTTCGATATCAA
>CALCEA010000139.1 GCA_937900675.1 uncultured Chitinophagaceae bacterium
TATAGATAGGGAGGCACGTCAAACAGTTTCCGATACAAAAAAAATGGACCAAATACTCATGGCTAGTCAAGGTCAAAGCGATGCGTGGGTATTTTTGATTGATAGGCAATTTAAATTTAGAGATTTAATTCAATTAAATAATGATGTTGACTTATTTTGGATTCCTCGTATAAATGATTTCAAAGGCGTAAATCCAGAAAATTCCAGACAATGGGGTTGGAGATTAACATCCTATGAAGATAGATTGATTGTTAATTGGCCAGATCCACAAGGTAGATTGTTTAAAAATGTACCTTATATTGAATGGAAACGTAGATTACATGAAAAAGTAGAAGGTGCAAAAACATATGTTCATTTACCCGCAGTATATGAATTATCTTTGCATCATAACAAAACAATAGAAAAACAAATACAAACAAACATTAAGTATAACAAACTGTTTACAGAAGAAGAAAATAAAGGATTCAAAGTATGAGTAAAAAACAAGCTGTAGTATTGGGTGCCGGTGGTTTCATCGGTGGACATTTAGTTAAAAAATTAAAATCTGAAGGATATTGGGTTCGTGGAGTTGATTTGAAACGAAATGAATATAATGATGGAGTTGCAGATGAATTCCAAGTATGTGATCTTAGAGATCCAGTATCAGTCGCCGCTGTAATTCCATATAGCGACGGTGAATTAGAAGTATATCAATTGGCTGCCGATATGGGTGGCGCAGGCTATGTTTTTAGTGGTGAACATGATGCAGATATTTTATTGAACTCTACACATATCAATTTAAATGTTCTGAGAGCAACACAGCAGTGGAATTTTAAAGGTACACTCTTTTTCGCCTCCAGTGCATGCATTTACCCGCAAGAAACCCAAGTGGATGAACTTCATCCGAATTGCGCAGAGGACATGGCTTATCCAGCTAATCCAGATTCTGAATATGGTTGGGAGAAATTATTTAGTGAAAGAATTTTCTTAGCATACCATCGCAATTTTAATTTAAATGTGCGTGTAGCTAGATTCCATAATATTTTTGGACCACAGGGTACTTGGAATGGTGGTAAAGAAAAAGCACCTGCAGCCATGTTGCGTAAAGCAGCTGAAACTGCCGAGGGTGGCCAGTTTGAAGTATGGGGTGATGGTTTACAAACAAGAAGCTTCTTATATATTGATGAATGTTTAGAAGCAGTGGAGCGTTTTATGAAAACTGATTTTGTTGGCCCAGTAAATATTGGTTCTGAAGAAATGGTTACCATTAATCAATTAGCACAAATGGCGATTGATATTTCTGGAAAGAAAATTGGTATTCACAATATTGCTGGTCAAGAATTTATTGATAAGTACGGATTCAAATGTCCTTTAGGCGTTAGAGGTAGAAGATCTGATAACGATTTATACCGCAAGAAAATGGGTTGGGAAGTTTCTGAACCATTGATTGAAGGAATGCGCAAAACTTATACATGGATTAAACAACAAGTAGATGCCAACAAAGGTTAAAATAACTGGCGTTGATATTTTTGTGGGGAATAATGATTTGTTTGCCGCGGAGTTGATTGATAGTGTTGCAGGAAATTTAGATAGCGCGGGTAACAGTGCTGGCGCGAACCGCAAGGTGAGCGCAACAAGTGCACACGGCTTGGTGTTTGCGAGCAAAAATCCTGATTTTAAAAACACCTTAGATCAATTTTATTATAATCTCCCAGATGGCATGCCCATTGTTTGGGTAGGAAGAATAAAAGGCCATAGCCAAATGCAAAGATGCTCTGGTGTTGATATGTTTGAAGTAGTGATGAAAAAAACGGCTGCTCATCATATCAAACATTTTTTCTGTGGAGGAAAAGAAGGGGTAGCGGAGCAATTACAAAAAGCTTCCGCAAAAGATTTAGGCAACCCCAATGTAGTGGGAACTTATAGTCCTCCCTTTAGATTAATGACTGATGAAGAGTTTGCTGCACTTGGACAACAAATTAATGCATCAGGTGCCAATGTGGTTTGGATCGGATTAAGTACGCCTAAGCAAGAAGTATTTGCAGCATCACTTGCAAAACATTGTTCAGTAGATTATATTATTACAGTGGGTGCTGTATTTGATTTTTTCACAGGCAACCTAGAACGCGCTCCGCGTTGGATTCAAAATATAGGATTAGAATGGTTCTATCGTTTATTAAAAGAACCTCGCAGATTATTTTCTAGATACTTTGAAGTAGTGCCAGGATTTATCGCTCTAAATTTTAAAGAATTATTTTCTAAAAAATAATTACTTCGTCAATCGATGCATCGTTAACGCTGCTCTCTTAATTAAAAAAGGTAATTCATTTAAGTTAATCGTTTCTCCTACTGCATGCGCTCCTTTTCCAGAAGCACCTAATCCATCTATACAATCTACATAAGCTGCGATATAACTAATATCACCAGCACCTCTTGATCCTGGATCTCCAGCAACAGTAGCACCCAATCCCATATCCACTGTTACACCGCTAATGATATTTAAGATTCTATCATTGCCTTCTGTTGGGGCCATGCTAGGGATACCGTCTTGGAAAGTTATTTTGGCGCGCGCGCCTGTTAAATTATTGTTGGATACAA
>CALCEA010000140.1 GCA_937900675.1 uncultured Chitinophagaceae bacterium
ATTTCTTACAAAATTAAGTACTTTTGCACTCAATTTAAAAAGTATATGAATAAGTTAACCTTCTTTTTTGCAGCATTATTGAGCTTTGTATCTGCATTTGGTCAACAAGACTCTGTTTTGTTTGCTGGTGAAAGACATTTTAAAAATGTAATACAATTAACCAATGGGGGTGATAATGCAGAAGCGTATTGGAGTTATGATAGTAAGCGAATTACTTTTCAAAGAACCAACCCTAAAGAAGGAGTGAACTGCGATCAAATTTTTATGGGAGCAGTACCTACGAATAATAATACCCCATTTACTTTTAAATCAATCAGTGGCGGAAAGGGAAGAACAACTTGTTCTTATTTTATGCCAGATGGTAAACACATTATATTTGCATCCACAATAGGTGGTGGAACAGATTGTCCTCCTGCAGTGGATAGAGCAAAGTATGGTAATAAATATATCTGGCCTTTGTATAATAGCTATGATATATATATGGCAGACACAAGTGGTAAAGTGATTAAGCAATTAACGCATGCAAAAGGGTATGACGCTGAAGCAACACTTTCTTATGATGGAAAGAAAATGATTTATTGTAGTGATAAAGACGGGGACTTAGAATTATATGTGATGGATTTAGCTACTGGTAAAGAAAAAAGAATCACTCATACATTAGGATATGATGGAGGTGCATGGTTTAGTCCAGATGGTAAAAAAATTGTTTGGAGAGCAAGCAGACCTAGTACTCCAGAGGAAATTACAGAGTACAAAACATTATTAGCAGAAGGTATGGTAGCTCCAACTAAGATGGAAGTATGGGTTGCGAATGCTGATGGTTCTAATGCAAAACAAATTACGCATTTAGGACAAGCTAACTGGGCGCCTAATTTTACACCAGATGGTAAGCATATTATTTTCTGTAGTAACCATGAATACAAAAGAGGTTTTCCTTTTAATATGTACTTAATGGATTTAGAAGGAAATAATATTGAGAAAATTAGTAGAGATAAAGGTTTTGATGCATTCCCTATGTTTAGCTTTGATGGCAAGAAAATCATTTTTGCCTCCAACAGAAATAATGGTGGTACAAGAGATACTAATTTATTTGTAGCAGATTGGGTAGAATAGTTTATTTTAGAATTACAAAACAAAACATATGAATACAGGTTTATTGCATTTACATAATGCGTTGAGATGGGTGATTTTAATTTCATTATTGCTGAGCATCTATCAATTATATTTCAAAAAAGATGCTTTAAAGACCAGCAAGATTTTATTAATTTCTTCTCATAGCACTTTATTATTAGGTTTATATCAGTACTTTTTTGGGGCAGTGGGTTTTAAAATGATCCAAGCTGCAGGCATGGGAGTGGCTATGAAAGACGCAACTACTCGTTTTTGGGCAGTGGAGCATATCAGTTCTATGTTAATTGCTATTGTTTTAATTACCATTGGCCATATTAGCTATAAAAAGACCCAAAATGCATCAAAAACAACTGTTTTTTATGTCATTGCACTTTTATTGATTGTTTTGGCAATGCCTTGGCCTTTTAGAGAGGGTATTGGTAGACCTTGGTTCCCAGGAATGGGCATGTAGAAATTAAGTCATTGATTTACAGAATATTGTGAATTATTTAAAAAGGAGAAGCAGCGCTTCTCCTTTTATTTTGTGCTTTTTAGAAGAATTAACCGGTATTTTTTCTTAATTCCATTCATTTCCATATCTTTGCAACCCCAAAATAAGTATGTCAAAACAACCGCTGATTAAACAAGATGGAGTAATTATTGAAGCACTGAGCAATGCTATGTTCAGAGTTAAGCTTGAAAATGGTCACGAAATCTTAGCAACAATTTCTGGAAAAATGCGCATGCACTATATCAGAATTTTGCCTGGAGATAAAGTGGGAGTAGAGATGAGTCCATATGACTTAACAAGGGGTAGAATTATTTTTAGACATAAATAATTCTCAAAAAAATTAAAAGAATAAGTAGAATAATATTTTAAAAACAAAAAGATGAAAGTTAGAGCATCTATCAAAAAACGTAGTGCCGATTGTAAGATCGTGAAGCGTAAAGGTAAATTATACGTAATCAACAAAAAGAATCCTCGCTTTAAGCAAAGACAAGGATAGTAACCATTTAAGTAAATAAAAACAAGTTTTAAAATATGGCTCGTATTGCCGGTATAGACTTACCAAAAAACAAAAGAGGAGAAATTGGATTACAATACATTTTCGGTATTGGTCATTCAACTGCTCGTTACATCTTAGATAAAGCAAACATCAGTTACGATAAAAAAGTAAATGAGTGGAATGACGAAGAGCAAACTGCTATTCGTAATATCATCAACGCTGAGTTTAAAGTAGAAGGTGCTTTGAGAAGTGAAGTTTCAATGAGTATCAAGCGTTTATTAGATATCGCTTGTTACCGTGGTCTTCGTCACAGAAAAGGTTTACCTGTTCGTGGTCAAAGAACTAAGACTAACTCTCGTACTCGTAAGGGTAAGCGTAAGACAGTTGCTGGTAAGAAGAAAGTAGCTAAAAAATAATAACCTAGGGTAATGTTGGGAAACCAATATTACCCTTTGCTATAAAAATCCCTATCAGAATTGGATCCTGTTAACCAACAGGGGAGATTTGATACGGTTTCCGCCTCGGCGGAATTTTCTATTAAATAACCCGCTCTGTTTTTTATCAAAAATAGGGCACACCTCAAGTAAAATGGCTAAACCACAAAAAGCACAAAACAGTGCAAAAGCAGCTGCAAAAAAGAGAGTCGTTAAAGTCGACGCAGCAGGCGAAGTGCGTATCAACGCAAGTTTCAACAATTTAATCATCGCATTCACTAACAAAGCTGGTCAAGTAATTAGCTGGAGCAGTGCTGGTAAAATGGGCTTCAGAGGTTCTAAGAAGAACACTCCATATGCAGCTCAAATGGCAGCAGCTGACGCAGCAAAAGTTGCATTAGACGCTGGTGTGAAAAGAGTAGATGTATTTGTTAAAGGTCCAGGTTCTGGTCGTGAAGGAGCTATTCGTTCAATTTCACAATCAGGTATCGAAGTAACTTCTATCCGTGACGTGACTCCAATGCCACATAACGGTTGTCGTCCTCCAAAACAAAGAAGAGTATAATCGATTATTTAAACATTTTAATAACAGGGTGTTTCATTCATTTTAGATTTTTACTGATGAAACATCGACACTAAAAAATCACAAAACAAGTATTATGGCACGTTACACAGGTCCCAAAACAAAAATTTCCCGCATTTTCGGCGAACCTATTTTAGGAAACGCTAAATGGTTGGGTAAAAACAGCAACCCTCCAGGTCAACACGGTGCGCAAAGAAAGCGTAAGCAATTAGGAGAGTATGCATTGCAATTAAGAGAAAAGCAAAAAGCAAAATACACATATGGTGTATTAGAGCGTCAATTCCGTAAGACATTTGAAGAAGCATCTCGTTTAAAAGGTGTTAAAGGTGAAAACTTGATCAAATTGTTGGAAGCTCGTTTAGACAATACCATTTTCAGAATGGGTTTAGCAGCTAGCCGTCCAGAAGCGCGTCAGTTGGTAGCTCATAAGCATATCGCAGTAAACGGTGAAGTTACTAATGTACCTTCTTACACATGTAGACCAGGTGATGTTATCACTTACCGTCCTAAGAGTGCACACAATACTTCTATCGTTAGCAAACAAAGACCTTCAAGCACTAAGTTTAGCTGGGTAGATTGGAATCCAAACACGAACACTGGTACATTCATCGCAATGCCAGAGCGTGAAGCAGTTCCAGAGAATATCAAAGAACAATTAATCGTTGAATTGTATTCTAAATAGTAGCACTTAACAACATTTCTTTCTTCGGAAAGATTCAAATAAAAAAAAGTTTACCATGGCAATATTAAGTTTTCAAAAACCAGATAAAATTGTTTTACAAAAAGCAAACGACTTTGAAGGACAATTCGAATTTCGTCCATTGGAGCCAGGATTTGGTTTAACATTAGGGAACGCTTTGAGAAGAGTGTTATTAAGCTCTTTAGAAGGTTTTGCAATTGTAGGTATCAAGATTGAAGGTGTAGACCATGAGTTTGCAACTATCAAAGGAATTACAGAAGATGTAACTGAGATGATCTTAAACTTAAAGCAAGTTCGTTTTAAGCGTAAGGGAGATCAAGATGTTAGCTCTGAAAAATTAACTTTATCTATCAAAGGTGGTAATGAGTTTAATGCTGGTCATATTGGCGATGCATCTGCTCAGTTTCAAGTAATGAATCCTGAATTAGTGATTTGTACAATGGACCCTTCTGCGAAATTAGATATCGAATTAACTATTAACAAAGGCCGTGGTTATGTACCAGCTGAAGAGAATAAGTTAAAAGAAATGCCATTTGGTTATATCGCTATAGATTCTATTCATACTCCAATCAAAAATGTGAAGTATTTAATGGAAAACTATCGTGTAGAGCAAAGAACAGACTACGAAAAATTAATCTTAGAAGTAGCTACTGATGGCACTATTCATCCTGAAGATGCTGTAAAGCAAGCTTCTAGAATCTTGATCCAACACTTAATGATTATCACTGATGAGAATATCACTTTTGATAACAAAGAAGACAAGAAAGAAGATGTAGTAGATGAGCAAGTATTACAATTAAGAAAAGTATTAAAAACTCCATTAGAAGATTTAGATCTTTCAGTGCGTGCATTTAACTGTTTGAAAGCTGCTAAGATTAACAGCTTGAGCGAATTAGTTCAATACGAGCAAGAAGATTTAATGAAGTTCAGAAACTTCGGTCAAAAGTCTTTATCTGAAATCGAGCAAGTATTGATCGAAAGAGGATTGAGCTTTGGAATGGATTTAGGTAAATTAGGATTAGACAAATTAGATTTACAATAATTGTAAATCATTATTGATAACCGAGCGAAAGCTCAAACCTTACAATTCCTGACACGGTGTAAGGATAAAATTTAAAAGTCATGCGTCACGGAGACAAACAAAACAACTTAGGCCGTAAGAAGGCACACAGAGAAGCATTATTGATGAACTTAGCTTGTCAATTAATCATGCACAAGCGTATCGTTACAACTTTAGCAAAAGCTAAAGCCTTAAGAACTTATTTTGAGCCATTGGCTACAAAAACTAAGAAGACAGGTAGTAAAGATATCATCAGCCATAACCACAGAATTGTGTTTAGCTATTTGAACGATAAATCTGCTGTAAAAGAATTATTTACAGTAGTTGCTCCAAAAATTGCTACTCGTCCAGGTGGATACACTCGTATCATCAAATTAGGTATTCGTCCAGGTGACAATGCTGAAAAAGCGATGATTGAATTAGTAGACTTCAACGAAATCTATGGTAACTCAGTAAATGCTGCTGCAGAACCAGCTAAGAAAACTCGTAGAAGTAAAGCACCAGCTGCTCCTAAGAAAGCTGCAGAAACTCCAGCTACAGAGGAAGCAACTGATTCTACACCAGAAGCAGCGGCTGAATAATGACAAATGTGCATTAAGATATAAGGCAAGACTTTGGTCTTGCCTTTTTTTTGACTAATTTTGACCAACTAATACACCCTATACGATGAGCGCACAACCCGCAGTTTTAGTTTTAGCCGATGGCAATGTTTTTCATGGACAGGCATTTGGTAAAATAGGCACCACTACTGGTGAAATCTGTTTCAATACTGGAATGACTGGTTACCAAGAAGTATTCACTGATCCAAGTTATACTGGTCAGGTGATTATCATGAACAATGTGCATATTGGCAACTACGGAGTTAAAGCGACAGATGTGGAAAGTAGTACTGTTAAAATTCATGGTTTAATAGGCAGAAACTTAGAAGAAAAATATAGTCGTGCATTAGCTGATGGAAATTTGAACGAATATTTAATTGCGAATAATATTGTTTCTATTGAAGGCTTAGATACAAGAGCATTGGTTGCTCATGTTAGACAATCTGGTGCAATGAACTGTATTATTTCTTCAGACAATTTAGATGTTGACTCTTTAAAGAAACAATTGGCTGCTGTTCCAAGTATGGATGGTTTAGAATTAGCCAGCACTGTTAGCACTAAAGAGATTTATGAATTAGGAGATACCCATTCACCCATTAAAGTTTCCGTTTTAGATTTTGGTGTAAAACATAATATTTTACAATGCTTGGTGGATAGAGGTGCGCATGTAAGAGTGCATCCTGCAAAAACAGATTTCGCTACATTAAAAGCGTTTAATCCAACAGGCTATTTTTTATCGAATGGTCCTGGTGATCCAGCTCCAATGGATTATGCTGTAAAAACGATCAAAGAAATTTTAGCAGAGAAGAAACCTTTATTTGGAATTTGTTTAGGCCATCAATTATTAGCATTAGCAAATGATATTCCTACTTTTAAAATGCATCATGGACATAGAGGTTTAAACCATCCAGTAAAGAATGTATTAACAGGTAGATCAGAGATTACTACGCAGAACCATGGTTTCGGTGTTGATCCTGAAGCAGTCAAAAAGCACCCTAATGTAGAGATCTCTCATGTGAATTTAAATGATGAATCCATCGAGGGTATTAAATTAAAAGATAGACCAGCATTCAGCGTGCAATATCACCCTGAATCAACTCCAGGTCCTCACGATAGCAGGTATTTATTTGATGATTTCATATCTTTAATGAAGTCAAACTAATAGCATGATTAAAATAACCATCATTAATGGGCCTAATTTAAATTTATTAGGAAAGCGTGAACCAGGTGTTTATGGTACTGCATCATTTGATGATTGTTTAGCAGATTTAATCAAGCAGTTTCCTAATGTACATTTTACTTATTTCCAATCTAATATTGAAGGAGAGATAGTGGATGCTATTCAAAAAGCCGGATTTGATCAAGACGGAATTATTATAAATCCAGCCGCATATACACATACTTCTGTTGCTATTGGAGATGCTATTGCAGCAATACAAACTAAAGTAATTGAAGTACATATTAGTAATGTACATGCAAGAGAAGACTTTAGAAAAATATCCCATGTTTCTGCCAAAGCAGTAGGTTCAATAGTAGGCTTGGGTTTACAAGGTTACGCATTGGCTACCGAATGGTTTGTAAGCAATGCAAGTAAATAATACCACATATCAACAACGACTTTGGTGGTTGTTAGGCATTTCCATCATTGTAAAAATTATTCTCGCTAATTTATTAGAGTTAGGTAATGACGAAGTGTATTACTACACTTATGCATTACAACCCGATTGGAATCATTTTGACCATCCACCCATGGTGGGCTGGATGATTCGATTAAGCACACTCAACTTAACTTGGCTCTCTGATTTGTCTTTAAGATTGGGAAGTATTATATGTTCTTTCTTAGCAAGCATTTTAATTTTCGAAACAGGTGCTATCATTAAAAATGAAAGAGCCGGTTTTATTGCCGCACTCTTTTATAATTTATCTATTTACACCAGTATCATTGCTGGATTATTTGTACTTCCTGATAGTCCTCAATTATTGTTTTTTACTGCAAGTATTTATTTGATGGTGAAGTGGGTGGTGCAGCCTGGTTTATTTAAAAAAGCAGAATGGATTTTATTGGGCTTATGTATTGGGATGGCAACTTTAAGTAAAGTGCATGGTTTATTTTTATGGGCAGGTTTTGGGGCTTTTTTAATTTTTCATCAATCCAAAACTTTCAAACAACCTTTACTTTATTTAGCAGGAATGATTAGTTTACTTTGTTTAATTCCAATAGTTTACTGGAATATTCAAAATGATTTTATTACTTATACTTTTCATTCAAAAAGGGTAGCCCATACTAATATACACCTGGATACTTTTTTACAACAGGTTTTGGGAGAATTCTTGTATCAAAATCCACTTGTATATATAGCCAGTATAATTGCTTTGTTCCATATCCAACCAATTAAACAATGGGTTCGTCAAGATAAAGTGGTTGCTTTATTACTTTGGTTAAGCCTTCCATTAATATGTACTTTTTGGGCACTTTCTTTACTGAATCCAACCCTGCCACATTGGACGGGGCCAGGATTTATAGCTTTATTTATACTAGCAGGTGTATATTGGTCTGAAAAATCCAAGCATCTAATTCCAGTGATCACCCAATGGGCTATTGGTTTATTTGGCTTTATTGTATTTGGATTTATCATGTTGGTCTATATTTTCCCAAAACAATTAGGATCCACCCAAGAAGCAAATTTAGGAGAGTATAATCCCATCAATGATGTAACCGGCTGGAAGACATTTAGCGACTCTTTTGAAAGCTTGGTTAGAGAAGATATACAATTAGGCAAAATGCGATTAAATGCGCCTATATTGACCCATAAATGGTTTCCAGGAGGGCATTTATTATTTTACATAGCTACTCCTTTGAAAAAAGAGTTAATTGGGGTGGGAGATTTGGAAGATTTACACAAGTTTGCATGGCTGAACAAAACTTTGAAAGGGTTGAGCTTAGGTATGGATGCTTATTGTATTGAGCCTTCCAATTTGCCAGATAATACAGTGGCTAGATATAGTCCTTATTTTGAAAAAGTAGCATTGGCTAGTATTATTCCCATTAAAACAAGGGGACTAGAACTAAGGTATTTTAAAGTATATCGATTATTGAATTGCAAGCAAATTCCTGCTCCTGTTTTACCTGTCCATTAGAAATTAAAGTCGTCGAAATCTTTTCTGTAAGAGATACTAATTCCCTGACGATTTCTTCTACCCATATTGGATCCGTTGATATCTAAGCTATTTCTATTAAATACAATAGCTCTTAGTTTTCTATTTCTGGTTAAAATGAATTCGATATTTAAATCAGGAAGCCATTGAAAATTACCATTCTGAATGGTGGTGGTATTTCTAATATTAAAATCTAAGTCTCCGCCAATATTCAAAATAATTTTATCATTTAAAAAGCTTCTACCTAATTTAAGGTTCACTCTTTGACGATCTATTCTGTTGGCATTTAAAGCAATACCGCCGCCTGTTGGGTCTAATAAATTACCGCTATTATATACATTAGAGCCTACATCAAATCTTAAACTCTTGTCTCCTGTTACTTTCGTTAAAAATCCTGTGATAGATTTATTAATTTCTTTAGCTAATAACTGTGATATGGTATTGATTCCAATAGAAGTAGCTGTATATGCATTACTTGTGTTATTATTACTAAAGCTTACTGGTGCAAATGCATTGAATACAATCAAGAAAGATACCTGTTTTAATATCTCATTATCATCTCTCTCTAATCTGGAAATAAATTGTGAGAATTCATTATCAGAACTAATGGGGTTTCCTTGAGGGAAGGCCAAACTAAATTTAATAGAAGGGCTGGATAATTTATTTCTTAAAGCAGCAATTACAAACACATTTCCTCTATAGGTTCTAACTGCATTGCTAAAATTAGCAGAACCCACTAATTCATTTAAACTTACTCTTTCTGCAGTATATCTTGCATCCACATGAATATCTGCATTTAAAGGATCTCCTGTCCATTCGATATAATTACCTGCTTCAGGGATTAATTCAAATGGCTTCTTGATAAATGATTGAAAATTGAAATCATACTTACCAGATTCAATATTATACTTTCCTCTTATCGTTAAGGGTTCAATATTTCCCATTCTTAATTTCAATCTTCCATTACCCACTGCTTTAATGACATCTCCCGTTAAATCGTCAAAGATTAAATCAATTTGTGTTTTATTGTTGGCAGTAACATCTAAGTCAACCACTAAATTAAAACTAGGTATATCGGCGCTCTTGATGGCTGTTTTGCCATATTTCTTAAAGACGATAAATTCTGATTTGCCAGTTTCTTTACTACTGGTATTGGGCAGATAAATATGAGAGCTATCATTTACATCTGCATTGATCACCATCTTAATATTTTCCTCAGGCCCTTTAATAGTCATGGATGCTTTTCCAACTGCCTTTCCATAGAAATAGGGGTTATCAATGGCTTCCATATTGAGTAGTTCAGTCTTTGGACTGCTCATCTCCATATCGTACACTAGGTGTTTAAATCCTTGCTCTAAAATTTTACCTTTAAATTGAATGGGTCTATTCAATCTGTCTTTTAATTGAATATTGCCAAAGTCAATTCCTTCATTATTGAATACAATTTTAGCGCTATCAATAAAGTAAGGGACTTTGGTATAGTCTACTACAAAAGATGCTTGATTTACCGTAGCTTCTCCTAATAAATAAGGATGCTCAATTCTTCCACCAAAATGGATTTGACCACTGGCTCTTCCTTTAAGTTGTTTTAATACACCGCCAATGAATTGTTCAACCAATCCAAAGTTAGAATGATTTAGATATAAAGTAGCGTCTAATGGATTCAAAGAGTCTTTGATATTATATGTTCCTTTAGCGCTTAAATTATATTCTAGATTTGGTGCAGACAATTCAAAAGGAACGATGCCGGTTTCTTTAGCAAAACCAATATTGGCTTTGGTGAAGCCAATTAATTCGCTGTTAAAACTAAATTGATCAATATTTAATTGAGAACCTAATTGAAAATTATCATACACATTATTTAATTGAACAGAACCATTGGTCAAGCCTTCTAAGCTAGGGTAGCTAAAGAATACCTTGGTCAAATCACCCAATATAAGATTCTTAATAATTAATAGTAAACTATTGTTGTTCGTTCCTCTACTTACTGCAATTTCTTGTAGCCCCTGAGTTAATTTAAAATTCTTAGCGAAAGTATTATTCTTTCGAATACTTAATTGTCCGCCATTCTCAATTGTCCATTTCTTTTGATTCAGCACAAAATAAGAAGGAGCCCATTGAATGCGTAATCCGTCTGAGTAGGTATTGATGGTGCCATTTAAATGAATTAATTCTAGAGCAGATTTGCTGGATGCATCTATTGCTACTTTAGAAACATCATTACTAGTGGATATTTTGATATTTGGTTGAACTAAACTAAAACTATCTGTTAAGTTAGCACTGCTTGCATTGAATTGAACAAAGAGTGAATCTTTTGTTCCTCTTGCATCAATAAAACCTTTTCTAATGTTGTACTCTTTCCATTGAGCATAGGGGATAGTTCCCTTAGCAACTATTGATTTATTTAGGGTATTTAAAGAGCCATTGATTTGAACATTATTGAATCCAGAAAAGTCAGGATTGAATATTCTTATATAAGGTTCAAAATAATTGGTTTTAATACTAATGTCAAATTGTTGATTGGTAGGGGTGTTTTTAGGAGCTGGGATATAAGTTGGTAAATAACTTCTTATAAAATATTGAATACTTGCTGGCAAGTGAACAATATCAAATTTACCCTGAATGCTAGCTTGAACATCATCGCTGGCAATACGAATAATTTTATTCCCTTTGTCAATATTGGAGCTTAGGGTTAAAGAATCAAAATTAATAGTGGATACCTTGCTTTTTAATTGTCCATTATACAATTTAGCTGCGCCGGCAAAATTATCAATATTGTTTCCTCTAAAGTTTACATCTATCACCCCGGTTAATTGTATGGGGTTATTTGTGAAGTTCAATTCTTTAAAATTGGCATTGATTAAATCACCTACAGCGTTATAGCTAGGCAATTCGTTTTTGAAATCAATTTGAACATTGCTGAATAGATTGATATTGGGGTCTTTAATTTTAAATATGCCATCGAATGCTTTTTTCTGTAATACACCATTGGTATTGATATGGGTGTATATATATTTTTTGAACTCCAATGAATCAATCGCTCCTTCAATATTTGTTTTTACTTTTTCTAATGAAAAAGAGCTACCTGCAATTTTTCCATTAAAGTTGATCCATCCAAGTTCTTGAATATCTAATAGCTTTCCAATATTAAAGTGGGAGGTGGTTAGTTTTCCTTCATAAATCGGTTCTGCATTTAAAGGGAATTGAATTCTTATAGCAGTGTTGGCCTTTCCCAAGGCAGATTGAATATTAGCATCCGCGACAAAGTCGTATAAGGTTCCATTGAACTTACCTTGAAATAATAAATTCCCTAATTGGTTTACTTGTAAATCTTTAATTAGACTTAAGCTAGGTATCCATTGTAATAAGTCTTGGTAATTGGTTTTTGCAAAAACCTCATTAAAATTAATCAATGTATTACGCATTTCAGGAATGCCCTTCATGCTAAAATTGCCTTTTACAAATGAGTTATTGTATTGTGCAGATAAACCTTCTGTTTTAAAATCAGCTACAGTTCCATTAAATTTAAAACTGGCATTCACTTTTTGGTGTATGCTATTTAATTCAGGTGCGAAGAAAGCTATATCATCAGTTGCCACTTGTGCATTGATTAAATGAGCTTTCATGGTCACTTTATGAATGTAGTCGTTAAAGTCTTCTACTAAGTCTTTGTATTCCATAGCATAGTAGGGGCCTAGAATACTTTTATTGGTTTTAATGTACAATTTATTTAACTCCATAATTTGTGGAGTCATTCTAAACTGTGTTTTTAATTGTTGAATATGTAAGCCAGATCTTTCTTTGGTACTTAGTTGAACTTTTGCCTTGATTGTATCTTTTATAAAACTTGCGTTTTCTATTTGTGCGTTTAGTTCGTTCAATCTAATATGAAATCCATCAAAATGCTTGGTTGGTTTTGCAAAATCATTTTCAATCCAAAGTTTACCTTGGGAAATTTTAATTTGATTCGCAAGAATGGTAGTATTGGCATTGCCAAAATACAATTCGCCAATAGGATTAATTGTTTTTTTAGATATAGGGGCAGTTTTGCGAATTCCTTTTTTATTTTGAATGGTATAAAAAGGTTTATTTGCAACCAGTTGATCAATTTGAATTAGACTATCATTAAAATGATTAAAATTGGCAATAATATTAGCAGATTTTAAGTGCATGCTTTGGCCAACCCATTCATCATCTTGCAAGAAATCCAATTGTGCAATTTCTATCTTCTTTAAATCGTAGGAACTATTTTTTTTCTGAGAACCCTTGTTTAAATAATCCAATAAGAACTGGTAATTCCATTGTGGGCTTGTACGATGCAGATAAACCTTGGTTCCTTCCAAGCCAATATATTTAATGATAGGTTGACTTGTTGAAAAAAAGATATCTGAAATTCTTAGCTTAAGGGTATGGGTATAAACTAGGGTGTCTTTCTGTTGGTCTCTAATTAGAATTTCATGAAGGTCAATGCTATTGAATAATGTAAAACCAACTTTGCCCACTTTTACTTCAGTACCCAAAGAGGAGGCTAGGGATTGGGTTGCTTTTTGAACTAATTTATTTTGTACCCAGGGTATTTGTATAAACAGATACAAAAGCAGTATTAAGCCTACTATAGAAGCTAGAAAAATTCTAATAAATCGAAGCTTATTGGGGTGCAAAATCTGTTTTTGTAAAAGTACAAAAAAACACTAGAACCCAGCTACACTGTCATCGCCTCTTTTATCCCCAGCTGCTTGTCTTTTACCGTTTTGTAAAATAACCACTCCGTCCATTCTTCCAAAATAACCTCTTTTAGCAGTGGTATATCCCATGGCTTTCAAAGCCTCGATAGTTGCTTCTGGAAAATCTACTTCAAATGCAACATTATCTGGCATCCATTGGTGATGAAATCTAGGAGCATCAATTGCCGCTTTCAAACTCATTTTATGATCTATCATATTTACCAATCCTTCATACACCTGATTTGGAATGGTAGTACCACCTGGAGTACCAATGCTTAAATAAGGTTGATTATTGATGGTAACTAGGGTAGGAGTCATAGAACTTAACATTCTTTTCCCTGGTTGAATAGAATTAGCTTCTCCACCAATCGCACCATACATATTTGGAACACCTGGCTTGATACTAAAATCATCCATTTCGTTATTCAATAAAAATCCAGCACCTGCAACAATGGTTTTGTTGCCATAAGTGTCGTTTAAGGTAGTAGTAATGGCAACCATATTGCCTTTTGCATCTATCACACTAAAATGAGTCGTTTGCTCGCTCTCGTATGCTTTACCGGCTTGAATGTTTTTACTTTGTCCAGCAACACCCACTTGGTAATCTTTCATTCTTTGTTGTGCATATTCATTACTAATTAAAGTTTTAGTAGGCACTTTATAAAAATCTGGATCACCCATATGTTCTGCTCTATCTGCATAAGCTCTTCTTTGAGCCTCCGCCATTAAGCTTACGGCAGCTGGGCTGTTAGCGCCCATTTTTTGTACATCATAAGGTTGTATCATTTGCATCATTTGTGCAATCAAAATACCTCCACTACTTGGTGGAGAGAAACTGATGATATGATGTCCTCTATAGTCAAATTCTAATGGGGTTCTATATTTTGCACGATAGTTCTTTAAATCTTCATGGCTAATAATACCTTTGCTAAAAGCCATTTCTTTAACAATCAAATCTGCGGTTTTCCCTTCGTAAAATCCAGCTAATCCTTTTTTCTGAATGCGTTTTAAAGTATTCGCTAAATCTGTTTGAATCAATGTGTCTCCAGCTTTCCATTGTTCTTTTTGAGTGAAAGCACTTGGGGCTGAACTATTTTTTAAGAATTGAGCTCTTGTAGCATTTAATCCTCTTGCTTCTTTCTCCGTTAATACATAACCATATGCTGCTAGATCAATTGCAGGTTGAATCAATTTTGACATAGGCATTGTAGCATATTGATGAATTTCAAACATGCCTGCCACTGAACCTGGAATACCACTAGCAGATGCTCCATCTCTTGAAAGGGTATTAGAAGGGTTGCCTTTTTCATCTAAATACATATCTCTATGACCCTTGCTTGGGGCAGCTTCTCTAAAATCTACACCAATCAATTGGCCATCTGTATTTCTAGACAACATAAAGCCTCCACCACCAATATTTCCTGCTCCAGGATGCACCACTGCTAAACTAAACTGCATGGCAATTGCCGCATCATAAGCATTTCCTCCATCTTGCATAATGGCAGCTCCTACCATACTAGCTAATGGGTGGGCACTGGTTGCAGCTGCATGCTCAAATTCTGCTTCTTTAACTAATTGGTAATTATAAGGGTTAATATGAGGATGCTTCTTTAGGAATTTTTGGGCATGACTACTAGTAATATTTGCGATAAAAAAACATACTAATAAAATGGGGGTAAAGGTCTTGTTCATAATAGCAATTTGAACCGTTAAATTACTTAATTTTAAGCTTATTCTAGCGATATTTTTTTAATAAAATCAAACATTATATGAATCTAGTTGCTGCTAAATGGAAAGGATTGATTGCATTGTTAATCTTTCCGGTATTGGCTTTTTCTCAATTACAAAGTCCTGCCGAATTTTTAGGGTATCAGGTGGGTACAAAGTTCACCAGACATCATCAAATTGTGAGTTATTTTAATGCAGTAGCTAAGGCGGAACCTGCAAAAGTGAAGTTAATCCCTTATGGTAAAACCAATGAAGGAAGAGATTTATTAGTAGCAGCGATTAGTTCGCCTCAAAATATGGCGCAGTTAGATAATATTAGAAAACACAATATTGGCTTGACGGAGGGAAGTGTTGAAGATACAAAACAGCCTGCCATTGTTTGGTTAAGTTATAATGTACATGGTAACGAGCCGGCTTCTTCTGAAGCAGCCATGCTTACTTTATTTGCATTGGTAGATCCCAATAATAAAAAATCTGCAGAATGGTTAGAGCATGTGGTGGTTATGATTGATCCATGTATTAATCCTGATGGAAGAGATAGATATGTGAATTGGTATAATAATGCAGTGGGTGTTTTTGCATACAATGCGGATCAGCAAGCAAGAGAACATATGGAACCATGGCCAGCAGGCAGAACCAATCATTTTAATTTTGATTTAAATAGAGATTGGGCTTGGCAAACACAGGTAGAGACACAACAAAGAATTCCATTGTACCAACAATGGTATCCTCAAGTGCATGTAGATTTTCATGAGCAAGGTTACAATGAACCATATTATTTCGCTCCTGCTGCAGAACCATTACATGTTTTGTTGACTCCATGGCAAAAAGAATTCCAAGATCAAATTGGTAAAAATCATGCTAAGTATTTTGATCAAAACAATTGGTTATTTTTTACCAAAGAGCGTTTTGATTTATTGTATCCTTCTTATGGAGATACTTATCCAATGTATAATGGTGCAATTGGTATGACATACGAGCAAGGTGGTATCAGTGCAGGTTTGGGCGTACAAGATAAAAACAATGATACGGTTACATTAGTGGGAAGAGCATTGCATCATTTTACAACAGGTATGTCTACAGTAGAAATAAGTGCACTCAATCATCAAAAATTATTAACAGAGTTTAAAAAGTATTATCAAAATAGCAGAGCGGGAAACCATGGAATGTATCAAACCTATTTGATGACATCCTCTTCTGCACATAAAATTAAAGCGATTACTGATTTATTAAAGAAGAACAATATTCAATATGGAACTTATACAGGGAATACTGGTATAAAGGCATTTGATTATCATACTAAATCGGAAGGTAGCTTTATCAATGAAGGATATACAATTGCAGTAGCTGCAGCGCAAGCTCATGGGGTATTAGCAAGTGTATTACTAGATCCAATCACTCAAGTAAATGATTCTAATACATATGATATCACTGCTTGGTCTCTGCCATATGCATTTGGAGTGCATGGTTTTGCTTCTAAAGAAAAATTAGCGCATTCTAATGAGTTTAACTTGCCTACTTATACGATTGCTTCAACGAATTATGGATACCTAATTCCATACCATAGTTTCAGCACAGCTAAGGTATTGGCTCAGTTATTACATAAAAACATCAAAGTAAGATATGCAGAAAAAGCATTTACTACTGGTGGAAGAAATTATGATAAGGGTACATTGATTGTTTTGAAAACAAGTAATGCTGCTAATTGGGCGGCTGATACAAAAGCTATTTGTGAAGCAGCAGGTGTTGAAGCCGTGGCTGTATCAACTGGTTACTCAGAAAAAGGCGCAGACTTTGGATCTCCATTGGATAAAATCATCAACCATGCACCTAAAGTTGCATTGTTAACTGGGGAAGGTGTTTCTGCATTAGCAGCAGGAGAGGTATGGAATTATTTTGAACAACAATTGAATTATCCTATTACACAACTAACTTATTCAATGATGGGAAGAATTGATTTAAATAAGTATGATGTTGTAATTGTACCTGAAGGTCAATATCGTGATTTAAATTCAAAGCCAATGGCTGATAAGTTTCAAGCATTTGTGAGAAAGGGTGGTGTTTTGATAGCTTTGGAAAGCGCTGCACAACAATTTGCATCTAATCCAGATTGGGGTATCAAATTAAAAGAAATGCCTACTCCTTCAAAACCTTCGGTAAATGATTTGCCAAAATATGGAGAAAGAGTAGAAGATCAATTAACCTATTCTAATCCTGGTGCTATTTATAAAGTAAAAATAGATGATACACATCCAATTGGTTATGGTACCAATGGAATCTATTATGATTTAAAACAAGACGCTAATTTATATGAACCAAGCAATGATATTTGGAATGTGGGAGCTATAAAAAAAGACAGTTATGTAACAGGCTTTGTTGGCGTAAAAGCTAAATCTGTTATTCAAGAAGGCGTGGTGATTGGTGTAAAAGAAATCGGTGCAGGTAAATTGGTATTTATGGCAGATGATCCCATTTTTAGAAATTTCTGGGAATCAGGCAAATTGATTTTAGCAAATGCTGTTTTTTTAAATGGCAAATAATTTGAATAGTTAAATAATTATATGAAGAAGATTTTATCCTTATTGGTTGGTATTGGATTGTTGCAAAATTCCATGCATGCTCAACAAAATGCAGCAACTATATATGCGGGCATTAAAAAATTGGGCGTGATGGGTTCGGTTTTATATATCGCGGCACACCCAGATGATGAGAATAATAGCTTCTTGCCTTATTTAACTAAAGAGAAAAATTATAGAACAGCTTATTTGAGTTTAACCAGGGGAGATGGAGGCCAAAACTTAATAGGTAAAGAACAAGGCATTGAATTGGGATTAATAAGAACACAGGAATTATTGGCTGCTAGAAGAATTGATGGAGCAGAACAATATTTTTCTACTGCATATGAATTTGGATTTAGTAAGTCGGCTGATGAAGCTTTAACCATTTGGGATCATCAAAAAGTATTAAGTGATGTGGTTTGGGTTATTAGACAATATCAGCCCGATATTATTATTACTAGATTTCCAGGAGATGCAAGAGCAGGTCATGGACATCATGCTGCATCTTCTATTATTGCGAATGAAGCTTATTTAGCTGCTGCTGATCCTACAAAATTTCCTGAGCAATTGAAAAAAGGTGTTTCTGTATGGAAGGCAAAACGCATTCTTTGGAATACATTCAATTTTGGATCTGTCAACACTACCAGCAACAATCAGTTCAAAATAGAAGTAGGTGGTTATAATGTGATTGAAGGAAAAAGTTATGGTGAAATAGGAGCGGAAGCTAGAACCATGCATAAAAGTCAGGGAGAAGGAAGACCAAGAAGAAGAGGAGCTAGTTATGAATTTTTTGAAACAACAGGAGGTGAAGCTCCTGTCAATGACTTAATGGATGGTATTGACATTAGTTGGTCTAGATTAGGTGCTGCTTCTATTCAAACAGAAGTGAACAATTTGGTAAAGCAGTTTCAAATTGATCAGCCTTCGGCAATTGTTCCTTCTTTGGTAGCATTATATACCAAAGTGAAAGCATTGCCTAATTCTGTTTGGAGAAATTATCAGTTACAACAAATTCAATCATTGATTAAAGATGCTGCAGGTATATTCATTGAAGCAAGTACGCAAAAGGCACAAGTGATCCCTGGAGAAAACTTAGGCCTTCAAGTATTGATTAATCAAAGGTCTTCTGCCAATGCTCAGTTGGTTAAACTTCAGTTGCCATCCAAAGACAGTTTGATTCAAAAAACATTGGGCAATAATCAAAACACCATCATAGATTATACTTTTAAAGTAGATGCTTCTACACCCATCTCTCAGCCTTATTGGTTAGTACAACCAAAAACAGAGGGCATGTTTATAGTAGATGATTATTCTTTTATTGGAAAAGCAGAGAATGATCCAGCATTTACTATAACTGCTCAATTGAATATTGAAGGAGTTGACTTCTATTTTCCTCAAGCTATTCAATATAAATATACAGATCCAACAAAAGGAGATGTGTATCAACCTTTAGCAGTCATTCCTGCCAAAGAAACAAAATACAATAAGGAAGTGTATTTGATGAAATCTAACAAGCCAATTGAAATTAGTTATCTGCAAATTGATCATCAAGGGGCTACTGAACAAAAATCTACATGGATTAAAAATGCGAATGAGTCCTTGCCTACAAATGCAAATGATATTTACAGAAAGACCATTCAGTATGATCATATTCCAACTTTAAATTATTTCACAAGAGCTGCCACCAAAATTGTCCCAATTAATATTAATACCAAAAAAGCAACAGTGGGTTATATTGATGGCGCAGGTGATAAATTGCCAGAAGCTTTAGCTGAACTTGGTTATCAGGTAGTGATTTTAAAAGAAAGCGATATCAATAAAACAACCCTTGCTGGTTTAGACGCTATTGTGGTCGGTATTAGAGCTTATAATATGTATGAGTGGATTACGGAGAAGAATGATTTAATCAACGAGTACATTCAACAAGGAGGCAATTATATTGTACAGTATTTAAAAAGCAATCAGGTAGGAATCAATAAAGTAAAAGTGGGGCCTTATGCATTTTCGGTGAATGGTTCTAGAAGAGTCACCCAAGAAAATGTACCAGTTGATTTTGTTTTATCAAATCATCCTGTATTGAATACACCCAATAAAATAAGTGCTGATGATTTTGCCAATTGGGTACAAGAAAGAAGTACTTATCAAGCAGAAAATATAGATCCTCATTTTGAAATGCCTTTGTCCATGCATGATGCCAATGAGCCGGCTTCTAACGGTAGTTTATTGATTGCTCCTTATGGGAAAGGGAATATGGTTTATGCAAGTATTACATTATTTAGACAATTGCCTGCAGGCAATCCAGGGGCCTATAAATTACTTGCAAACTTGGTAGAATTACCAAAGCATTAGTATTCTAAAATATTAGGATTCATCACCCAGCCATTTCATTTTGTTGGCGATAAAGTAAACGATTAAGCCCAAGCTTATAACAGTTAATCCGCCTAACATCATTTTTTGTCCGGTAGAGATAAAGATGGCTACCCAAATGCAAACTGCAATAAGTAATGGAATGGGGTAGAGCGGCATTTTCCAAGGGAAGAAATGCTTACCCTTTCTTTTTACCAATAACATTAAGCCAATGGCTTGTCCAATAAATTGGATTAGAATTCTCATGGCTAAAATGGCATCAATTACTTCCTTTAATCTAAATAATAAACTAAAAATAAAAGCAATACCACCTAGTACCAATAATGATCTATGAGGAAAATGAAGTTTGGGATGTAGTTCTGCAAAAAAAGAAAAGAAAGATTTGTCTTTTGCAGCTGCATATGGGATTCTACTATATCCAAGGGTAGCTGCAAATAAAGAAGCAAATGCTACCAATAAAATTAAAACAGTTACTATGGCTCCAGCGTTGGCACCATACAATGCTTGAATATAAGCACTCACCACATATTTGCTTTCTACAATGGTTTCAAAAGGCAAAACACTCGCCACACTTATATTCATCGCTAAATATAAAATGGCTATCCCTGTAATAGAGATAAACATACTTCTTGGAATATTCTTACTAGGGTTTTTGATCTCTCCACCTAAATGGCAAACATTGTAGTAACCCAAATAGCTATAAATGGTTTTCACACTCGCAAATCCTAAGGCTGCAGCAAAGCCATGCTTCATTTCAAACCCATCATTAATATGTTGAATAGGGGCTAAGAAATTACCATGTGCAATACCTCCAAAAATAATCCATAACATAGTGGTTAAAACGCCTACCCATAAAAACACAGAGATCTTTCCTATGGATTCAATTTTACGATACAATAAAGTAATCACCAATATCACCACAGATCCACTCACTATCTTTTCTTGAATAAAAGAAAAATGAAAAAAGTAATTCGCGTATTGAGAAAATCCTATGGCAGCCGAAGCAATGACCAATGGAGCTTGAATCATGGTTTGCCAAACAAATAAAAAGCTCATCAGCTTGCCCCATTTTTTTCCATAACCTTCTTTTAGAAAATGAAAGCTTCCGCCTGCCATGGGTAAAGCAGCTCCTAATTGACTCCAAACCATCGCATCCAAATAAGATAATACTGCACCAGCAATCCATGCGTATAAAAAATAAGGCCCGCCCATAATTTGTGCTACAACGCTTAATACAACGAATGGACCAATGCCTACCATATCGATCATATTAATGGCAGTTGCATGTAAAAGACTTAATTTGCGCTCTAGTTTGACATTCATGCTATATCTAGTATATTTATTGAATAGAACAACAAGATAATACAATTACTAAAACAATGGACTCGAATTTTAGAACAGTTGATTGGGCAGAAGGGGCTAGTATTTATGAAGTCAACATTCGTCAATATACAGTTGAGGGAACTTTTAAAGCATTTGAAGCACATATTCCTAGATTGAAAGAAATGGGGGTGGATATATTGTGGTTGATGCCTATTACACCAATTAGCCAAGTGGGAATGAAAGGAAGTTTGGGTAGTTATTATGCTTGTAGTAGTTATACAAAGATTAATCCGGAGTTTGGAAAGGAAGCAGATTTGATTGCTTTGATTCAAAAAGCACATTCACTCAATATGAAAGTGATTATTGATTGGGTGGCGAATCATACCGGTAGACATCATGAATGGATGGAGCATCATCCTGATTGGTTTTCTCAAGATGCTCAAGGAAATTTTACGGAAAGAAATGGTTGGGAAGATGTGGTGGATTTAAATTTTAATAATGCAGATATGAGGGCAGCTTTACAACAGGCTATGCATTATTGGGTAAATCAATTTGATATAGATGGGTTTAGATGTGATATGGCTCATTTGGTTCCTTTAGATTTTTGGGAAGCAGTTAGAAATTCATTTAAAGATGCTAAACCGCTATTTTGGTTAGCTGAATGCGAAGTAAGAGATTATCATGAGGTATTTGATGCCACTTATGCTTGGCATTGGATGCATGTGTCTGAAAAATTAGCAAGAGGCGAAGCTGGGGTGCATGATATTTATAATGTCTTACACGATTATGCGCAGTATCCTCAAGGCTCTATCAAGTTATTGTATACCAGCAATCATGATGAAAATAGTTGGAATGGTACAGAGTATGAAAAATACGGACCTGCAGCCAAACCATGGGCAGTATTTGCGCACACATGGAAAGGAATGCCATTATTGTATAGCGGTCAAGAATTACCTAATAACAAGAGATTGCAATTTTTTGACAAGGATCCCATTCATTGGAATACTACTCCAGCTTTACATGATTTTTATAAAACCTTATTACAATTAAGAAAGGATTATCCAGCTTTAGTTAAAGGGGATACTTTTATTTTGCCTAGCTCGGATCATAATGTGATGGCCTATATAAGACATCATCAAGATCAAGTCGTTTTAGTGGTATTGAATGTATCTACCGAACATGTAACCATCCAATGTAATCACGATTTATTAAAAGGACAATTTAGACAGGCTTTTTCTGGAATGCAATATCCTTTTGATGGATATGTTTCTTTTGAATTAATGCCTGGAGACTATTTTGTGTATACCAAGATTTAACTATTTCTCTTTTCTTGTTGGTAAGCAATGAACTCCATCATTTCGCTTAAATCAAAACTGCTGAGATTCTGACTTGCTTTTAATCCTGCTTTCTGAGCCACTAGTACTCCATATTTACAATCATCAAATCCATCTATTTCGTGGGCGTCTGGATCAATAGAAATTAAGACATCCTTACTCACTGCTTCTTCTATATATCTCCAATCCATATCCAATCTTCTTGGATGCGCATTTAATTCCAATACCACATTATGTTCTGCGCAGGCTTCTATTAAGGTAGAATGATCTACTGGGTATCCTTTTCTACTTAATAATAAACGACCAGTAGGGTGCCCTAAAATGCTTGTATAAGGATTGGCTACCGCATTGAGTAAACGCATCATAGCTTTTTCTTCGGTCATTTTTAAATTGGAGTGCACAGATGCAATGACGATATCGAATAAGTCTAAAATTTCGTCGGGATAATCCAAGCTCCCATCATTTAAGATATCGGACTCAATACTTTTAAAAATTACAAAGGGAGCTAGTTTCTTATTTAAAGCATCAATCTCTTTATGTTGAGCGATGATTCTTTCTGCAGATAATCCATTGGCATAAAATGCAGATTTAGAGTGATCGCTGATGACTAAGTACTCATATCCTTTCTCTATTGCAGCTTTAGCCATTTCTTCAATGCTATGTATTCCATCGCTCCAAGTACTATGGGAATGTATAATGCCTCTAATGTCGGAGGCTTGGATGGTATTTGGTAAAGATTTTTTACCTACCACTTTTTCTACAATGGAAGCTTGCTCTCTTTGTGCTGCTGGAATAAATCCTAATTCTAAAGCATTGAAAATGGCTTGTTCATCCTTAAAAGGGGTAGTATCCAATTTTGCTGCAGAAAAATTAGGTAGGGCTTGTATAGCTTCCCAGAATGAAGGACTTGAATTTAGTTTGAACTGATTGAAAATAAATTGATTAGCATTGGTAAAATACCATCTAAGCTCAAATTGATCCGCTCCTTTAGCACTTAAATAGTCTTCTTGATGGACACATTCAAAGTTTTTATCGGTCAACCATGTTAATAAGTTTTCTTTGGAAAGGGTAGTCAAGACCTCCAAAAAGTCCAAACTTTCCATTTGTCTGGCATATCCTCCAACAATTGCGTGCTGATCTTTGGGAAAATTTTGACCTAATGCTAATAGTAAAGAAGCAGTAATATTTTCTAATTCTTGGTATAAATAACTTCCTTGATGTTGTAAATAAAACTCTAATGCCTCTTTAATATTTTGTTGTGTCTTTGCACCAAAACCTTTGTAGTTGATTAATCTATTTTCATCACATGCATATAGTAGTTCACCAACAGATTCTATTTCTAATTCTTTCCAAATAGTTGCAATTTTTTTTGGACCCAATCCTTTAATCTTGATCATCTCAATAATTCCAGGAGGTGTTTTTTGTATATACTCATCCAATAAATCGAGATGATTAGTAGCAATAATTTGTTGCACTTTTTTTCCAATAGCTTCTCCAATACCTCTGATTGAAAACAATTGAGCAGGCGCCATTTCGGTTACTGGTTCCGTCAACTTGTCTAGTGTGAAAGCCGCGTTGGCGTAGGATTTGGTCTTAAAAGGGTTCTCGCCGTGAATATCCATTAATTTACTTAGTAAACTAAAATATTCAGCAATCTCATAATTATGCATGAGATCAAAGTTAGTTCTTAAACCTAACTCAAAAAAAAATCCCCCCGAGTAATCGGAGGGACTTTGAATATTATCCGAGGATAATTATTTCTTTTTAGCAGCCTTCTTAGCAGCTTTCTTCTTAGGAGCAGCTTTTTTAGCAGCTTTCTTAGGAGCAGCTTTCTTAGCAGCTTTTTTAGGAGCAGCTTTCTTAGCAGCTTTCTTTACAGTTTTTTTAGCAGCTTTCTTAGGAGCAGCTTTTTTTACAGCTTTCTTAGCAGCTTTTTTTGGAGCAGCTTTCTTAGCAGCTTTTTTTGCAGTTGCCATGTTTTTTAGATTTAATGGTTAGTAAATATGCATTAAAAGTAAAAACTTTTTTAATAACTACAAAAATTTTTTTTTAAGCCACTACTTCCACTGGTAAAACAGAAACAGTTGTTTTGTTGTTTTTACCTTTTTTAAACTCTACTACTCCGTTTGCAAGAGCGAATAAAGTATAATCAGATCCAACACCAACGTTCTTACCAGGGTGGTACTGAGTACCTCTTTGACGAATTAAGATATTGCCGTTTAAAGCTGGTTGACCACCATATATCTTAACGCCTAATCTTTTACTTTGTGAGTCACGGCCGTTCTTAACGGAACCTTCACCTTTCTTGTGTGCCATAGTATCTTAGTTTAAGCTATGTTTTCAATTTTGATTTGAGTATAATGCGTTCTGTGACCGTGTTTCTTGCGGAAACCCTTTCTTCTCTTCATTTTAAAAGCGATCACTTTGTCACCTTGAACTAAGTCGTTAGTAATTTCAGCTTTTACAACCGCCTTTGTAGCGAAAGAAATGCTTCCATTATTATCAACGAATAATACATCGTTGAATTCAACTTTGTCTCCAGTTTTACCTTGCAGGTGAGGTACATACAAGCTATCTCCTGCTTGTACTTTGAATTGTTGTCCTGCGATTTTTACTACTGCTAACATAATGTCCAAAATTAGGACGGCAAAGGTAA
>CALCEA010000141.1 GCA_937900675.1 uncultured Chitinophagaceae bacterium
CGCTAAAGACAGCAGATAATACAGGGTTTATTAGTTAAATTTGCATTGTAAGTATTCTATTACAATGCGTATATCAAATGAAACAAAGGTTGGAGCTTTAACAGTTATTGCTGTTACTTTAATTGTGCTTGGATTTAATTTTCTGAGAGGTAAAACCATATTTAAATCCGGAAACTTTATTTACGCAAAATATCATGATACCAAAGGTTTAATTGTTTCTAATCCAGTGTATGTAAATGGCTACCAAGTAGGAACAGTTTTTGAGATAGAAAATTTAAATGCCAACTTATCTGATATTAGCGTGGCTATTAAATTGAATAATAATTATCAGATTCCTACCAATTCTATTGCTACTATTCAAGAGAATCCTTTGGGCACCAATAGTATTTTTATTTCTTTGGGAAATGCTACTAGTTATTTAAAAAACGGTGATACCGTAAAAACTGCTCCTGCGACCAGTTTATTAGGAGACTTTATGAATACCCTTTCTCCATTGGGTGAACAATTCAAAAAAACCATTGATGAATTAAGAAAGGTTTTAGTGAATGTAAATACAGTAATGGATGATGAGAACAAAGCAAATTTTAAAGAACTCATCGCTAATTTAACAAAGACTTCAGACAACTTAAATAAGTCAATGGCTTCTATCGAACAAATGGTAGATAAGCAAGGCGGATCCATTGCACAAACTGCTGAAAATATCAATGGCTTTACCAAGAACTTAGCGGAGAATAATAAAAAAATTAGCAATATCATCAATAACTTGGACAGTACTTCACAATCAATTAAAGACGCTAATTTAAATAAGACCATCAAAGATATTCAAACAGCACTTGTAGGAATTAATTTGACTTTGCAAAAATTAAATACTGGGAATGGTACCGCTGCCAAGATTATGAATGATCCTACAGTATATACAGAATTGAAAAACACCATTAATAGTGTCAATACTTTAGTAGACGATATCAAAGTGCATCCAAAAAGATATATCAATATCTCTGTTTTTGGAAAGAAAGACAAAACCACACCATTAAGCAAGCCAATTGCGGATACTGTTACCAATGAATAAATTGTATTTGGCCCTCATTTTAGTTTGTGTTTCCATTTTTCATGGTCAAGCGCAAAACACTTCAACTCCTGTGGCAGTTGATAGTAATTCCAAATTAATTGAATTCTTATCTGCAGCAACTTATAATGTTAAGAAAGTAGACTCTACCAACTTTGTTATATTGGTGGGAAATGTTCAAATAAGACAAGGCAAAACCTTGATGTATGGAGATAGTATTGTTTTAAATACCTCCAATAATATTGTAGAAGGTTTTGGTCATATACATATCAATGATGCAGACAGTGTGCATACTTACGCTGAATACTTGAAGTACCTGGGCAATACCAAAAAAGCCTACCTCAGAAAAAAAGTAAAACTCACCGATGGTAGAGGTGTTTTAACTACAGACTCTTTAGACTATGATGTATCTATAAAATTGGGGCAATATACCAATGGCGGAAAACTAGTTAGAAACAAAACTGTTTTAAAAAGTATAGAGGGCTTTTATTATGGGATCACTCGCGATGTAATTTTTAGAAAGAAGGTTGAATTGATAGATCCAGAGAGTATTATATTGACTGATACTTTAGAATATAACACTTATTCTCAGCTGACTAATTTTATCAGTCCTACTAAAATTATTAATGGATCAAGAATTATTAAGACGTCGAATGGCAATTATAATTTAGGAACCAAAAAAGGATTCTTATACGAGCGATCCATTATTGATGATAGTACTTATATTTTTACTGCAGATGAAATGGCTATTGATGATTCTTTGGGACTAGGAGAATTTAGAGGCAATGCTTTATACAAATCCAAAGATTCTTTGTCTTTTGACATGATTGCCAATCAAATTAAAACCAATAGAACTAAGGGAATCTTATTAGCTACTGAGTTGCCTACCTTATTAATAAAACAAAAAAAGGATACCCTATTTGTAAGTGCAGATACTTTGTTCTCTGCAAAGATTTCTGATTTAAAAAGACCTATTCCCCAAGCAAGAGATATTCATGTAAAAAATACAGATAGTAGCTTAGATAAATATTTTGAAGCATTCCATAATGTGAGAATATACTCAGATTCTTTACAGGCAAAATGTGATAGTTTGTTTTATGGACTAGCCGACTCAACCATTAGATTAATCACTCAGCCCATTGTTTGGTCCAATAACAATCAAATTACTGGCGACACTATTTACATGTTTGTCAACAATAAAAAACCAGAGCAATTAAGTGTAATAAATAATGCTTTTGCGATAAATAAAGTTGATACAACCCAATATTATAATCAGATTAAAGGTAATCGATTAAAAGTTTGGTTTGAAGATGGATCTATTAGTAAAATGCAAACCAAAGGCGGTGCTGAAAATATGTATTTCGTGTTAGACGATGAAAAGAAATTTATAGGCGTGAATCGTTCTTCCGCTCAAATGATAGAAATAGAATTTGAAAATAGCGAACCCTCTAAAGTAAAATTTGTAAATCAATTACAAGGAAAATTGAATCCACTCAATAAAACCTTACCGGACGAATTAATCATAAGAGGTTTTAAATGGCAGGAATCCATCAGACCTAAATCTAAGTTTGAGATCCTTTCTCCATCATTAAGTAAGCCTTAATAAAACCATCAATCTCTCCATCCATCACTGGTCCAACATTCCCTACTTCAAAATCCGTTCTATGATCTTTAATCATCTTATATGGATGAAATACATATGATCTTATTTGACTACCCCATTCGATTTTCTTTTTGGTTGCATTATTAGCATTCAAGGCCTCCTGCTTCTTACGCATCTCTTCTTCATACAATCTACTCTTTAGCATCTTCATGGCTAATTCTCTATTCTCTCCCTGTGTTCTGGATTGTTGACATTCTACAATAATTCCAGAAGGCAAATGCTTTAATCTAACGGCAGTTTCAACTTTGTTTACATTCTGTCCACCCTTGCCACCACTTCTATAAAACTCCCACTCAATATCAGCAGGATTTACGGTAATCTCAATACTATCATCAATTAAAGGGTATACATAAACGGATGCAAAACTTGTATGTCTTCTTGCATTGCTATCAAAGGGAGATATTCTCACCAATCTATGTACACCTGATTCCGCTTTTAAAAAGCCAAAAGCAAATGGTCCATCAAATTGTATTGTAGCAGATTTAATACCAGCACCATCTCCTTCTTGATAATCCAAAGAACTAACCGTCCAGCCTTGCTTCTCTCCGTACATGGTATACATTCTTAAAAGCATTTCTGCCCAATCCTGACTTTCTGTACCACCAGCACCCGGATTAATTTGCAAAACAGCAGGTAACTCGTCCTCTGGTTTATTTAATGTGCTTTTGAATTCTGCTTCTTCGATAGAGGCAACTGCTTTATTAAATGCATCCTGTGTTTCTTGTTCTGTTGCATCACCTGATTTCCAAAAATCAAATAATACAGCAAAGTCTTCTACACTATTAGCCACTTCATTGTATAAATGAACCCAATATTCGTTTACTTTAATTTCTTTCATAATACCCGTAGCTCGAGTATTATCATCCCAGAAACCTGGAGACATAGACATCTGCTTATCCTTGTCTATTTTTTGCAATCTATTATCAACGTCAAAGAAACCTCCTCAGGACACTCACTTGGTCCCTCATGCGCTTCAATTGTTCTATCGTCATGATCTTTGTTTTGTATCTCTTTCAAGATACTGGTTAAAAAATACTACAAGCCTCATAAGCCGGATTCTGTTTCTAAACTATCATTTATCTAGCCTCAACATTACTGCTGAAGTCATGCTGCCTACCCTGGAACTTGAACGAGTCGCTCTTAAGCGTTCCTATACGTGGCATTACAGCACCCAAGGTTTACCCGAACTAATAATTACTTACTAGATCTGTGAGCTTTTACCTCACATTTTCACCTTTTCCTCTTGCGAGGTAGTTATTTTCTGTGGCACTTTCTCTGTCCCAATTGCTTGAGACGCCGGCTATTCACCGGTGGGTTACTCTGAGCTGTCCGGACTTTCCTTGGCAATTGCTTGCCACGATAGCTCGGGTTTGTAGTAGTGCAAAGGTAAGACATTCCCCTTAGAGTCTCCATTAGGAAAAGAAGACTTCTGTGGCGCCATAACCATAAAACTCATTGTATTGATTTACAAAGCTTTTTATGCCTTTCTTTACTTTTAATAGGTCGTGTATTTCTTGTTTGAGTTTCCCTTTACCTACACCATGAATAAAAATCATGCTAGGCAAATGGTTTAATTGAGCCAACTCTAACCATTTTTCAAATTCACTTAATTGAATTTGCAGTATTTCAGCATTGGTCAAATGACTAAACTTGTCCACTAATTTTTCGATATGCAAATCCACCACAGATCTGGCAGCAGGAATATGTTCTTTAATTTTAGAAGCATCATACACTTTAAAACCTGCATTTCTTAAAATATCCAAAGGCACATAATTGTCTTCTTCTTTATCTGGATATTGATCAAATAAATGATAGGCAATATTTGGTGTACCTTCTTCTTTTAATTTTTCAATTTTTTGAAAGAATTGCTTCGGTTTAATTTTTACCTGAGTTTCAAAATGATCTGCTTTCTTTTTATGCGACTCTATTAATGAAAAATCAATAAAGAAACCTAATCCATCATTGACCACCTCAAAATCAATATCATGAATATAAAAATCAGTATGCGGCGCCAAGGTAGATGCAATGGAGAAACCTTCATTGGCATTGGTGTTTTGTGCATAATCAAATTGATAACCTACCCTGGTTCTATTAGATAAAAATACCTTTAAACTGTCTACTACTTCGTCATTAAAATCGTCCAAGCTAAACTTAGGAACCAAATACAACCAAATACCTTCATCTTCTTTGGAATCATTTTTTTGAATCTTCTCTTTGGGTATTTGATCTACATAAATTTTATTAGTCGCCGCTTTTGTAGGAAATAATTTCTTTTCGGTAAAACGCTTGAAATAAGGAAAATCTATTTGATCCATATAAGCAGGAAACTTCACCCCACGAACTTCTATCATCACCATCTTATCGTTCATGATTTCAATGATCCTCCCCTCCTCATTACTATGAATCACTAATATCTCATCACCAACTTGATACTTCATACTATGTATTTAATTTGGAATGCTTTCTTCCATAACTAGCATAAAACACTAAACCAATAGCCATCCATATAAAAAACCACAACCAACTAACTGGCGGAATCTCAATCATTAAATACAAGCAACACATGGCACCAATAATTGGAATGATGGAATACTTTTTAATGAAAGAAAAAATGGATACTATAATTAAAATGAAGATAAATACTAAGAACAAAATTTCCTGATACCCTTCGTTTCCAGCTTGTGCAAATGCTGCAGCAATTCTTTCTTTACTTAAATATATAAAGATAGTCGCTAAAGCAGGAATAATGATCTGCCCATTGATATAAGGCAATCTAAATGCTTTTGCTTTGATATCAGGGGAAATCTTAGGCAATACTAAAACTCCAAAACAAACCAATACAAAGGCAAACAAAGTGCCAATACTGGTTAGGTCGGTCATTCTGCTGATAGACATGAATAAACTTGGAACTCCAACAAAAATGCCGGTAATTATAGTGGCAAAACTTGGTGTGCCAAATTTCTTGTGCACCGTGGCAAACTTCTTAGGCATCAAACCATCTCTACTCATGCTCATCCAAATTCTTGGTTGTCCCAATTGGAAAACCAATAATACACTAGTTGTTGCCACCACTGCACTTACAGAAATAATATAGCCAATTTTATGAAGACCAATTTTTTCAAAAACATAGGCCAATGGATCATCCACTTTTAATTGTGTGTATGATACCATCCCAGTTAAAACCAACGCAATTAAAATATACAATACTGTACAAATTAAAAGAGAATAGATCATTCCTTTAGGTAAATCTCTTTGAGGGTCTTTACATTCTTCCGCAGTAGTGGATATGGCATCAAAACCAATATACGCATAGAACACTGCAGATACACCCGCTAATACACCTTTAAAACCATTAGGCATAAAAGGCATCCAGTTAGAACTATCAACATAAAAAAAGCCAAGTACGATTACAAATAAAATAATCAGTATTTTAAAAATCACCATTGCATTAGTACTCTTCTTGCTTTCTTTAATCCCTCTATATACTAGCAAAGTGATTAAAACCACAATTACAAATGCAGGTATATTTAAAATGACTCTAGTTGAACCAATCATTGGAGCATTGGTTATTGCATCATATCCTATTCTAGCTAATTTACTAAATGTCTCAGTGGTTCCACCCGCCGCTAAATGCGCCATCGCTTCTTCGTATCCAGCTTGTGCTTGTTCGTAGTTGGTACTTAACCATCCTGGCAAATGAATATGGAAACCTTCTAATAAATTTACAAAGTATCCGCTCCAGCTAATAGCTACCACAATATTGCCAATAGCATATTCTAAAATCAAAGCCCATCCAATAATCCAAGCTACAATTTCACCAAATGTTACATAAGCATAAGTGTATGCACTTCCGGCAATAGGTACCCTGCTTGCAAACTCTGCATAACATAAAGCACTGAATCCACAGGTAATGGCTGTAATAACAAATAACAAAGAGATTCCAGGTCCGCCATGAAAAGCAGCAGTACCAATGGTGGAGAAAATTCCCGCACCCACTACTGCAGCAATGCCCATTAAAGTAAGGTCTTTCACCCCTAATTCTTTTTTTAATCCACTTGCACTATGCCCATCAGTTAATCCTGCATTCGCATCTGCTACAATTTTATCAATTGATTTTTTTCTGAACAAACTCATGTAAGTTGATTATTGATTTCGATTCATTAAATAATTAGCCAATTCAATTAAAGGTTGTTTTCTGTTAGATACAACCGCTATGGCTTCTAAATGCTCGAAAGCTTCTTTTAAATATTTTGCCTTTAAATCTTCAGCCCATGCATCTACTCCACATGCTTTAAAAATGGCTAAGACTTTTTCTACTTTATCTTCAGTATTGGTTTTTAATAAAGATTCTAATGCAACTTTTTGTTCAGCATTGGCTACTTCCAAAGCATGTAATAACAAAAATGTTTTTTTATTCTGCTTAATATCCCCTCCTGCTTCTTTACCAAAAATGGCTGCATCACCAAAAGCATCTAAATAGTCATCTTGGATTTGAAATGCAATACCAATTTTCTTTCCAAACTCGTATAATTGTCTGCAATTATTCTCGCTAGCACCACCGATAATTGCACCAGCTTCCAAACTTGCTGCCAATAAAACGGAGGTTTTTAAAGTAATCATTTCAATATACTGTTCCATGCTTACCGTATCCATTTTTGCATAATCCATATCCAACTGCTGTCCTTCACAAACTTCTCTAGCAGTTCTATTGAACAATTGCAAAATCTTAGGCAAATAAGTTGGTTGGATTTGTTGTAAAAATTCATAAGCCCTGATGATCATTACATCTCCCACCAATAATGCAGTATTGTAATCGTATTTAGTATGAACTGTTTGTTTTCCTCTTCTCAAACTTGCTTCATCCATCATATCATCATGTACCAAAGTAAAATTATGGAACAACTCAATAGCTCTGGCAACCTGATAAGCGTCATTATGAATCTCATTAAATAATTCATTACCCAATAAACAAAGCACAGGCCTGATTCTCTTTCCACCAATTTGCAAAAAATATTCCCCTGGTTCATATAAAGTGGCAGGGCTTGCGGGGAAGTGATTGGTATCGAAACCTTTGTTGAATCGCTCTGATAATGTTTGAAAACTTAACATGTTACAAACTTACCCAAATTTTAGCATTTATTAAACAGTGAATTTGACCCATTTATTCCTAAATTTGTGTACCCCCAAAACAGGCACTATGAATCTAAAAAAACTAACCCTGGTTTTCGTCTTTTTTGTAAGTGTTTCAAAGCTTTTAGCGCAAAATTATACCTTGGATACAGCAATGGCCACTGGCCCCTATGTAAATCCCTATAACAAGTCTATTGGTGTTAAAGTATCACCTGGTGCTATTACCTATAAAAACATGTATAAGACTGCAAGAGCGATTGAAGTGATTGGTTATGCAAGTCTTGATGGATTTAGCGCTTCTATTTTAAAAGAGATTTATACTCCCATTGAAGGAACAGAAAACCTAAGTTGGTATATCGGATATGGAGGACATATGGGCGTATGGAGCGAAGAATGGAAAAAGACCAACCCTAATAGTTCTAATTCCAATATTGCAGTTGGATTTGATGGCATCATTGGATTTGATTACAAAATCAAAAACACACCTTTAAATATTAGTGTGGATTGGCAACCTGCTTTTAGCATTATTCAATCTTATTTTAAAAATCATGGCGGCATTAGTGTGCGCTATGTTTTAAAATAAATCCCAATGAAATAGTTAATTGTATTTTAGTTCTTATTCAAATTGAATAAAGAATCTACAAAGGCATCTTTATCAAATAATAATAAGTCTTTGATTTGTTCACCCACGCCAATATATTTAACAGGAATCTTGCATTGATGTGCAATAGCCAATACAACACCACCTTTTGCAGTACCGTCTAATTTAGTAATCGCTAATGCATTTACATCAGTCACTGCCATAAATTGCTTGGCTTGCTCTAATGCATTTTGACCTGTAGAACCATCCAACACCAATAATACTTCGTGTGGTGCATCTGGTACTTGTTTTTGAATTACTCTTTTAATTTTATTCAACTCGTCCATCAAATGAGCTTTATTGTGCAATCTTCCTGCAGTAT
>CALCEA010000142.1 GCA_937900675.1 uncultured Chitinophagaceae bacterium
TATAAAAAAACCCCGAGCTTTCGGGGATCTTTATACGCCTTTAAGCTTTTGCTTTAGTTGTTTTCTTTGCAGTTGTTGCAGCTGCTGCTTTTGGAGCGGTTGTAGCTGTCTTGTGTGGTCTGCTTACACCGAAAGATCCCATGAATCTTTTACCTTTTGCTGTTTTTTTATCTCCTCTTCCCATTTTGATAATTGTTTTAAATGAATGATTTGACTGCAAAAATAAAAAAACCCCTTGAATATATGGATATCCAAGGGGTTTTATTTCAAATTAGTTTTTTACGACTATAATTTCGCGCTTAATTCTTTACCAGCCTTGAATTTAGCAACTTTCTTTGCTTTGATCTTGATGGTAGCACCAGTTTGTGGGTTACGACCAGTTCTAGCAGCACGCTTTGTTACTGAGAAAGTACCAAAACCTACTAAAGTTACTTTATCACCTTTTTTCAAAGATTTAGTTACTGCTTCGATGAAAGCATCTAAAGCTGCGTTTGCTGATGTTTTTGGTAAATCAGCGCTGTCCGCGATGTGTGCGATTAATTCTGCCTTGTTCATAGATGTGTTTTTTATAGTTTTAAACGATAGAACAAATTTATTAGGTTTTGTGAAACGAAAAAATATTTTGGGATAAATTTTTGTTTTTATTTTTCCACCAAAACCCTTAAATAGTAAGGTTTTCATGGGAAATGACCTATATCATAGAAACTTTGTTGAGAACCTTGTATTGCGTAAAGCCTTGATTTTAATGGGTTTCAGACAATATTTGCTGTAATCTAAGCCTATAAAGGATTTCAAAGGATTATCTATCCACAATCAATTCACAATTTGCATAAAACTGCTAAAATGAAAGCATTGCTCTCCCCAAGTATGGTGTAGCTTGTAAAGTAGGTTTGCTGCGTGTTTGCCGCGATACTGCTCCATTATTTCTTTGGAACTTGCAAATAATTGAAGGGTATAGGTTGGAGCTTGTGTAGGTTCTACTTCTAATTCGTAAAAACGAAATTCATTAAAACATCCTGTTTCCATACATGCAGGAATAAATTGCTCTTGCATCCATGCTTTCCAAATAACTTCAGCATTGGGTTCTATTTGAAAACTAATATTACAAACTTGCATGTTATTTTTTTAAGGCAACTAAGATAGGACAATGATCACTATGTTTTACATCTGGTAGTATGCTAGCATTTTTTATTTTTTTCGCTACTGGCTCAGTGGTGCATAAATAATCAATTCTCCATCCCTTGTTATTTAGTCTAACAGATGGGAATCTTTGACTCCACCAACTATAAGCACCTGTAGCTTCCGGATGAATTACTCTAAAGCTATCCACCCATCCATTGTTTAAAAATTGGTCCATCCAAGCTCTTTCTTCAGGTAAAAATCCAGATGATTTTTTATTCCCTTTGGGATCGTGTATGTCTATTTCTTTATGTGCAATATTATAATCGCCTGCAACAATTATTTGTGGTCTTTCTTTTTTTAAAGCTTCGATGTACTCATAAAATTCATTCAACCATTGGTATTTATATTGTTGTCTTTCATCGCCACTGGTGCCAGAAGGGAAATAAGCGTTTACTATAGTTAGGTCTCCAATATCCACTCTTACTACTCTTCCTTCGGCATCACTCATTTCATAGCCATTACCATATACAATATTGTCGGGCTTTTTCTTGCTAAAAATAGCAACCCCACTATATCCTTTTTTTTGAGCAGGATACCATGCCACATGATACCCCAGTGAAGTAAAAATGCTGATATCAATATCGTCTGGACTTGCTTTGGTTTCTTGAACACATAAGACATCTACATCTGCTGATGCTAGCCATTCAATGAGCCCTTTTTTAATGGCAGCTCTTATACCATTTACATTGTAACTTATAATTTGCATTATTCTTCTATTGGGTTGGGTACTTTATTTATTCCTGATACGGATACAATTACTTCAGGTTTAGGCATTTGAAATAGTTCAGAATAGGCAAATAGTAAAACGAAATTTAAAAATTCGTCTGATAAATTATTTTGAACAATCACCATGTGCGTAGGTAAATTATCTCCATGAGCAATCAATGCTAATTGTTGGTCCACAAAAATGGTTTTAATATTCGCATCATAGTTAATTAAAATAGTGAAGGGACTATTTTTATATACTCCTTTAATTTGCTTATTGGCAATAATATTTTGTTTTTTAAATGAAGTATTTAATAAAATCTTTTCTGTTGAATCGTATCCGTTATACAATTCGTTGGGATCCACCCAAGCATCAGCTTGTAAAATATTTTCTGCAACACTGAATTTACCAATCAATTCTTGTTTTGCGTATATTTTATTTAAGCTATCGTTTAAAAAACTGATAGGACTAACTGGATTGATTTCATATCCAACATTGGGATTAAACACCAAAAAAGAGGAGATACTATAATCCATATTATTTTTTACATCTCTTAATGGTTGTTCAATTTGATATAATTCTTTGCTCTTATTCCATTTGCTTGCCTTTAGATTAGCCAATAATGTTGCATAAGGATTATCTAATTCAGTTGAATTGGTATTTATTTTCTGCATTGCTGCAGTAGGTACTCTTAATATCTGACGATTATTTGTTCTAGTAAACATGATAAATCCCCTGGTTGTATCAACCAATGTTCTTGGTGCTTGATGAACTGCAGGCATCCATATATTATCTACTGCGTATAAGCTAGGTGCTTTTGCTTCTGTGTAACTTAAATCAATAAAGCTTGGATTGATTTGTTCAATTCCCTTGGCAAGTGCTTTGGCCAAATTGGAAGGACTGGTTAAAGCATATACTGTTGGATATCCAATACCAATAGTGGTTTGAGGTTGTATGCTCATTAACAAGGTCTTTTTTAAGACCACTTGCTTTTCTTGATTGATGATAGAACAGGTAATAAACCATATTGCGCTTATGCTATCTCTTTTGCTTTCTGGAAGATCCAGTAAATTATTTTTATATGCAAGGTCTGGGTCTAATTCATATAATTCAACATAAGCATGTAAAGGAATAGATGCTGTTTGTTCCCAATTGATTTGGATTTTTCCTAATTGACTGTATTTGGTTAATGCCAATGTCTTGGTTGGATAATCTTTATTCAAATCAAGAGACATGGATTTAAATAAATTTTTTTCTAATGCATCTCTAATTTGTAGCGCTGCTTTTTTATCTAATTTCCAATAATCTGCACTAGGTAGAATATTGGAATAAGTTTGAATTTGCTCAAGTACTACGGGTGTTTGCGCAGCTGCAAACTGACTAATTAAAATACAAATGAATAGTATAAGACCGTGTATGCGTAGTTTCATATAGTGGCTTCAATTTCGATACCAAAATTAACTATTTTAAGCTTCTCTATTGATTATTTATTAACTTCAATGTATGAATCAGCACTCGAAGAAGAAGATTATACCAGCCTATAGTGGATTTCAATTAGAAGGCCCAAAGCCCAGGATTAACGAGTTCAAATTTGCCTTACAAATATTCTTTGAATTTATTAAAGGATTTAGAGCACTCCACTTTATAGGACCCTGTGTAACTGTTTTTGGATCTGCAAGATTTAAGGAAGACCATCTTTATTATAAGCAGGCAAGGGAGATAGGTAAAAGAATTGCAGAATTAGGAATGGTAACTATGACAGGCGGAGGTCCTGGTATTATGGAAGCTGCCAACAGAGGTGCTTTTGAAGCAGGTGGTAAGTCTGTGGGTTGTAATATTAAACTTCCTTTTGAACAAACCCCCAATCCCTATGTTCAAACCAGTATTACTTTCAGCTTCTTCTTTATCAGAAAAGTATTGTTGGTAAAATATTCTTACGCATTTATAATTATGCCAGGTGGTTTTGGCACACAGGATGAATTTTTTGAAACATTAACCTTAGCGCAAACCAAAGTAATCAACGATTTCCCCATTGTGGTAATGGGTCGTTCTTATTATCAACCTTTTCAACATTGGATGGATCATATGATTCAAGCGGGCACTATTTCTCCTGAAGACAAGAAATTTGTTTTATTTACGGATAGTGTGGATGAAGCCATCAATCATATTAGTTCTTATGTAAGAACCAATTACAAAGTAACTCCTCGTAAGCGCTTATGGTGGTTATTCGAAAAAGTATAATTTACTCAATCACTGGTTGCAACCATCTAGTGATATATTCTAAAGATTGATTTTTTCTTTTTGAATAATCTTCTACCTGATCTTGTTGAATTTTACCTAATCCAAAGTATTGGCTTTGAGGATTTGCGAAATACCATCCGCAAACACTAGACGCAGGATACATTGCTAAGCTTTCTGTCAAACTTATGCCAGTATGTTCTTGACCATTCAACAATTCAAACAATGTATATTTCTCCGTATGATCTGGACATGCAGGATATCCCGGTGCAGGTCTAATTCCAACATATTGCTCTTTGATTAAAGCATCATTGTCTAATTGCTCGTCTTTTGCATAGCCCCAGTAGTTTGTTCTGGTTTGTGCGTGTAAATATTCTGCAAAAGCTTCTGCTAATCTATCTGCTAATGCTTGTAAGATAATTTTATTATAATCGTCGTGATTCGCTTCAAATGCTTTGATATGTTCTTCTATACCGTGTATAGTTACAGCAAAAGCACCTAAATAATCTTCCTTGTTTTCTGTTGCTGGGCAAATAAAATCTGCCAATGAGAAATTAGGTTGTCCTGCTGCTTTTTTAGATTGTTGTCTTAAAAAATGTAAAGACACTTCTTTACCATTATTCTTTAAAATAACATCATCTTCTTTTGCTACTGCTGGCCAAAATCCAATAGCGCCTTTTGCTGTTAACCATTTTTCTTGAATGATTTTATTCAAAAGGGTAGTGGCGTCTTGATATAATTTACTCGCTACTTCACCAACTTTTTCATCTGTTAAGATAGCTGGAAAATTTCCGTGTAATTCCCATGCAATAAAGAATGGCTTCCAATCTATATAAGGTACTAATACAGATAAATCATCAATCGCAATCGCTTTATTTCCTGTAAAACTAGGAGCAGTTACTTTGAAATTACTCCAATCAATATTTACTTTATTTTGTAGCGCTTCTTTATATGGTAAACTTTGTTTTACTGTTTTCTTATTATCAAAGTCTGATTTTAGCTGATTGTAAGTAGTATCTAATTCTGCTAGGAATGCTTTCTTTTGATCCTTATTTAATAAAGATCCTGCAACCGTTACACTTCTTGATGCATCTAATACATGAATAACACCATTATCATATTCTGGAGCAATCTTTACAGCAGTATGCATTCTTGAAGTAGTCGCCCCTCCAATCATTAAAGGAATATTCATGCCTCTTCTCTTCATCTCTTTGGCAATATGCACCATCTCGTCTAATGAAGGAGTGATTAATCCACTTAAGCCAATAATGTCTACCTGATGTTTTTCTGCTTCTGCTAGTATTTTATCAGCAGGTACCATTACCCCAATATCAATAATTTCATATCCATTACAGCCTAAAACTACGCCCACAATATTTTTACCAATATCGTGCACATCTCCTTTTACAGTAGCTAATAATATTTTAGCAGGTCCCTTGGTTTCGCCATTAGGAGAAGCAGAGGCTAATTTGATTCTTTCTTTTTCTGCTTCAATATATGGAGTCAATACTGCCACACTCTTTTTCATCACACGAGCACTCTTTACTACCTGCGGTAAAAACATTTTACCTGCACCAAATAAATCTCCTACTTGATTCATACCGGCCATTAATGGCCCTTCAATTACTTCTAAAGGTGCACTATATTGTAATCTTGCTTCTTCTGTGTCTTCCTCAATAAAATCTGTAATACCGTTGATCAATGAATGTGCCAAACGCTTTTCAACTGTATCATTTCTCCAAGCTAATTTTATTTTATTCGCTTCTTCTGATGATTGTCCAGCATTCTCGCCACTAGCTTTTAAATTATCTGCATATTGAATTAAGGCTTCAGTAGCTTGGTTGTTATCGTTGTTTTTATTTAAGATAACATCTTCACAAAGATTTCTTAATACTGGATCAATTTCATCGTATACTGCAAGCTGACCTGCATTTACAATGCCCATATCCATTCCAGCATTCACCGCATGGTATAAGAATACCGCATGAATGGCTTCTCTCACTGCTTCATTACCTCTGAATGAAAATGATACATTCGAAACACCACCGCTTACTTTTGCCAAAGGCATTTTTTGCTTGATGATTCTAGTGGCTTCAATAAAATCAACTGCATAGTTATTATGTTCTTCTATACCAGTTGCTACCGCAAAAATATTTGGGTCAAAGATGATATCCTGTGGATCAAATCCTACCTTCTCTACTAAAATCTTATAAGCTCTTTCACAAATTTCAACTTTTCTGTCCTTGGTATCGGCTTGTCCTACTTCATCAAATGCCATTACAATCACCGCTGCACCATAGGCTTTACAGATATGTGCTTGTTCTATGAATTTCTCTTCTCCCTCTTTCATAGAGATAGAATTCACAATACATTTTCCTTGTACACATTTTAAACCAGCTTCAATGATTTCAAATTTAGAGCTATCAATCATTACTGGAATGCGCGCAATATCTGGTTCACTTTGTAATAAATTCAAAAAGGTAGTCATGGCTTTCACACCTTCTAATAAGGCATCGTCCATGTTTACATCAATAATCTGAGCACCACTCTCTACTTGTTGACGAGCAACAGATAAAGCTTCCTCGTATTTATTTTCTTTAATGAGTCTTGCGAACTTTTTGGAACCTGTTACATTGGTTCTTTCACCCACATTCACAAAATTGGTTTCTGGACGAATCACCAATGGCTCTAATCCAGCTAATCTTAAATAAGGTTTAATATGAATCATAAAGTTTTTTAAATTGACATATTGAATTCGCTTTTACAAAGCTCATTTATATGTATCGTTTCGCTCATAATATTATATTGTTGTATCAAGAATAGGAAGACTTCTTGGTGTTAGATTTCTAACATTGTCTGCCATTTGTTTAATATGATCCGGAGTTGTACCACAACATCCGCCCACTATGTTTACAAATTTATTCTTTGCCCATTCTTCAATAAAATGTCCGGTTTGATGAGGTGCTTCATCGTATTGTCCCATTGCGTTAGGTAATCCTGCATTAGGATAAGCAGATGTATAACATGAAGCAATTTGTGAAAGCTCTTCAATATGTGATCTCATTTCTTGCGCACCTAATGCACAGTTTAAGCCAACACTTAATGGTTTTGCATGTTCAACAGAGGTATAGAATGCTTCTAATGTTTGTCCACTTAAGGTTCTGCCAGAAGCGTCTGTGATGGTACCACTAATCATAATAGGCAATTCTGCCTTTCCTATTTTTCTGTAATATTCTTTGATGGCAAAAATGGCTGCTTTCGCATTTAATGTATCAAAAATAGTTTCTACTAATAATACATCCACACCTGCTTCGTCTAATCCTTTGATTTGTTCTGTATAAGCTACTACCACTTCATCAAATGTTACTGCTCTATATCCTGGATTGTTTACATCAGGAGATAAACTTAAAGTTTTATTCAATGGTCCGATAGATCCAGCAATATATTTTTCAGTGGTATTGGGATGCTTTGATTTGTATTGATTGATGGCTTCTCTTACGCATTTTACTGCAGCAACATTTAACTCGTAAGCTAATTCTTGCATATCGTAATCTGCCATCGCAATTGAAGTACTACTGAAAGTATTGGTTTCAATAATATCTGCACCAGCTTCTAAATATTGCAAATGAATACCTGTGATAATTTCAGGCTGTGTAATACACAATAAATCGTTATTGCCTTTTACATCCGTATGCCAGTTGGCAAAACGCTTTCCACGATAATCTTCTTCAGTTAATTTATGACGCTGTACCATGGTACCCATTGCGCCATCAATTACTAAAATTCTTTTTTTAAGTTCCTCTCTTATTGACATACCTATATTTTTTATGCAGCTGCCTAAGGAGAGATTTTAATAAAGGGGAGTCGATTGGTGTATCGTTTATTAGTTCTTTTCTCCTTACGGATGGCAGGTTGAACAATAAACAAATCCCACCTGCAGTTGCGGAGCAAAGTTAATACAGAACTAGCTTGTAGCCAAATACTATTGATAAGCAGCAGTTACTTCTACATTGATCTTATCAGCCACCATTTTGATCAATAAACCACCAATTCCGAAATCCTTTAGAGTAACAGTGAATTTAGCAGTTGCCACAGGCTTGCCACCTTTGATTTCAATTACACCATTGGTCTGTATGGCTTTGTTCACACCATGCACCTGCATATTACCCGTTACAGTGATAGGGTAGGTACCATCTTTCTTGAAATTAACGCTAGAAAAATTGGCGATTTTGCCATTAAAGAAAGCTCTTGGAAATTTATCACTCTCTACATATTCTTCATTAAAATGCTCTTGCATTTTATCCATATCAAAAGTAAAATCTTTCATGAGCATGATGAAACTTAGATCACCATTGGATTGTAGGCGACTTACTGCTTTTTTGTTGGTGGCATCAATATCATTATCATCCACTGCAATAAATCTTACCACTGCAGTAGAAGTATTAAAATTCTTTTGCGCATAAGTAGTTGCGCTTATCAATAAAAGACCAAAAGCTACTAATAACTGTTTCATATAAATATGTTTTAGATGATAAATCAATGTTTGAACATCAAAATTAGTGTTTTTATTGAAAACTACCTATTTAATGTATTGATGTATGGGCTGTCTGTTGGAAATACTCTTTCCAAGGGTCATTTCGTCCGCATATTCTAACTCGCCTCCAAAGGCAATTCCTCGTGCAATGGTGGTAATGCGGCAGGGACTATCTGCCAGCTTTTTCTGTATATAATAAATGGTAGTATCTCCTTGAATGGTAGGATTTAATGCAAAAATGAGCTCAGTGACCTTGTCTTTTTTAATTCTTTCGATCAATGGCTCAATGGTTAACTGGTCTGGTCCAATACCGTCCAATGGGGAAATGATTCCTCCTAATACATGATAGGTTCCATTGTATTGTTGCGTGTTTTCAATCGCAATAACATCTCTGATATTTTCTACCACGCAGATCATTTCTTTGCTTCTTCCTGAGTTGGCACAAATGGAACAGATGGTTCCGTCACTGATATTAAAACATCTTTGACAGAATTTTATTTCCTTTCTCATTTTTTGCAATACTTCTCCAAACTCTATGGTGACTTCCTCGTCTTGTTTTAATAAATGCAATACCAATCTCAATGCAGTTTTTTTACCAATACCTGGAAGTTTGGCAAAAGCAGCAAC
>CALCEA010000143.1 GCA_937900675.1 uncultured Chitinophagaceae bacterium
ATCATTAAATTATAAATTAAGTTATTTTAATATATCTAAATAGATATCCTTTTATATTTACAATTTCGTCGCTATTAGACTAAATTCTAATAATTTGACCACATGAATATGTTAGTCGAAATTGTAAATTACTACCAATGGATGTTTTTTATAACACTTGCTTTATTTTTAATTTCATTATATATCATTTACGATAAAGGATACTTTAAAAAAAGTATTAGTGAAATACCCCTGAAAGAGGAAGAAGACCCCATCAAATTTAGCCCACTAGAGAAGACTATTATCCAGTTGATTATAGAAAAATCCAACACACAACAATACTTCACTGTTAATGAATTGAACCTTCACTTGGGTGTAAAGAATAAATCTATTGAAATCCAGAAAAAGATCAGAACAGAGGCAATTATCAGAATTAACCACAAATTCAATGTGAATTGCCAAAAGGATACTGTTTTTATAGAAAGGGTCAGATCAATAGAAGATCGTCGCTACTTTAATTATTATATTAATGATGAAAATGCTAAAATCTATAGAAATACTATTGCTTAAATCAAGTTATCTTCGCTTGATATAATCAATCAATGAAAAATAAGGCATTTTTAAGAATTTTTCTACTCTTAAGTTCAAGTATTCTAAGTTTTCCATCATTTGCACAATTAGATACTGTTTTAGTAACAGCACAGAAAAAAACGGAATTGTTACAAAAAGTCCCTTTAGCAGTAAGTTCATTCAATAGTAAACAAGTTAATGCTTATAGAATTTGGAACATCAAAGACATAAGTGGCATTATCCCAAATGTTTATAGCGCAGATCCTGGAGATGGAAGAGATGTCACTGCTATCAGAGGTATTGCAACCACTTCTTACGATCCTTCTACAGCTGTTTACATTGATGGTGTAAATCAGTTTAATTTAGATACCTATATTCCAAACCTATTTGATGTTGAAAGAATTGAAATTTTAAGAGGTCCACAAGGAAGTTTATATGGTAGAAACGCCATGGGTGGTGTTATTAATATTATTACCAAACAACCTACAAATTATACAAGTGGCTCAGCAGAATTAAACTGGGGTAATTATGGTCAAAAAAGAATGAACTTAAATATTAAAACGCCCATTATTAAAGATAAATTATTTGTGGGTGCGAGCGGATTGTTTGATGCAAGAGAAGGATTTTACCTAAATGAATACAATCAATTGCCTTACGATCGTCAGAGAGGTATTTCAGGTAATTACTTTTTAAAATATATTATCAACAAGCAATGGTCAATAACTTTTAATACCAAACATAGAAACCAAGAAAATAAAGGAGCATTCCCTTTGGTATTTGGCGTAGAAGAAGCATTCAACAATCCATTTGTTTTAAATCAGAATGCGACCACTATTATGAAGGATAAAAGCTTGAATAGCTCAATGTCTATTTTATACAATGGAACTAAATACCAATTCAGTGCTCAAACTGCTTATCAAAAAAATTATAGATACTATACCAATCCAATAGACGGCGATTTTTCTCCAATAGATGCTATCACTGTAGTGAATAATTATGGCAAAGAGTGGAATCAGATTTCTGCTTGGACACAGGATCTAAAATTAAATTCAATAGGCAATCAGCCATTCAAATGGACAATTGGGGCTTACCTATTCTCTCAAAACGCTCCCACTAAACAAGGAACGCATTTTGGCACTGACGCATATTTAATGGGAATTGAAAATAGCAATTTCACATTAATCAATTCTACCAATAGCAAAAGAAAAGGAATTGCATTATACGGACAAGCTACTTACGCCTTAACTGAAAAATTAAATCTTACAGCAGGTATTAGAAATGATTTTGAGCAAATAGAACAATCGGTGAATGGCTCATTAATGATGGATAACAATAAAACGATTTATGAAACACAAGCACTCATAAGCAGAACAACTGATTTTGGCGCCCTATCCCCAAAATTAGGATTGGATTATAATATAAGCGCTACACAAATGGCATTTGTAAATTATAGCAAAGGTTTCAGAGCGGGAGGACTATCTCCACTAAGTTCTGATCCTTCACAACCCCCATTAATTCGATACAAACCAGAATACAGTAATAATATTGAATTGGGCTTAAAAAATACTTTATTCAACAATCATGCTAGATTGAACTTAACTGTTTTCTACACAAGATTAGTCGACGCTCAGGTACCTACATTAATTCTACCAGATGCAATTACGATCATTCAAAATAGAGGCAAGTTAAATAGTAAGGGAATAGAATTAGAATTTACAGCTCAAGCTAATACACATTTAAGTATTGATTATAATGCAGGAATGACCAATGCAAAATTTGAAACACTAGAGATTGCTCAAAATGGCAATGCCAATATTTTAAATGGGAATAAACAAATTTTTACGCCTGATCTTGTTTCAAACCTAGCATTGCAATACGATCAAAAATTCAACAAAGATCTTTCTGGATTTGTAAGAACAGAGTGGAAATATATTGGCACAACTTATTTTGATTTAGCCAATAGTATTCAACAAAATCCATATAATATTATCAATGCAAGCCTAGGTGTACAAATGGACGATGTACAAATTAAATATTGGACAAGAAACCTCACCAATCAAAAGTATATCTCCTATGCATACGATTTTGGAGCAGTTCATTTAGGAGACCCTGCCACTAGCGGATTGAGTATTGCTATCAAATTTTAGTGTTTTCTAGAGAAGAAGTATTAAATTCATATCCAAAATTCAAAGGATATGAAAAAACTATACTTTTTAATTATTACACTTATTTGCTTTCAAAGCATTCATGCACAAAAAAATGCAGACTTTATTTTAGGAAAGTGGCAAACTGGATCAGGAAATGCTCATGTTGAAATTTATAAAAATGGCAACACCTATCAAGGTAAAATAGTTTGGCTAAGCGAACCCATTGATCCTGAAACTAAAAAGCCTAAAACCGACACTAAACATCCAGACGCAAGTTTACATTCAAGACCCTTACTTGGTTTAGTGAATCTATGGGGCTTTGTTTACAATGAAAACGATAACAATTGGCATCAAGGACATATTTATGATCCTAAAAATGGGAAGGAATACAAATGCAATATTAGTTTCAAAGATAAAAACACATTAAATGTGAGAGGCTATATTGGATTTAGTATGATTGGCAGAACCGATGTATGGACAAGAGTTAAATAAACCACCTTATGAAAAATAAAATAACATTCCTTTTAATTTGCTTAATTGCTTTTGCCAATACAAGCTTTAGCCAAGTGCTAAACTTGAAAAATCAAGCAGAAATCATTGACGAAGTATTAGATGATAGAATTAATCATTTATTACCTAGTTTAATGGAGAAGCATAAAATAGATATGTGGATCATCGTATCAAGAGAATATAATGAAGATCCTATTATTAAAACCTTGCTACCAGCTACTTGGTTAAGTGCAAGAAGAAGAACCATCATTGCATTCTATTATAACCCACAAACAAAACTGTATAAAAAATTAGCTGTCGCAAGATACAAAGTGGGCAATACCATTGAAGCTGCTTGGGATCAAGCTAAATTCCCTAATCAATGGGATCAATTGAATCAAATAGTCAATACACTTCAGCCAACAAGAATTGGTTTAAACTATTCCACAGATTTTGCTCATGCTGATGGCTTAGACTTAACAGACTATCAAGAGTTAACCAAAGCGGTTAAACTTCCAAAAGGTGCTGCATTTGTTTCTGCATCTAATTTAGGCGTGTCTTGGCTAGAAACCAGAACACCGAGAGAAATGGAGTTCTATACGCAAGTAAATAGTATCACACATAAAATTATTGAAGAAGGATTTAGCAGTAAAGTAATCACTCCAGGTGTTACTACCACTGATGATTTAGTTTGGTGGTTTAGACAAAAGCTCAATAATATGGGATTAGATACTTGGTTCCACCCTTCTGTGGATGTTCAAAGAAATGACTCTGTAAACTTTGATCATTTAAAAACTTTTTCTAGAGAATTAGATAATAATCCTACTATTCAAGCTGGAGATTTATTACATGTTGATTTTGGTATTAAATATTTACGCTTAAACTCAGATATACAAGAGCATGCCTATGTATTAAAACCAAATGAAACGGATGCACCTGCCTATTTAAAAGAAGGATTGAAAACGGCTAATAGATTACAAGATATCTTAACTAATAATTTTAAAGAAAATCGCACAGGTAATGAAATCTTAAAAGCTTCATTAGATCAAGCAAAAGCAGAAAATATTGTAGCAAGCATTTATACCCATCCTATTGGGTATTATGGACACGCTTCTGGACCCACTATTGGTATGTGGGACATGCAAAATGGGGTACCAGGAAGTGGGGATTATCCAATGTATAAAAACACTTGCTATTCGATTGAATTAAATGCCTCTGTGTTTATCAAGGAATGGAATAAAAATGTCCGTTTTATGTTAGAACAAAACGGACATTTCGATGGTAAAAACTTCTACTATATTGATGGAAGACAAACTAATCTTCATTTAGTAGGAAGACACTAATTTAATATTTATAGAATCTCCATTGACTCTTGTAATCCTCGGTCAGTGGAGATTTTATCATTAAAGCTCTTAGCATTTCAATAGGCATATTATTCTCTTTCATCACAGCATCGTTAAACTGCTTTATGGTCATTTTCCCAGAGCCTACTACTTCTTCTTTTAAAGCTCTGATCTGAAGTGCCCCAATCATATAAGCTAGTTGATACAAAGGACCATATCCACCTGTAAATGATCTTCTCACTTCTCCCTCTGCATTTGCTCTCTCGTGCCCCACTCTATCCACCAAGAAATCAATACACTCTTGCGGTGACCATTTTTCTAGATGATAGTTTAAAGAGAAAATAATTCTAGCACATCTATGCATTCTCCAAAACAACATGCCAATTCTATCTTCTGCATTTCTTGGGAATCCTTTATCCCATAATTCAAACTCCCAATACAAAGACCAACCTTCTGTCCAGAATGGTGTTTCAAAATTTCTATAGCTCTTGTATCGATCATTCATAAACCCTTCCAAATGATGTCCTGCAATCAATTCATGATGTACAGTAGATCTAGAGAAATGAGGATTATTTCCTCTCATGCTCATCAATTTAGCATCATCATCCATTTCATCTGTTGGATAAGAAATCATTAAAGTTTCTCCCCCCAAAAAGAAGGGACTCACTAATTGTTGCTTAGGAGTCATCATTATCATTCTCCAAGTTTCTTCTGCCAATGGAGGTATGGTGATCATATCATTCTTCTTGATAAAATCAATAGATTGGTTATATAAATCCATGATCATCTCTGGTTGCTTACCCACTGGCACATAGGTATTCTTCACTTTCTCTAAAGCAGCTTTCCAATTATCACCAAATCCTAATTCTCTTGAAGCTTTTAACATCTCTTTGTCGCACCATGCAAATTCCTTTTCTGCTATTTTAATCAACTCTTGTGCATTGTATGGAATAAATGCATTGTGTAAAGAAGTTTCAATAGCTTCTGCGCCAATAGGATTACCCACAATTCCAGACTTGTCTGCTTTTTGATTTGACGAAGCATCTGTCTTTCTAACAATTGCTTGCTGATATAGATCCAATGAACTATCTAATTTTTTAAAAGATTGAGCAGTCCACCAACTATACATTGGATCATAACCACCATAAAAATCATTAATGGATTTGATTGCTTTTTTATAGCCTCTGATTGTTCTTGTAATATGCATTGCAGAAGGCTTTGCAATATTCGCTGATTGATTCAACAGTGACATTTTTTGCTGAATCTCTTTGCATAGTTTATTCCAAGTTAATGCAGTTTGTTCTGCATCTATATTAGCCCCTCTTCTTCTTGATTTCTCTTGAGTATAAATCACAGCAGCAAAATCTATCCAGTTTTTAGAAGATTGATAATTAGACTCCTCAATACTTAATTCATTTAAATTAGCTTCTAGCTGATTTTTAAATAATAAATAATCTACCTTATCGGATTGAGACAGAGACTTGAATGGCAAGTCTTTTATTTTATTCAAATACTCTGTATAAAAAGAAGTCATTCTACCTCTTTTTTCAGGAGACATATCAATTACATAGAATCGCTCTAAGGAACCCTTGTCTGCCTGAAAATGTTGCAAAATTTGTGGCATCTTATCTTGGGCCTTTAATGCATTCTGAATAAACAACAATGCACAAAGCAGTAATCCGATTTTGTTAAAATGGTTTTTCATTGGTTTTTATTTACAATTTTGTGATATATAAGTATCTACACCAGCATAATTCTTGGACTTCGCTGCGTATAAAGCTTCACAAGCTTTTGGCTTATTATTGGATGTGATATAACTCATTGCCATAAAAAATTCAGACTTACCTGTATTGGCCGTAGGCATCTTGGTGGCTTTGTCAAAATAAACAATCGCATTTTTAAAATCTTTTGCAGTATAGTAGCAAATACCTGCGTTCTCATAATGGGTATAATTATTAGGATCTACGCCGATTGCTTTAATATATAATTGTGCTGCTTTAGTATAATTCCCTTTCACAAATGCTTGAGCCCCCTGTGCAGCATAATCCACAATAACTGTATTTTTTAATGCCAGATTGCCTGATCTTGCAAAAACATTGATCACATTCTTAAATAATACTGAATCCGCTGGGTAAGTTTTTATCGCACTATCTAATAAACTATTCAAATGAGGATCTGTGCCATTTTTCACTTCATACATCCCTAATAAATATTGATTCCATGCTTCCCCACTTGGTCTATACTTATTGTAAAGATTAAAAGCTTTCTGTATTTCAACAGTATCTTTTTGTTTGGCAGCAGCAAAAATGACATTCTTATAATAACTAGTTGCTCTTGGCCAATTATAAAATGCCTTCTTTGCATAGTATGCTACACTATCAAATTTTTGTTGCGCTGCAAATACTGCAGTTCTTATAAAATCATTATAATGTAGACTGGGATTAACATCATCACTCTCTCTTAATAATCGAAGCGCTTCATCGTAATGCTTATCCCTAAATTCATATCTAGCAATTAAAGCAGGTATAGGAAGTGTAGATGTAGAAAGATTTGGTATTGATGGCAAGCCCTCTTTCACTTCATTTAAATCCATTTTAGGATCAGCATCAATCTCACCCATCACATATTTTTGCACTTTTAAAGAATCATATGTAAGTTTAGCAATATAGATAGATGGTATAATTAATGCGGCTGCAATGAGTATATATACATTCGGTAACCAATTTTTAATAGCTGACTTACTAATTGGCTTTAAATATCCTAAAGGAATCCATACCATTGCAGCTGAAATAGCCAACATGGTTTGCATAGCAGTTCTTTCTGCTGGAAAGTTCAGAAAAGCATCTATTGCATAACAGGTAACCGCCATAAAACTAATGGTTGCAGGAAGATGAAATGCTTTGGCATCTTTATTTCTCCAAACTGTAAAAGCATAAATTGGAAACAATAAGAACATTCCACCAAAACAAAGTCCCCCAATTAGTCCTAAATCAGTAAACATTTCTATGAAATCATTATGAGAATGGTAAGGAACATATAAGTCATTGGTATACTCTTTCTCGTAAGGGATGGAAGCTAATTTCCAGTTACCATAACCTGCACCCATAAAAGGATGCTTGGTAACATAATCAATAGCTCCTTTCCATAAATGAATTCTATCAGAGCCACCTTGAACTGAAATGTCTGAAGCTCTTTTAACTACAGATCCATAAGAACCTGTTTGTGACCCTTGTATTTGAACTGCATTTTCCAACAGAGTATTCGAAATAAAAAAACCCACTAAAATAGGCATTAAGAAATATGCAATTTGAATGAGGATAGATTTTCTAACAGATCCTCGCTTAAATACCAAAGTAGTTGAAAGATACATCACAAAAATAATCGCCAATCCAACATAGGTAGATCTAGTGTTCAATATAAATAAAGCAATCACCCCTAAAAGCAATGTAAAAAAAGCTAAAATTTTTGACAATGTTTTTTCCTTAATCAATATCCACAATACAAATGGAAATTTTATCAAAAGACTAGCAGCCATAACATTCTTATTGCCATGGTTGCCCATTAAACTTAAAATATTTTGATCCAAAGTTTTTTCCTCCAAATTATTGGAAAATCCTTTTAAGATATAAATAGCATCGTATAACAAAATAAAGGCGATGATATAGGAGACTACATTAAATACCTTAACTACATCCTGCTTATAAAATAAAATGGAGACATTAATGAAAATAATATAAGTAGTAATTAATCTTGCAAGAGTTACTAATGTTTCAGTTGGATTGAGAGCATATGAATAAGATAAAATGGCCCAGATCACTAATCCACTAAATAATAATGTGAATAGGTATTTGAAAACTGCATTAATAGCTTCTGTATACTTTGTATGCTCAAAGAAAATATAACCCAAAACAATTAAGTCAAGTACACTCGAATACAACCATTGTGCCCCCATTACATCCGCCCCACCTAAATCTGGAATAAAGTGAACCAATAAGTACAATAATGTAAACAAAATACTGCCAATAGAAAGAGAAGCTTGCTTAGCCATATAATAATCTAGATTTATAAGGTAAATATACTATTAAAACTATGCTTGTTTTGCCCTTTTTTAGATAAATTAGGGTCTAATATTACAACTATGAGAAAAACAATTGGCCTATTGAGTCTATTATGCATTGGATTAGCAAATGATAGTATCGCTCAAGCAAAACAAGAATGGAATAGCATTTTTGCAAAAATCAACAAAGAAGTGTTAGAACATTCCAATGCGTATACTTCATTAAAGATTGCCTCTGAAACCATCGGCCACCGTTTAACAGGTTCAGAAAATGGTAAAAAAGCAGAAGACTTTGCTTATAATTTATTAAAGTCTTATGGATTTAGCAATGTTCGCTACCAGCCATTTGAAGTAGAAAGCTGGAGCAGAGGAACCCTAAATGTAGAAGTGGGTTCAAGCTTGGATAAATTAAAATCTTATAAATCTGTTTCATTGGCACACTCGCCTGTTGCAAGTGATATTAGTTTAGAATTGGTGGATATGGGCAATGGAGTGGAAGATGATTATGTAGTAGCACCAGATAAAGTAAAAGGAAAAATCGCTTTAGTCTATTTAGGCACCTTACCTGGGTCAAAAGCGGGAACACCCAATTTACACCGTTCAGAAAAAACTGCGATTGCAACAAAATATGGCGCAAAAGGAATTATTGTCATTAACACAGCAGAAAAAGGCGTTTTATTAACCGGTACTGCTTCTGTTACAGGAAAATTAATTCCAATCCCTGCAGTATGTGTTGGTAAAGAAGATGGTATGGAGTTAAAAAAACAATTACAAAATGGGCCATTGTATAGTCATATTCAAATGACCAATCATTCAGGAATCATTAAAGCAAGAAATGTAATTGCAACAATAGATGGCAAGAGCATTCCTAATGAAAAAATTGTGGTTGGCGGACATTTGGATAGTTGGGATTTAGCTACTGGTGCAATGGACAATGGAATTGGTTCTTTCTCTGTATTGGATATGGCAAGAACATTTAAAGCTTTGAAACTTCAACCTGCAAGAACCATCGATTTTGTAATGTTCATGGGTGAAGAAGAAGGTTTATTAGGATCAAGAGCTTATGTGGATGCATCCATTAAGGATAAGAGCATTGATCAAATTAGATACATGTTAAATTATGACATGACCAATGATCCAAAAGGATACCACACTAGTGATGCGGATAGTAAAGAATTATTTGAATCTATTGGAAAAATTGCCAACCAATTAGATAGTAATTTTAAAAATACTTTTTCAGTAGGCGCTGGATTACATAGCGATCACCAACCTTTTATGTTACATGGCGTTCCAACAGGTGGTGGAGCTGGAGGTTCTTTACCTAAAGGTGCTGGACCTTGCTACCATGCAGACTGTGATGTCTTTAGTTTAGTGGAAGACAAAGGAATGAGAAACACCGTTCGCTTTAATACCATGTTATTATACGGAGTGGCGGATTCAAAAGAACTAAAAGCAAAACATTTCACAGACGAAGAAACAAGATTGTTCCTAATTAAAAATAATTTAAAAGAACCATTAACCATTGCAGGTGAATGGCGTTGGAAAGATTAAAAAAGATTAAAATAAAGAGGGCCCCATAGAAATGGGGCCCGATTAACGATTGCTTGCTTAAAAACCAATAAACCTTGGAAATATTTTAAAACTTATACACTGCAGCAATAATAAAATCGCCCGCATATTGATTTAAGTTATTATTCTTATTAAAAAACACTTTGTCTTTTGCATTATCAAAGCGAATCTCTGGAATGATCGTCAATTTATTAAAATGCACATTTACCGATAAAGTATTTTGAAAAATAGAAGTTCCTACTCCCACTACACTATTCACATCATTAAAATATTCTGATCTTAAAGTAAAGCCAACTTTAGCAATAGGATCATAATTTAAATATACCGCATTACTACTCCAGCTTTTCCCTGAATTAGTTGCTATAGTACCATCATAATTAATCGCAAAAGTAGAACTCACTATACCATTTAACACCAAATCAAATTGAGATTTTCCTTTAGCACCTTGAAAATTTAAATATCCTTTAAGATGATCATTTGCAGATGCCGTACTGAATTGTGCGATGATCACTTTATCTGGAGAACTAGAACTTACAAAATCAGTTGGTTGTGCAACACCAATCATCATAGCAGATTTACCTCCTAAAGAGATATCCGCTTTTAAACCAGTATGAAAGAAAGGACCATATGAAAAACCATAACTCATACTATAGTTCCTATTAGCATAAGCATCTAATAATTCATAACCAACATGTGTAGCCCATTTACCAGCGCTTAATTTTACTTTTGGGCTAATCGCATAACTTACAAAAGCTTGCTTGAATGCAGTTGCCAATCCTTTATCGTTGTAGGAAAACTCTTCCGCTCTTTTTCCCACACCCAAATCCAAGGTTCCAGTGAACTTATCAGAAAAGCTTTTATCTACTTTTAATGAAACCATGCCCAATTGCAATGATCCATTAGAATTAGTAAAACTTGTTTTGTTATTTTCTTTATACCCTGCAAAATCAGACTTATAATATCCATCTAGATACACCGTATAAACTGTGCTACTAGCTTTGGTGCTATCATTTTGAGCATGAACTGCTAGAAAACTCAACATGCTTAGAAATAGGATACTTGTTTTTTTCATGATACGGATTTAAAATATTATATTATATATATTTCTATATGTTATTTATAAGGTAAAAATATAGTTTTTTGTTCTTTTTGAATTCATTTTATTCATATTTTATTTTTTATAATATTTAAACTTAGGTCATTAGTGGTCATGAATTGGATTGAAAACCATGTACAAAACACTAAAAATCAAATAAATAAGCTCATTTTTTTGTAACTTTAAGAAAATGCACTGAATGTCTAGTGTTGCCAATAAAGATCTGAGATTCGACGCCTTATTTAATTCTGCCTCTATAGGTATTATAGTGGTCAATGGGAAAGGAAAAATAGACATGGCTAATAAATTCGCCCATGAATTGTTCCACTACCCTGATAATGAAATGCTAGGATTGGTTCTAGAACAATTAATTCCACAGAGATACCATCAAAGACATGTTCAACATAGAACAAACTATAATGAACAACCCCAATCCAGACCAATGGGTGCTAACATGATTCTATCTGCCCAAAGAAAGGATGGCACTGAATTCCCTGTTGAGATTAGCTTAGGACATTTTACAAAAGACAACGAGAAATATACCATTGCTTTTATTATAGATATCACCATAAGAAAGGCTAATGAAGAATTGACCAAATCTTTAGAAAAGGAAAAAGAAGTTAATGATCTTAAATCAAGATTTGTATCCATGGCTTCTCACGAATTTAGAACACCTTTAAGTACCATACTTTCCTCTATTTCTTTATTGGCGAAATATACACAAACAGAAGATCAGCCCAAAAGAGATAAACATGTTGATAGAATTAAATCATCTGTTAAAACCTTAACAGATATATTGAATGAATTCTTGTCATTAGGAAAAATCGAAGAAGGTAAAATAGATGTTCATTTTGATACTTTTAATCTAAAAGAATTTATAGATTCAGTGATTTATGAAATGTCTATCCTTTTAAAGCCTGGCCAAACATTGGTTCATCATCATCAAGGTGAATTAATGATTTATAGTGATAGTAATTTATTGAAACATGTTTTAGTGAATTTAGTATCCAATGCTATAAAATTTTCCCCCGAGAATGCGCCAATTGAAATCATCACTCAAATAGAAGCATCAAAAACCCTTATTAGCATCATTGATAAAGGAATGGGGATTCCTAAAGAAGATCAGGTACATTTATTTGAACGCTTCTTTAGAGCATCTAATGCCACTAATATACAAGGTACTGGACTAGGATTACATATAGTGGGTAGATATATTGATTTAATACATGGAGCAATAGAATACAAAAGTGAACTTGAACAAGGAAGTCAGTTTATCATTACACTCCCCAATGAACAAAATTAAAACAGGTAGTATGCAGAAAATATTATTAATAGAAGACAATGAGGCATTAAGAGAAAATACCGCCGAAATTTTAAGCCTAGCAAGCTTTCAGGTAGAGACTGCAGAAAATGGTAAAGTAGGAATTGAAATGGCATTAAAAAATCCGCCAGATTTAATAGTATGTGATATTATGATGCCTGTTTTAGATGGATATGGAGTGTATCAGATTATCAATAAGAACGAGGCATTACAACATATCCCATTTATTTTCTTGAGTGCAAAGAGCGAGAGATCAGATTTAAGAAAGGGCATGGAAATGGGTGCTGACGATTATATTACCAAGCCATTTACAGATGCTGAATTGATTAATGCTATAAAGACAAGATTAGAGAAAGTAAAAAATCTGCAAAATAGAGCCATCAACAATATGGAAACCTGGACTCAAATTGTATCTGAGCTAGGACATAAAGATGAAATGCATGAAAGATTAGAGCACCACGATATTGTAGAATATAAGAAGAAACAAGTCATTTACTCGGAAGGGCAACACCCTAATAAATTATTCTATATTGAATCAGGAAAGATTAAAATTTATAAATCAAGTGATTCAGGTAAAGAACTCATTACTAATTTATTGTCCCCAGGAGAATTCTTTGGGTATGCTTCTTTAATTGAAAATAAGGTATATGAAGAATTTGCAGAGACCTTAGAAGAATCCTCTATTAGAATAATCCCAAGAAAAGAATTTGAGGAGCTTATTTCAAATAATCATGAAATAGCTTTGAAAGTAATTAAATTATTAGCAAATAATATTAACGAGAAAGAGCAACAATTGGTAGCACTTGCCTATCATAGTTTAAGAAAAAGAGTAGCTGATGCCTTATTGACTCTTAAGAAGAAATATGATCAGGAAAATAGTGAACATTTCTCTATTGCCATCTCTAGAGAAGATTTAGCGAATATTGCAGGAACTGCAACAGAGAGTTTAATAAGAACACTAAGCGATTTTAAATCAGAAAAACTGATAGAAATAAAAGAAGGAAAAATAACGATACTGGAAGAAAAGAAATTGGCTCAACTATTTAACTAGTAGTATTAGTAGTAGTTAATTCCAATTGATGATTAATATTGTTTTTCCAAACAAAGAACTCTTTTTCTAAATATTGCACTTGTTCTTTATCATTTTTAAATTGACTCATTAGATCCTCATTAATTGAGCCACCCTCTCTATTCAAATTGAAAATTCTATCTAATTGTTGAACATCCTTTTTTAATAATTGAATAGCCAATTCCCTATTGATTATTTGTTGTTGGATATCTTCTACCCAATTTAACATAGTAATATCCTGAGTTGAATCTAATTTACCCGTCAATTTAGATTTAATAAACGCCTGCTCCTCTTGCATAAAATCAAGAGATCTAATCAAGGACGCCAATTCTAATATAATCACTTCTTTGTTCATTGAAATTAATTATGACAGGATGCTACATTGTTTACTTCTATATGTGGGCTTAATAATGGTATTCCAAGATTCATCCCTCTCAAAATCAACATCACTCCCATCCCTATTATAAAAACAGGCAAAGCAGTTTGCAGCTTTCTTCTCCATTCAAAACCAAGCATTTGTCCACCTAATGCTACCATCAATAATGCAGGCATTGTACCCATTCCAAAAAATGCCATAAAAAGGGCTGCATGAAAAGGCTGCCCTGTAGACATTGCAGAGCCTAATGCCAAATACACCATACCACATGGCAATAAACCATTCAAAAAACCCAAAAATATGAATACATATAGTTTTTTGTTTTTAAATAAAGCAGTTAATGCTTTTAATATGGGTGCCTGAATAAATTGCAAAGGATTCAACTGAGCATTCATTTTTACCAAATACACCCAAACCACATAAACCAACATCATCATACCAATAATAATAGATAAACTTTGTTGACTGTCTATTACAAAAATCTGTTTTCCAAAAAGTCCTACTATTAACCCTAAACTAGCATAACTCAATATTTTTCCAAAATGATATAGCGCCATGGAAATATATTTGAAAATACTTTTTTGTTGAGAAAAAGGAAGCGCCATTGTCAAAGGTCCACACATGCCAATGCAATGGACGCTTCCTATGAAACCCATCAAAAACCCGATTCCCAAAACTCCATTTAACTGCATTTATAAAAATATTTTTTGTTCGTAATAATAACTAACCCCGTCTTTAACCAGATCCAATTTAAGTGTATAGTTGCCTTTTGAACTTGAAACCGTTTCAATTTCAAAGGCCCCATTACTGGTTTGAAACTCTTTTACAATATCTTTTTGTATATCAGCAGCGAAATACAAATGAGCCTTACCACTTACTTTTGATGTAGCAAAAACAGCAGGCAAACGAACTATCAATTTCCCAGCCTCTTGTTGTAAAATAATTTCTCCTCCAATATTTTTTGCCCTAACAGTTGCATCAATAACTGACTGGTATTTTAACTCATCTGCATAATAATCCGGCTGAACTAATTCAAATTTTTGCATACTAGATTTAACTGCCAAGAATACAATCCCAGCAACAAAAAACAAGTACACTAACATGATTTTATAACCCCAACTTAATTTCATATTATTTGATTTTAAATAGAAGGCCCAATGAAACTAGCAGATACCGTTTCAATTTTTCTGCCTTCTTGATAAATTCCAATTTTTATTTTGGTTTTTCTTTTCTTTATTTGAGAGGGTTTCAATATCACAAAAAAACTAGTTTGGAAATACGATTCTTTAGGCACATTAATAGCATTAATCATTTTTATTTCACCTTCTATATTTTCAAGTTTTAAGTCCAAGTGAATAATTTTCCTCTTTTTATTGGCCAATTTAATATTGTACAAATTGCTAATCTTACCGCTATCCTGCTTTTGATACATTTGACCAGCCGTTCTCATCACCCTTACTGAAACATCGTCTCTTGTAATTAACAGTGTTGCTAAAAATGACAGCAACCCAATCAAAACCACTGTATATAATTTTAATCTAGTAGTATATGCAGTCTTTTCATTTTTGGCAATATTGTTTTCTGAAGCATATCTAATCAAACCCTTTGGCTTGCCAATATGGTCCATAATATCATCGCAAGCATCTATACAAGCAGTACAATTCACACATTCTAACTGTGTTCCATTTCTAATATCAATTCCAGTTGGACAAACTCTTACACAGGCTGCACAATTCACACAATCCCCTTTGTCTTCTCTTTTATCAGATAGCTTTCCTCTAGGCTCTCCCCTTATATAATCATAGGCTACCAAGATTGAGTTCTTGTCTAATAACACACCCTGTAATCTTCCATATGGACAAACGATAATACATACCTGCTCCCTAAACCATAGATAAACAAAAAAGAATACAAATGTGAAGATGATTAAAGAGCTAAAAGTGCCAAAATGAAGGAAAATGCCTTCTTTGATTAAAATTATGAGCTCATCCATTCCAACTATATAAGCTAGAAAATAATTGGCAATTAGAAAAGAAAACGAAAAGAATACAAATAATTTAAACCCTCTTTTTCTGATCTTTTCAAGATTCCATGCCATAGCATCTAACCTTCTTTGTTGTTGCGCATCCCCTTCTATCCAATATTCAAATTTTCTAAAGACCATCTCCATAAAAATCGTCTGAGGACAGGCCCAACCGCAAAATAATCTTCCAAACGCCACAGTAAAAACAATCACAAAGACCAAAAAAGTTAAAAGACCTATTGCAAAAATGAAAAAATCTTGAGGCCAGAAAATCACTCCAAAAAAAATGAATTTTCTTTCCAATATATTAAATAGAAAAATAGGCTCTCCTCCAACTTTAATAAAAGGTAAAGTAAAGAATAGCAACAAATAGAAATAACTAAAATAAGATCTAAGATTATATAATTTACCCTTAGGTTGCTGTGGAGTAATATAATTCCTCTTCCCCTCTTTACTAATAGTAGCAACAGAATCTCTAAAACTTTGATCTATATAATCTTTCTTATTGTCCATTAGGTTTTCCCAATTTATTTTGTTGCCACACTATCAGCCACGTCAATTTTTATACTATCTTTTAAAGCTATATCTGTATAGAAATCTCCTTGTGGAGCTTTTGCATTAGCAGGATGAGTTCCTTTTAAAGACTTGATATAACTTGCCAACTGTTGTATTTGAACAGGAGAATAAGTTGAAGACCATGCCTGCATTCCTTTATCTGGATAACCATACTTGATGGTTTTAAAAACATCGTTGATACTTCCACCATGAATCCAATAATCATCTGTTAAATTTGGCCCTACTCCACCTTCTCCATTGCTCATATGACATGCGACACATGTTTTTGCGAACAATTCCTTTCCAGCACTTACACCTGCAGCATCAAGCATCACTACTGTTTTTTCATCCACATTTTCTTTCATTTCAGCTAAATAGGCTTCTGTAGCAGCTTTTGCCTCTGTCATCTCTGTGGTATATTCTTGATATTGATCCTTGCCTGTTTTCCAAACCTCAAATTTTAATAAATAAAATACCCCTACAAAAATTGTTAAATAAAAACCATACTTCCACCATGGCGGTAAAGCATTATCCAATTCTTTAATTCCATCATAATCATGATCCAATAGAATGTCTGCCTCTTGTTCAATTGGGGCTGCCTTAGTAAAAAATTGCTTATCTAATTTTTTCCAAGTTGACAATAACCATGAACTAGACATTTTCTTTTCAGCAGCTACCTGAACAGAAGGATGCATAGACTTCCACAATCCTTTGATGAAAACCACCAATAAAAGAATCACTAATAGTTCCAGTCCAATCACTGTTGACATAGTCCAAAAACTGGTAGACGACATACCTCCATAATTAATTATTGGGGCAGCTGCTACACTATCTGTTGCAACAGCATCTTGGGCTAAAACTTTATTGGAGAATAAAGAGCTCGAGACAACTAATAAAATCATCAAGACTTTCTTAGCTTGCTTAGCATGTTCTACTACTTTTTTGGCCATCATCGCAAGAACAGAAGATAATCCCCAGATAACCACCACCAACAATAAGGATACGATGATCATTAATATTTCTACATAATTTGACATATAGCCTGATTTAAATTTTTAAATTATTGTTCTAATGGTAAATTTTTAATGGTATCTACTTCTTTTTGATCCATTACTTTTACATACCACAAAACCCCCACAAAAAAAGTCACAAACACTAATAAAGAAAATATAGGATATACATTAGCATTTTGCATGGTCTCTGTATATTTTTTGATAAAACTAAACATGGCGTAATTTTTATTTTTTATTAATATCTGTTCCTAATCTTTGTAAGTATGCGATCAATGCCACAATTTCTTTAGTAGGTGCTACTTCAATCCCTTCTTTCTCTAAATCAGCAGTAATTGTAGAAGCCTGTTTCATTAAATCTTGATTCGCTTTTTCGGCAAAATCAATAGCATAAGGAACCCCTAATGTTCTCATCGCATTAATTTTAGTAGCTGTGGTGCTAGTATCCAAACTATTATCAATTAGGAAAGAATAGGATGGCATCACTGAACCTGTGGAGATAGCGCTAGGTTCGTCCATATGATTAAAATGCCATGCATTGGATTTTTTCAAATTACCAGTTCCCTCTCTAGCTAAGTCTGGACCAGTTCTTTTACTACCCCACTGAAATGGATGATCATATACAAACTCACCTGCTTTACTATACTCTCCATATCTTTCAGTCTCACTTCTAAATGGACGAATCATTTGTGAGTGACAGGTATAACAACCTTCTCTAATGTAAATATCTCTACCTTGTAATTCTAAAGGAGTATATGGTTTAACACTTGATATAGTTGGCACATTAGATTTTACTAAAAATGTAGGCACCATTTCAACCAAGCCTCCAATTAAAATAACAATCAATGCCATAATTAACATAGGTGTAGGCTTTCTTTCAATCCAACGATGCCAGTGCTCCCCTGTATGTTTTACATAAGCACCTTCTAATGCTGGAGCTTGAGCATCTTCATTGGCTACCAATGTACCTTTGACGATGGTTTTAAAAATA
>CALCEA010000144.1 GCA_937900675.1 uncultured Chitinophagaceae bacterium
CCACACAGTTAGAAGAAGCTATTGAAGATGCAGAGATTATTTTTTTAGCCTTACCAACCCCTCCGGGTGCGGATGGTAGTGCTGATTTAAAATTTGTATTGGGTGTTGCGGATCATTTAGGTAAGATTTTAAAAGGGTACAAGGTAATTGTAAATAAGAGCACTGTTCCAGTGGGTACAGCTGATAAAGTAAAAGCAGCAATACAAAATAATTATAATGGAGAGTTTGATGTAGTGAGTAACCCAGAGTTTTTAAGAGAGGGTGTTGCGGTGGATGATTTCATGAAACCAGACAGAGTAGTGGTGGGTACAAGATCTGATAGAGCTAAGAAATTAATGAGTGATTTATATGCGCCATTTGTAAGACAGGGTAATCCAGTGATCTTTATGGATGAGCGTAGCTCAGAGTTAACGAAGTATGCAGCCAACAGTTTCCTTGCCACTAAGATTTCTTTCATGAACGAGATTGCACAGTTATGTGAAAGAATGGGTGCAGATGTGGACATGGTTAGAAGAGGTATTGGTAGTGATGACAGAATCGGAAAAAGATTCTTATTCCCAGGTATTGGATATGGTGGATCATGCTTTCCAAAAGATGTACAAGCTTTAATTAAATCTTCAGATGAAGTAAACTATGATTTTGAGATATTAAAAGCGGTAGAGAAAGTAAACGCGAATCAAAAACTACATTTAGTAGAGAAGATCAAATCCTACTATAAAGGAAATATTCAAGGCAAGCATTTTGCTTTATGGGGCTTAGCCTTCAAGCCTAATACAGATGATATTAGAGAAGCACCTGCTTTGAGTATCATAGAAGCATTGACCAAGGCTGGAGCAACTATTACTGCATATGATCCAGAAGCTATGGCGAATGTAAAAGGACAAATAGGGGATAAAATCAAATACGCTGAGAATCAATACCAGGCTCTAGAAAAAGCGGACGCATTGATTATTGCTACAGAGTGGAGTGAGTTTAGAACACCCGATTTTGAACTAATGGATCAGCAGTTAAATCAAAACAAGATTGTTTTTGATGGCAGAAACTTGTTTGATGTAGCTAAGATGCGAGAGTTAGGGTATTACTATGAAAGTATTGGAAGAGCAGACTCTAACCATATACAATAAGACGCTGTATAAGCAAGAAACAACATGAGTCAAAAAAGAATATTAATTACAGGAGCAGCCGGATTTTTGGGATCGCATTTATGTGATCGCTTTATTAATGAGGGTTACTATGTAATGGCGATGGATAATTTAATCACAGGCGACTTGATGAATATCGAGCACCTAAGATCGAATGAAAACTTTGAGTTTATCCATCACGATGTAACCAAGTATATTGATATTGAAGGCTCATTAGATTATATTTTACATTTTGCATCACCTGCAAGTCCTATAGATTATTTAAAGATTCCTATTCAAACACTTAAAGTAGGGGCACTCGGAACACATAATTGTTTGGGATTAGCCAAAGCAAAGGGTGCAAGAATACTAGTTGCAAGTACTAGTGAAGTATACGGAGATCCATTAGTACATCCACAAACAGAAGAGTACTGGGGTAATGTAAACCCTGTGGGTCCAAGAGGTGTTTATGACGAAGCAAAAAGATATATGGAGAGCATCACAATGGCTTACCATACCTTTCATAATGTAGAAACCAGAATCATCAGAATCTTTAACACTTATGGCCCAAGAATGCGCCTGAATGATGGAAGAGCACTGCCTGCATTTATTGGTCAAGCTTTAAGAGGAGAAGATTTAACGGTGTTTGGTGATGGCTCACAAACAAGAAGCTTCTGTTATGTAGATGACTTAGTAGAAGGTATTTACAGATTATTACTAAGTGATTATAGTCAACCAGTGAATATTGGCAATCCTAACGAAATTAGCTTGAAAGATTTTGCAGAAGAAGTGTTAAAGCTTACAGGCTCAAATGTGAAGATTGTATATAAAGATTTACCAGTAGATGATCCAAAGCAAAGACAACCAGATATCACCAAGGCAAAAGCCATTTTAGGATGGGAGCCTAAAGTAGATCGTGCAGAAGGGTTGCAAAAGACCTACGATTACTTTAAAGCATTGCCACCTACAGAGTGGACTAAACAACCTAAAGAATTTACTTCAAAATAATAAAGATGTCCATGCAAAAAATTTTAGTAACAGGTGCCAATGGACAATTAGGTTGGGAATTATCTCAACTTGTAGCTTCTTATCCTAAGTATGAATTCGTGATGGCAGATAGAACTGTTTTAGATTTATCAAAGCCAGAAACTATCAATGCAGTATTAGAAACTATTGCTCCAGATGCGATTATTAATCCAGCTGCTTATACAGCAGTTGATAAAGCTGAGACAGAAAAAGAATTGGCTTATACTATCAATGCTAAGGCAGTAGAAGTAATGGCAGCTCATGCAGCAGCAAAGCAAATCCCATTTATAAGTTATTCTACAGATTATGTATTTACAGGAGATGCAACAAGTCCTTATACAACGGATACAAATATTGCACCTTTAAACTTTTATGGTTCAACCAAAGCTGATGGTGAATCTCTGGCTTTTGCAGCTAATCCAAATACTATTATAATAAGAACATCATGGGTATTTAGTAGTCATGGAAATAATTTCGTGAAAACCATGATGCGATTAATGAAAGAAAGAGATTCTTTAAATATTGTAGCAGATCAAAAAGGTAGGCCCACTTATGCAAAGGATTTAGCCATCGCTACCATGAAGATGATTGAAGCAATTGATGCTGGCAAAACCATTAACGGCGTTTATCATTTTGCGAATCAGGGAGAAACTACTTGGTTTGATTTTGCTAAACAAATCCAATCAGTGGCTGGCTTAACCTGTGAAGTGAATCCTATTAAGACCATAGATTTTCCCACCCCTGCAAAAAGACCTGCATATTCAGTATTAGATACTTCTAGAATTGAAAAAGACTTGGACATAAAAATCCCTCATTGGGAAACTGCATTGCAAGCTTGTTATGATCAAATCATGAAAGATTCATGAAAAAACAGGCTTTAATCAAACAACTAGCAGAGTCAACTTATGTAATGATTCAACCATCCCCAATACATGGTATTGGTGTATTTGCCATAAGAGATATTCCAAAAGGCACGCAGGATATATTTTCACAAGGATTTGGAGAGTGGATTGAAGTGAGCAGAGAAGAGGTAGAGTCATTGCCAGAACACAGCAGAGCTTTGGTAGAGAATCATTGTTTGTTTGATGAGAAAAGTTATTTTATTCCAGAGTATGGATTTAAAATGGTGGACTTAGTGATTTATTTAAATCATTCGGAAACACCTAATGTTATTTCTATTAATGATGGAGAGAGATTCAAAGCCATAAGGGACATTAAAGTTGGGGAAGAATTGTTGGTAGATTATTGTACGATTGTAGAAGGGGAGGAGTAGTTATTTTTTTAATTGAAGAAGATTATTTAAATTAGAATATGCTTTTATATTTAACATTGGCCGGTTTTTTAATTTCAATATTGGTTTTAATTAATTTAAAAAATTCCAATAAGGCCAATATTTATTTATTATTCTTTTTGTTGATCAATAATATATATGCCCTTTCGCATTATGCAACTATTTATTCGCAAAACAAATACTTTATTGCTTTAATGTTGATTCACTTTACGCCATTTTATTTATTGCTAGGGCCATTCTTTTATTTCTATGTGAGAAGTCTTTTAGTCGATGATTATAGATTAACAAAAAAAGATTACTTGCATTTTATTCCCGCTCTATTAATCTTAATCAATATTCTCCCATATATCTTCAAGTCAGGAGAGTATAAATTGGCTTATGCAGAAAGTGTTATTCAAAATATTAGCAATTTCACCAATTTTGATTATTTATTCATTCCTGCCTACTTAAATTTTTTATTTAGACCTATTCATGCTTTAGTATATGTTGTAGCTTCTATTGTTTTAATTTTTAAAAATAGATTGAATATTCTAAGCAATAATAATCAGCTTAAATTAATTTATAAGTGGTTACTTTTATTGACCATAATATCAATAGTATTATATATTAGTTTTTTTGTTTTCACTATTATAAGTTACCTG
>CALCEA010000145.1 GCA_937900675.1 uncultured Chitinophagaceae bacterium
ATATAATTAACTAAAAATCAAATATTTATAAATAAATAATAGAAATATTGCTACGAATTTGTACTTAGAAATATTTCGTATTAACTTTACATAAACAGCTGATAATCAATACAATTAATGAACTTCTCCCATTCAAATAATAAGATCTTTTTCAAACCAAGATTCAAAATTGCCTCTATTAAAAAGCTGTTATTTCTTTTATTAATGTTGTTTGCGTTTGGAGAAGGGTTTGCTGCTTATTTAGGACTTAATAAATTATATATTGGCACTTATTCAAGTTCTTCAGTATTTAAATTCTCTACTGGATCATCATCTGTTAATGTAGTTCCTATATTAGGCAGAAACTTTTATTTTACTGATCATACTTCAAACACATTATTTGTAAAAACAAATAACAACTGGTTAGGTTTTCTTGAATATTATGATAATAATGGAAATCTTGTTTCAATTCAGGGTACACTTGATCGTCAAAGTAAGGATAATGGAGCTGGAGCTCCAACAATGTCTATACAATTTACTCCAACAACTTCTGGTAATACAGTTGGTAGTACAAGATATTTATTAGTTGTTCCAGCATACGAATCTAGGTATACAAAATGGAATACAGGAGACATTACTAGTCTTGGGGAAGTAGGATTCTCAAACGATGCTCCTGATATAAATGCAATTGCAGCAGCAAACCCTCAAGTTTACACTAATGTTTATTCATTACCTAATTTCAATACATGTATAAATACTGCATCAAATTATCAATCATTTACTGTTACTGGTTCAAAATTAACTTCAAATTTAACTGTTACTGCTTCTTCTAATTTCGAAGTTTCTACTACAACTTCAAGTGGAAGTTTTACAAATTCAGTTGTTTTAGTCCAATCAGGAACAAATACAGTGTCAGCTTCTATTTATGTTAGATTAAAAGCAAACTCTGCTAGTGGATTTTATACTGGTTCTATTTCTGTAACAGGTACAAATGTTCCCCAACAAGATGTTTCTGTTTCTGGAGATGTATATCCTACAACAGCAATAAGTTCTTCGCCAATTAGTGCTACTGTTTGTGAAGGGAGTCAAACAAATTTTAATGTTTCAGCGGTAGGCGCGAATCTAACATACCAATGGCAGGTTTCTTCAAATAATGGGTCAACTTGGTCTAATATCTCCAATAGTTCAACAGATATTTATTTAGGAGAAACTTCGAATTCTTTGATTTTAACTACTGCCTTAACTAGTGCATATAATGGATATAAGTATAGATGTGTTGTTTCAGGTACTTGTTCAAGTACAACAAGTACAGATGCAACTTTAACGGTGAATAGTAAGCCTCAATTAACATCGCAGCCTTCTAATGTTACAGTATGTTCTGGTACTTCAACAAGTTTTACTATTTCTGCGACTGGAACAAATTTGACTTATCAATGGCAGGTATCAACTGATGGGGGTTCAAATTGGACAAATACTAATACAGGTTACACTGGCAGTAATACTAGTTCTTTAACAGTTACAAATCCAAATATAACATTTAATAATTACAAATACCGTTGTGTTGTTTCAGGTACTTGTACACCATCTGTAACTTCAAGTGCAGCAACTCTTTCAATAAATGCATTACCTGCAACTCCTGGCTCCATCAGCGGTAATATAACTATTTGTAAAAACACCAATCAGGTTTATTCAATTATAAGTATAAGCGGAGCTACTAGTTATACTTGGGGTTTACCTGCTGGATGGACTGGTTCTTCAACTTCTACTTCAATAAATGTAATTAGTTCAACAAATTCTGGAACAATTTCTGTCACTGCTTCAAATTCTTGTGGAACTTCAAGTGCATCAACATTATTTGTTGATGTTTCAGATCTACCAGCTCCAACACCAGCATTTAACATTAATAATTCTACTCAGTGTTTATCAGGAAATGCTTTCTCTTTTACTAATGTAAGTACTGCTGCTGCAGGATCTACTATTAGTTCAACTTTATGGAATTTTGGTGATAATAGTACTGCTACTACGTCAAATGCTTCTCATACATATGGTACTGCTAATACATTTAATGTTTTACTGCAAATCACGGCAACAAATAACTGTATATCTTCATTATCTAAAGCAGTAATCGTAAATCCAGCGCCAACAGCTGTACTATCTGGTTCAAATGCTATATGTGAAGGAAGTAGTAGTAATTTAACTGTTACTTTAACAGGTACGGCACCATGGACCTTAATTTATTCAGGTTCTACAAATCCAATTGTAATAAATACAAGCCCTTATACAATTTCAGTAACACCAAATTCCACAACTAGATACACATTAACATCTTTAAACGATGCAAATTGTACTTCAGCAGTTGCAGATTTAACAGGTTCCGCTACAATTACTGTTACTGCTAATAATTATGCATCTGTTGCTTTATCATCAAGTGCAACTAATAATTCAATTTGTTCAACTAATACAGTTACATTTACTGCAACTCCGACAAATGGAGGTACTTCACCAACATATCAATGGTTGAAAAATGGAAGTATCATTTCAGGACTTACAAGTAGTACTTATTCAACAACTAGCTTGGCGGATCATGATCAAGTTTTTGTAATCATGACTTCTAATCTAGCTACTTGTTTAGTTGGTTCTCCAGCACAATCAAATACTATAATTACGGAAGTAAATCCTTCTGCTCCAGCTACACCTGCAACAATTACTGGAACACAACAACAATGTGCTAGTTTAACTGATCAAGCATATAGTATAACAGATGTTTTAAATGCATCAAGTTATACTTGGACTGCTCCAACAGGTTGGACTATTACATCTGGGCAAGGTACAACTTCAATTAAAGTTACGACAGGTTCTGCAGGTCAAAATGGAGACATTACTGTTACCGCAAGTAATGGTTGTGGAACTAGTTCTGCTCAAATTCTTGCTACTACTGTTGTAAATACATCAAATACAATTACACTTGCAACTGGAAATGATTCACAAACCGCATGTTATAATACCTTAATTTCCCCAATTAGATACACTACATCAGGCACTTTAACAAGCGCAACATTTTCTGGATTGCCAACAGGAATTACTGGTACAATTTCTGGAGGTGTAATTACAATAACCGGATCATCTACAACTACAGGATCTTATAATTATGTTGTAACATTAACAGGAGGCTCTTGTAATGATAATGCTTCAGGTAGTATAACTATCAATCCACTAAATACTGCTTCTTTGAGTTCAGCAGCAGGTACTGATAGTCAAACCATATGTGTAAATTCGCCATTAACAAATATTACATATTCAACAACTGGTGCTTCAGGTGCAACATTTAGTGGTTTACCTTCTGGTGTCACAGGAGGTTTTTCTGCAAATACAGTAACTATTTCTGGAACTCCAACTGCAACAGGGTCATTTACATACATAGTCACTTTGACAGGAGGTTGTGGTACTATTACAAAGACTGGAACAATAATAGTTAATCCTTCTAATACAGCTACATTAACTTCGGGTGCTGGTACAAATAATCAATCTAGATGTGTCAATACTGCGATATCAAGTATTACATATTCTACTACTGGAGCAACTGGCATTAGTGTGATTGGTTTGCCTGCCGGTGTTTCAGTTAATTTTTCCAACAATGTTATTACTATTTCTGGTACCCCAACTGTTTCTGGAACTTTTAATTATACAATTACTTTAATTGGTGGATGTAGTAATGTTGCTATCAATGGGACACTAACAATATCCGCACCATTGGATAAACCTACAATTACTGCTTCTGGAAGTACTAATATTTGTTCAAGTGGCAGTATTGTTTTGACGGCATCAAGCGCGGGAGCAGGCGGAACTTATTTATGGAGTACAAATTCAAATACACAAAGTATTACAGTTTCTTCCGCTGGTTCTTATTCAGTAACGGTAACTAATTCAAGTGGTTGTTCGGCAACTTCAGAAGCAACAACAGTGAATGTAATTGCTGCACCAAGTGCACCAATTATTGGAACTATAACACAGCCAACTTGCTCAACTGCAACTGGATCAGTTACACTTTCTGGATTGCCTTCAGGTGCTTGGACATTAACTTATGGAGGAATATCTGTTTCAGGTTCAGGTGTTACAACAACAATTAATAGCCTAACGGCAAGTAATACGTATACATTTATTGTTGATAATGGAACCTGTTCTTCAGGAACCTCATCCAATACTGTGATTAATGCTCAACCTGCAACACCAGCTGCACCAGTTATTGGAACTATTACTCAACCAACATGTAACACTCCAACAGGCTCAGTTGTTCTGACTGGGCTACCTTCTGGAGCTTGGACAATAACATATGGTTCTAGTACTATCACCGGAACTGGTTCAACAACCACAATAAGTAGTTTAACTGCTAGTACAACTTATTCATTTATAGTTAACGATGGTACATGTACATCAGGTACTTCGTCTAATACTGTAATATATGCACAGCCTCCAACACCGTCTCTAACAATTGGTGGTGTTGCAGATATTACCAGTACAGAAACTAGTTTTACAATAGATGTAAATACACTAATTAATTCACCTATTAATTATACATTAACTTCGGGAACAAGGGTATATCCTGGAACTTATTCAACTACAGGAACTATTTCAAATACAACTATAACTGCAGCCATTTCTGGAAATTATACAGGAACCTATGATTTTATTTTAACTGTTTCAAATTCTAGCGGATGTAGTTCGATTAATTATCCTTTCGTCCTTAAAATCAATACAGTTGATGCAGGTCATATTGGTGTTTTTAATGGAATAAGTTATTTACATCAAAAAGATTTTTGTCTTACAAACGATGAAACGATAATTGGTAATCAAGAATCTGGTTCATCTGGCGCAACATATCAATGGCAATACTCTATAAATCCTGATCCATTGATTGAGGCATATAATAACATTACAATAAATGCTACATCAATTACATATACAATTACTGCTGGTTTATTAACACAAACAACACATTATAGGAGAGTTGCATCATTATCTTCCTCTTCAGCAAATTCAAATATTGTAACTATTAAAATTAATCCAGTTCCTTCAGCGCCAACTATAAACTTAACAGACCCTACATGTACTACTTCAACTGGTATTGTAAGTGTTACTAGCGTTACTTCTGGGTTGACTTTTAATTTAGTAGGATATACAAATACTTATTCAAATACAACAGGTTTATTTAATATAGTCGTATCAGGTTCTTATAGTTTAACTTCACAAAATACAAGTGGTTGTACAAGTAGTATTACTAGTGTTTTAATCGCATCTCAGCCAGCAACACCAGCTGCACCAATTATTGGAACTATTACACAACCAACATGTAGCACAGCAACAGGATCTGTTGTTTTAAGTGGTTTGCCTTCTGGAGCATGGACTTTGACATATGGTTCAAACTCAGTAACTGGAACTGGCTCAACAACGACTATAAATAGTTTAACGGCAAGTAGTACTTATACTTTTGTTGTAAGTAATGGATCTTGCACATCAATTCAATCTTCTGATGTAAGAATAAATTCTCAGCCTGTAACACCTGCTGTTACTCTAGGCACAATAAGTCAAATTACAAATTCAGCTACAAGTTTTGAAATACCGTTTACTATAGTAGGAGGAGGACCTTTAACATTCTCATTAATTACTGCAAGTCCAGCATTAAGTGGATTTACAAATATTGCAAATGAAAATCTGCCTTCAATTAGTCCTATTAAAATTACTATACCTATAAGTACTCCAAATACATATGCTTTTAATATAAGTTTTAAAAATGCTACATGTACATCTACGCAAGAATCTTTTAGCCTTACAATAATTAATACTTCGTTATTGAATTCTACAATTGCAGTTACTGGAAGTTCAACTTATACATATACAGGAAATACATTGGGACCTAATTCATCAATCGTTACTGGATCTGATGGCTTAATAACGTATACATACAGCGGAACAGGAAGTACTACTTATGGACCAAGTACAACTCCTCCTTCAAGTGTTGGAAAGTATAAAGTGATTGCAACTCTCGCATCAAATTCAACTCATAATGGTACGAGCTCAGAAGAATTTATTTTTGAAATTATTGAACCTTTAGTTTTATTGCCACAAGCATCTATTAATTTAAAATATCCTTCATTGTTAGCGTCGGATAGTGTAAAGATAAAAGTAGATATTCAAAATGGAGTTTCACCATTTAAGATTAATCTTACAAATACTACAGATAATATACAATATAGTTTTGCAAATATAAAAAGTGGTCAATATATTACTTTGCCTTCTAGACAAGTTAATACCAGTTATAAGTTAAATAAAGTTATTGATGCTAATGGTTTAACTAGAATATCAGATTTTACAAAAGATACAGTAAACCTTGTTGTTTTATTTCCGAGAATTGCTTTAACACTCTCTGCAGATCCGCCTATTCAAGAACCTGATAATTCCTTCAAATTGAAACTTATCATGAAAATCAAGAATGAAGGTCAGTTAGATTTAAATGATGTTCAGGTTGATGCAAATCTTTCAAATGTATTTCCCAAGGGAATGGTATATGTATTAGATAGTGTTAAAGTTGCATCTGGTAATTTACTTATTAATCCCAACTACAATGGTTTAGGTAATTCAAATACTTCAAATAGTTCAACTGGATTTAGTGCTAGTAGTTCAAATATAAAGTCAAATTCAACATTACCAGGTAATTATTTATTTAGCAATGGTGTGCAATTGCCAATTTTATACGAAGGTCAAGTTAATTTCTATTTTTCTATAGCAGAGACTAATATTACTACTCCGTTAATTTTACAATTTAATTCAAGTGGAAAGGGAGTTTTAAATCAATCTGATTACACAACTAGTTCTGAAGCAACTGCTGCATTTTCACATGATGCTACAAATCCTGATTTACATCCAGATATTATAGATATTGGTGAGCCTACTCCAACTTATGTTTCGTTATTCCCTAAATATTTAATAGGCGCAGCAATGAAATCTTCTAATGCTGAAGTTGTTAATGGAGGTTATGTATATCATTTTGAGACAAGAGTAAAAAATTATTCAAATATGAATATTGATTCCTTATCAATTATTCACGATTTTACAAAAACTTTCCCTACTCCAGATTCAGCATATGTAGTAGGAAAACCAACAATAAATGATCACTTAATAATTGACACTTTATTTAATGGATATGATAAAAAGTCGCTTGTTACAAAAGATGGACTTTTGTCATTAGATGATTCTGTTGTAATAAAATATGATGTTTTTGTCAAAACAAATAAAATAAAATATACTTGGTTGAATTATATAGATGCTTACGCTCATGCAACTATAGGTGATTCTATTTTGTTTGACCAATCAACTGATGGCGCAGAACCAGATCCAAACGGTGATGGAAAAACATTGGAAAAACAATTTACCAGATGTTATATTAATTTTAGTATACCTGACCCTCCTTTAGTAATAAATTATGCTTATGTATATAATGCACCTAATACACCAGAATCAATCAGGCCTTTAGTTAAGTCATATCCAATTGGAACAATACCAACATGGTGTAATCTTGTAACTGCACAATGTGATACTGTAGCACCAAAAACGCCAAAAGAAATTGGCAGATATATATATGCATTAAAATCATATGATACAACTAGTTTATTATATAGTGATCGATATTCTTATGATACTATAACAATAAAACCACCTGTTCCAATAGTTAGTGATTCAACATATATACTTGGATTAAAAGTAAATCCAAAAAATGTCACTAATCAATTTATTTTATTATCTAATGCAACTCCTAAATATTATATTCAAAGTAATAGCAATGTAAACGTTCCTAATCTTCCAACTTCTATTGGCGTATTTAGATATTGCTTAAGTCAAGTAGTAAATAATATTGAGAGTGACACAATATCCTTTAATGTCAGAATGCTTGATGTTAATGATGTTATTCATTTGCAAAAAATTGTTGATAGTGCAAAGCTTCTTGCTAATTCTACATTTAATTATCCTTTCAAATTTATTGTATCTAATTTAACGCCATATGAGTTTAAGAAAGTTGTAATTACTGATAACCTTCAAAATTCAGCACCTGCTATTTCTAATTTTATTGTAAGTCAGGTGAATAAAGGAAATTCTTTAATAGCAAATTCTAATTTTAATGGTTCAATTGATATTAATATTACAAGTCCTTCTAGTTCACTTCAAGGTTTATCAAAAGATTCAGTTTCATTTATTATGAATTTGACACCCAATGGTTATAGCGGTGAATTGTCAAATATAGCCTTTGTTAATGCTGAAACTATATGGGGTAATGTTACAATGCAATCTTCTTCTTTGTCTAGGCTTGAGGAAAAATCTAAATATGCTACAAAATACAATGTTCAGGATATTATTGTAAGTATTCCTGAAGGATTTTCGCCAAATCATGATGGTATTAACGATACTTACATTATTATTAGACCTTCATATGTTAAAATAGAATTAGAAGTATTTAATAGATGGGGTAATATTGTTTATCAAAATAGTAACTATAAAAATGATTGGGATGGAAAAGGGGGTACCCCCAATTTTGCAGGCATAGATTTAATTGATGGTGGATATTTTTATGTAGTAAGAGCTGTTGAATCTAGTGGCAAAATAACAACATTCCAAGGTAGTGTAATCATTCAAAGATAAGAGTTGAGAAGATATATAAAAATATGCGCCTTGCTATTATTGAGCTTAAAAAGCTATGGACAGTCTACGCCCATGTATTCTCAATATATGTATAACATGACTAGTATAAATCCTGCCTATGCTGGTAATAGAGGAGTGCCTTCTTTAGCTTTTATATGGAGAGAGCAGTGGGCAGGTTTGTCAGGTGCTCCTTCTACAAAGTCAATAACCTTAGATGCGCCTACTAAAAATAAGAAATATGGTTTAGGAGTTCAAGTTTTTGATGATAGATATGCAAATGTTATCAGAAGAACTGGTATGAATTTATTTTATAATGTTAAAATACCCATTTCTGATCGTGGGGTTTTGAGTGTTGGTGTAAAAGGCGGTTTTTACAACGATCTTAAATTATTGACTTCTGTTAATCTAGGTAAAATTGCATCATATGATATGGCATATGCCTCCAATTTTAATAAGATTATACCATTGATGGGGGTGGGAGCATATTATAATAGTGATAAGTTTTATTTAGGAGTTTCGGCTCCAGATTTGATTCTACTCTCACAAGTAAAAAACTATAAGACAGACTCTAGTTTATTTCAAGTTAATGAAGTTCACTATTTCATGACCACAGGTTATTCTTTTAATGTTGATGAAGATATAGTTGTAAAACCTTCTGTATTGCTTAAAATGGCAAGTGGGGCTCCTGTCGAAGCAGATATTAATATGGGACTTTGGTATAGAAATACAATAGGTATTGGTGGTTCATATAGAACTGGAGAATCAATTCTAGGTATGATTGAGTTACAATTAACGCCACAATTAAGATTTGGATATTCTTACGATATGCCATTTAGAGTTCCTAATACAAGTGAGATCTTTTTAAGACTTGAATTTGGTAGTTTATTTCCTAACAGTAAATCTTTTAAAATATACTAGTTGTGAAGAATAGAAAACTACATATTCAAATTATTTTACTGCTATTTTTAGTTAGTATTAATTCATTAGCGCAAAATAACAAAACTTTATTATTAAGAGATTCAAATGATTTTAAAGAAAGAGTACTTAATATTAATACAAGGTTTAATGAATTTTCTCCTATTAATTACAAAGGTGGTTTATTGTATATATCAGATAAGCCATTATCCAATACTAAATTGTTATTTAATAAAATATATTGGACAAAAGACTCACATTTTCAATTGATTGATACATTAAATAAAAAAGTTTTTTCAAAAAAATCGACATCTAAAACGTATGATTTTACTGTAAAAAATCATGATTATACGCCAGCTACTAGTAATGATAATGATATATTATTTAATTATAAAAAAATACGAAATAATTGGAATGAAGTAGAGTTACAATTCAAGCATTTTTCAACGAATCAGGCTTTTGTAATTGATGAAATAAATAATTTAATAATTTACTCAAAAGAATCTTCTTTAAAATATGGTCAAAAGAAAAGATGGGAACTCTGGGAAGCTAAAATTAAAAATGGTAGGTTAATAAATAGACATAAAATTATATTTAAAGATAAGTATGCTGATTATCTATATCCATATTTATCAAAGGATGGTAATAGACTTTATTTCTCTAGTAACACCCAAAAAAGTAAAGGTGGTTATGATTTGTTTTATATCAATAAATTAAATGGGGTTTGGGATTATAATTTAAATCAATTAGAAAATGTAAATTCTACATTTGATGAATTAAGTCCTTTTATAAATAATGATACATTATATTTTAGTTCAAATAGAGTTGGAGGATTAGGAGGATTTGATATTTTTTATTCAAAGATGAACTCGATATCTCCAATAATTAATTTAGGGTATCCTATAAATTCAGAAAAAGATGAAGTGAGTTTGAAAAAAGATATTTCTAATTTCTTTAATTTGACTTCAAATAGGTCTGGAAATTTTGATATCATTCAATTAAAGTATAATCCAATTTTCTATAATATTGTTGGTGAATTAAGGTATAAGAATGACAATAGTCTAGCTAAAAATCATCAATTTATTCTACTTGATAATTTTTCAAATCAAGTAATTGATACTTTACTTACAGATAATAATGCTAAATATACATTCATTGGTAAACCAAATAGAGAATATCAATTCGTTACTTTAAATGGAGATAGTGTAACAGAGTTTTTGTCTATATCAACAAAACCAAATCAATCAAATTTATTTTATCCGTTAGTGATTCGAGGTAGGAGTCCAAAACAAATAAATGATTCATTAGATTTAATTGCAAGACTTAACCAACAAAAACTGGATAGTATTGCATTGATGAACTTAAATAATAAATTTATTGTATACTATGGTTTTGACAAGTCAAGACTTGCAATGTCAGAATATAGAGTTTTAGATAGTTTATTGTCTAGGTTAAAAAGAGACACTAATTTAAATGTTATTATTGGAGCTTTTACTGATTGTGCTGGATCATTTAAATATAACACAAAATTATCTATTAAAAGAGCTACACATATTGTTGAATATTTGACAAAGAATGGATTTAATAAGAATAGAATTATTTCAAATGGGTATTCTAAAAACTATTCTATTATACCATGTAATTTAAATAAACGTAAGAAAGATCAAAAATTAAATAGAAGAGCTGAGATAGTACTTAGTGAAAATAAATTAAATGATTGGGCTAAATTAGAAGAGATGCGAGGTAGCTCTTTTTATACCGTTTATTCTACTCTCAAAAAAACCAAAATAATAAAAGATACTTTAGAAGCTACTGTTAAGCTGAAGTCTATTTTAGCGAAGAAAGATACGGTGGTGAAGGTTGTACCACCTGTTGTGAAGAAAGATACTATTGCTAAAGTGGTTAAACCTATTTTAGCGAAGAAAGATACAGTGGCGAAGGTTGTACCACCTGTTGTGAAGAAAGATACGACTCTTAAATCTACTAATCCTATTGTTGCAAAATCTAGTGATTATGATGATGAGATTAGTAAAGATGAAATTTTAAAGGCTTTAGATTCTTTAGCTAAATTAAAGAGAGAACAAGAAAGAATTATTGAATATTTAACTAAGAGAATTAACAAAAAACCTATTGATGTATTTGTTAATTCAGATTCTGTTGATATTGAAATATATGATAATGGAATTCATGATAATGATTCAGTTTCAATTATTTATAACAATAGAATTGTTGTAGATAAACAAGAACTAAAGGTAAATAGACCAATTAGATTTAAATTGAAAGTAGACAAGAATAAAAAATACAATGAGTTGGTGATGGTTGCTGAAAATCTTGGTTCAGAGCCTCCAAATACAGCTGTAATGTTTGTAACAGAAAAATCTGGTAGAAGACAACAGATCTTATTAAATACAGATATGACGCATAATGAAGTGGTCTATTTTATTCGAATTGGTAAAGAATAGATCTATTTATCAAATATTTATAAGTCCTACAAAAATTGTAGGACTTTTTTTGTAACTTTCTTATCAAAGCGATTGCCTAATGGTTAGAATGTCATATCTATACAGATTCATCATTACTTCAATTTTTCTATTATTCTTTGACGCTTTAGGTGCACAAAAATTAAATAACATTAGTTTAAGTAAAGACAGTATTGGAATAACTAGTATTTTATTGAATAATAAAGGGATTATACAAAACAAATCTTTAGTAAGTTATAATGTGAAGGTTGGTAATAATATAATTCCGGATTCTTTACAAAATCAATTTATAAAACAAGTTATTCAGCAAATATCTAGGCATAAAGATGGCATCAAGATTAAATTAATGTTTTCAAATATTAGTTCTGATACTTTGTCATTATACAACATTGTTCCTTTTAAAGTTAGCAAGGAGCAGGTTTTTATAACAGGGAAAGGAGAACATGCTTTATCTAGAACTCATTTATTCATCCCTGATCGAAACCCTATAAATGTAATCGTTCCAGATAATGCATGGGAGCTTGGATACAATTCTTTTTCTTTAAAAGATAGTATTTCAATTTATGGACTTTCTAGAAGAAATAAAGCTTCATTACTTAACGGTAAGTTAAAAAGGTTTGAAACTTTTTTACATCCTGGAGGAAGTATTGAATATACAATTTGGCTAGAGCCTTATGTAGGTAGTTGGCAAAATGGTTTATTAAAAGTATTGAGAGATCGTAAATTATATGATGTTGATCAATTTAATGACAGTTTATATAAGAGGCCAGATTTGATGTGGATGAGAAATACTTATATAATGCATTTAATGATGGCATGGGACAAATTCTTTTACGATCCAATCAACAAAAAATATTTAATTAAAGATTTTGTTCAAAGAGGTAATCGATTATATGGCGGAGATGACATAATTGCAATATGGCCAACTTGGCCAACATTGGGCCTGGATCAAAGAAATCAATTTGATTTATTTAAAGATCTGCCAGGTGGCCTAGACAGTATCAAATCCATTAGTAATGAACTAGCAAATCAAAATAAGCATCTTTTTGTTTCTTATAATCCTTGGGATATAGATACAAGATCCCTTAATCATTATACAGGATTAGCTAAATTAATTGATCAAACCAATGCAGATGGGGTAGTATTAGATACTTATGGTAGCTCTAGTGATTCAATACAAATAGCTGCAGATAGTGTAAGAAAAGGGGTAATTATGTATAGTGAGGGAATGGCTGTACCTAAAGATATGCAAGGAATTATTTCTGGTAGGGTTCACAATGCATTATACTATCCTCCGATGTTAAATCTTAACAAATTTATTCAACCTGGCTTTTCTATATATAGAGTAGCTGAATTATTTAAAGAACCCATACAAAGAGAATTTGCCACTAGCTTTTTTAATGGTTATGGCACCGAATTAAATATTATGGCAGCTGGTCAGCCTGAATGGGTAGAAGATCAGTATAAAATGCTGCACAAAACATCTCAAATTTTAAGATTCTTTTCTGACAATTTTAACAGTAATCAATCAAGTTTTTTAGTTCCAACATTGAAAGATAGTATATGGGTGAATAAATGGCCATCGGGAGCTTCTGAAGTTTATACCATTTATAGTATTATTCCTTCTGGACATAAAGGACCATTATTCAAAGTAAAATATAAAGCAGGATATCATTTTGTTGATATTTTGAATCATGAATTGATTAAACCCAATTGGGATAAAGGAGAAGCAAATATAGATGCCGAAACAGCCGCTTTTCATTCTAAATATTTAGGAACTAATAATGAGGGAGCCATTGGTTGTATCGCACAACTTCCCATTTTATTTGATGTTAAAATAAAGGGGAATCAATTAATTATTCAGATAAATGATACAAATAAGTCTAATAAGCAATTTTGGATATATACTTCTAACACTCAAAAAGAGCCCATTAAATATTCTTTTACATCTCAAAATATCAATGTAGATGATCTTCAGGAGAGATTTGAGGGAAAGTTCATTATTCAATTAGTTCAAACTATTCATCAAAGAAATACATTATTGGACGAACAGATTATTAAAATTACACCTGGATCTCCATTATTAAAATGGACAAAAGAAAATAAAATATCTACTGTTGAATCAAACAAAGAAGGAATGGTATTAATTCCTTCAGGGAAATTTGTGTTCAAACAAACCCATGGAGATAATTTTATTTCATATCCAATTAATAATGATACATCTGAAATAAGTATGAATAGTTATTGGATGGATAAAAGTCCGGTAACAAATAAATTATTTTTAGAATTTATTAATTTATCTAATTACAAACCTTCGGATACTGTAAATTATTTAAAACATTGGGTAAATGGTAAGCCTCTAGCTTCGGATTTAAATAAACCAGTTGTGAATATTAGTTACGAAGATGCAACCGCTTTCGCTCATTTTAATCATAAAGAATTGCCATCTGAAATCGAATGGCAATATGCAGCACAAACAGGTGATTTAAATGAATGGCCGTGGAAACAAGATGTTCCAGTTACAAGGGAATATGAAGAAATTACAAATACACTTAGCGTTATTAAATTAAATGGAATCGATCCTACTTATGCTAATTTAGGAAATGGAGTTTTAGATACTGTTGGATCATATCCAAAAGGTATTAATCCAAATGGCTTATTAGATTTAGTAGGATCTGTTTGGCAATTGACAAAAGACAAGTACAGATCTGGTAGTTATGAATATATTATTATGAAAGGTGGAAGCTACTTTAAGCCATCTGGAAGTTGGTGGTATGTTCAAGCTGGACCTAGAGAACTTACTTACGCTCAATATTTATTAAGAGTAAGTCAAAGTTTTGAAAGAAATTCAACAGTAGGATTTAGATGTATATCAAAAAATAATTAAAACAATTTAATATGAATAATTTATTAAAGGGCTTCTCATCGATATTAATAATGTCAATTCCCATATTTTCATCAGCTCAAAATGTAAAAATTGAACCAGTTAATTTTTCAAAAGTAGTGGTGAATGATCCGTTTTGGAAGCCTAAAATGGCATTAGTGGCAACCAAAACATTGGATGCATGTATTTATCAAACTGAACAAAAGACAGCTAGAATAAGAAACTTCGAAAAAGTAGCTAGAAATAAAGGTGAAGCGCACGAAGGTGTTTTTTATGATGATTCAGATGTTTTTAAAGCATTAGAAGCGATAGCTTATGCGATTAAGACCAATAAAGATCCTAAGCTAGAAGCCAAAGCAGATGAATGGATTGATAAGGTAGTAGCAGCACAATTACCAGATGGCTATTTAAACACTTATTATACTTTAAATGGATTAGATAAGCGCTGGACAGATATGAGTATGCATGAAGATTATAATGCAGGTCATATGATAGAAGCAGGGGTGGCCTATTATGAAGCTACAGGAAAAAGAAAGTTATTAGATGCCTGTATTAAATGGGCAAATTATTTTGATTCGGTTTTTGGCCCAAATAAAAAACACTGGGTAACGGGCCATCAAGAATTAGAATTAGCATTGGTAAAACTACATCGTGTAACTAATGATAAAAAATACTTACAATTAGCAGACTGGTTATTATCTGAAAGAGGTAAGAAATTAGCAGTGGGTTATACTTGGACGGATTGGAAAGATACTTTATATGCACAGGACGGTGTTCCAGTAAAAGAGCAAAAAGATATCACTGGTCATGCAGTTAGAGCAATGTATATGTATACGGGTGCAGCAGATGTTGCAGCTCATACGGGGGATGCGGATTATCTAAAAGCAATGCGAAATGTATGGGAAGATGTTGTTTTTAGAAATATGTATATCACTGGAGGTATAGGTTCTGCAGGAAGTAATGAAGGATTCTCAAATGATTATGATTTGCCAAATGAGCAAGCCTATTGCGAAACTTGTGCATCTGTTGGGATGGTTTTCTGGAATCAAAGAATGAATAGTTTGACTGGGAATGCTGAATATATAGATGTACTTGAAAGAAGTTTGTACAATGGCGCTCTTGATGGATTATCTTTAAGCGGGGATAGATTTTTCTATGGAAATCCTTTAGCTTCTAATGGTAAACATTCTAGAAGAGAGTGGTTTGGTACTGCTTGTTGTCCAGCCAATATTGCTAGATTGATAAGTTCTTTGGGTAATTATATCTATGGGTATAAGGATAATAAGATTTATGTGAATTTATTTGTGGGAAGTCAAACCGCATTCGTGTTGCCAAAAGGAGAAATGCAATTCACCATGAATACCAATTATCCATGGGAGGGGAATGTTCAATGTACATTAAATATGAAGAAGAAAATGAATGCAACTATTGCTCTTAGATTACCTGGATGGGCGAATGGTACTGTTGCTCCTGGCGGTTTGTATTCTTTTGTGGAGACAAATAATACAATGCCAACATTACTTATTAATGGCGAATCTGTCCAATATCAAATACAAGATGGTTATGTTATGGTGAATCATGATTGGAAGGATAACGATAAAATAGAATATCAATTACCCATGAATATTCAAAAAGTGGTTTCAAGAAATGAACTTAAGTTTAATAATGATAGGGTAGCTTTTCAAAGAGGCCCATTGGTATATTGTATAGAAGGAGCTGATAATAATGGGAAGGCTTGGAATGTTATTGTTCCAAGTCAATTGAATTTTGTCAAAGAAGATTTTAGCGTATTGAACGAGAAAGTTGTAAGCTTAGTTGCTCATTTACCTACTATTCAAATTGATTTAAATGGTGCTTCTGTTAAAAATGAAACACAGAAAGTTAGAGCTATTCCATATTATACATGGTGTAATAGAGGTAGTAATGAAATGCAGGTATGGATTCCAACTAGTTTTAAAGATGTAAAAGTTAACTATTAATCATTGATCATGCAATTAAGTTCAAAATACATTCAATATAGTTTAATAGTTTCTTTTTTATTGGTGGGTAATATTGTGCACTCCCAAAAATTAAAAGCTACAAGGTTTCCTATAAAAGATGTACAACTTTTAAGCAGTTCATTCTCTAATGCTAAAAAGTTAGATAGTGGATATATATTATCCTTATCTCCAAATAGATTATTACATCGTTTTCATAAGAATGCAGGGCTGCCTGTAAAGGATTCAGTCTATGGAGGATGGGAGTCAGATGGATTGTCTGGTCATACTTTAGGTCATTATTTATCTGCATCGTCCATGATGTATGCTACAACAAGAAATAATGCATATAAAAAAAATATAGATTATATAGTATCAGAATTAGACATCTGTCAGAAAGCCAGAGGAACAGGATATGTTGGAGCTATTCCCAATGAAGATACGGTATGGGCAAAAATCAGAAGAAGCGAGATAAAATCAAGTGGTTTTGATTTAAATGGTTCGTGGTCACCCTGGTATACGGTGCATAAAGTGATGGCTGGTTTGATGGATGCCTATTATTTTACGGAGAATAAACAAGCTTTAGTGGTGGCTACCAAACTAGCAGATTGGACATATGATTTAGTGGCTCCATTATCTGATAGTGTAAGGTTAAAAATGTTGAATTGTGAATATGGTGGCATGAATGAAGTTTTGGCCAATATTTATGCTGTTACAGGTAATATTAAATATTTGAAAGCTGCTCATTTATTTCAAGATGATTTTGTGATGGGTAAATTGGCTAATCAAATTGATCCAATGCCAGGGAAACACTCAAACACTAATGTTCCAAAAGCAATTGCTGCTGCAAGACAGTTCGAATTAACTGGATCGTTAAAAGACTCAACCATTGCTTCTTTTTTTTGGCATACAATGGTGAAAAATCATAGTTATGTTATAGGGGGAAATAGTAATTATGAATACTGTGGAGATGCTGGTAAGCTAAATGATAGATTGAGTGATGCAACATGTGAAACTTGTAACACTTACAATATGTTAAAGTTAACAAGTCATTTATTTACTTGGGAGCCTAATGCAAAATTGGGGGATTATTATGAAAGAGCATTGTACAATCATATTTTAGCATCACAACATTCTAAATCGGGTATGATGACCTATTTTTTACCCTTAAGAATGGGAACTGCAAAGCAGTTCAGTGATTCAACCAATACATTTACATGTTGTGTGGGAAGTGGTATGGAAAATCATTCAAAGTATGAAGAGTCTATCTATTTTCAAGGTAATGATGGGTCTTTGTATGTAAATCTATTTATTCCATCTGTATTAAATTGGACTGCCAAGAAATCAAAAATTATTCAACTAACTTCTTTCCCCAATTATAATACTACAAAAATTATCTATCAAGGTAAACAATCGCAAAAATTTGCTATTAAAATTCGTAAACCATCTTGGAGTAAGTCTGTAAAATTGTTGGTAAACAATGTTCGCTTTACAAATACCCAAGATGAAAATGGCTTTTTGATAGTGAATAGACAATGGAAAAACAATGATGCATTAACGATAGAATTTGAAATGCATCTGTATACTGAATCAATGCCAGATAATGAAAATAGAATTGCCTTTTTGTATGGGCCTGTTGTGCTAGCTGGTAATTTAGGCAAATCAATGCCAGATCCTGTATTTGGAACACCAGTAATTATGGATGCAAATCCCTTAAATAAGATTAATAAAACTAGTCAAGACGCCCTGCTTTTTAAATGGAATGCCATTGGGAAGCCCAAGGATGTTCAAATGATGCCATTGTTTGCAATTAATGATGATTATTATAGTGTATACTGGGATAAATTCACTGCAGCAGAATGGGTACTAAAAGAAAAAGAATATGAGGCAGAAAAAATAAGAGTTCAAAAAATTGAAGAAAGAACTATTGATCAGTTCAGGATTGGCGAGATGCAGCCTGAAAGAGATCATCAATTAATAGCCACTGAAAAATCTTATGTAAGTGATGCGGTTGGAAGAATGGGAAGAGAAGCAAGATTGAATAATCATTTTCAGTTTTACATGAAACAGGTTGCTCATGAAAAATGCAGCTTACTATTAACTTATATAGGGGATGACAAAGACCGAAAATTTGATATTTTATTGAATGATCAGTATTTAACTACGGTTGATTGGAAGGGTGGTATTACTAGTAGATTCTATGATGTGGAATATCCTTTGCCTATCATTGAAACCAATAAGAGTATTAAAGTAACCATATTAGCCAATCATGGTAAAACAGCAGGTAGGGTATTTGGAGTTAGAATCTTAAAAAATTAATTTATATGAAATTATTAAAACATTTTACAACTACTGTATTGATTTTTATGAATACAGGATGGATACATGCGCAGGTTTCCAAAGCACCTGCATATCCTTTAATTACCCATAATCCATATTTTAGTATCTGGTCTTTTAGCGATACTTTAAATAGTCAAAATACCAAACATTGGACCGGTGCAGAAAACGCATTACATGGTGAGATTAAAGTTGATGGAGTTACTTATTCACTTATTGGAAAAAATAATTCGAAAGAAGCATTACAAAAAAGTATTGAAATAACTGCTACTCAATCTAAGTATCAATTTCTATGTGGTAATGTTGATGTGTTTATTACATTCACTTCACCATTAATTATTAATAATCTTAATTTACTATCAAGGCCAATTACTTACATTAAAGTGTCTTCTAAATCTAACGATGGAAAGAGTCACAAAGTACAATTTAAGATAAGTGCGTCTAGTAATTTTGTTGTAAATACCCCTGATCAGAAAGTTGAGGCCAAACAGTATCAATTAGATAATCTATCTATATTAAAAGTTGGTTCTATAGAACAGCCCATTCTTAAAAAATCAGGAGATAATTTAAGGGTTGATTGGGGATATGGTTATATAGCATCTTCTATAAAAGAAGCCAAACAATTTGTCTTAAAATCATCAACTGAAGGCAGTGATTATGATTTAACAACGCTATTCAATGAGGAGCTTGTTAATAATATGCAAGTTTCACATGTTTTAATGATTGGTTATGACCAATTGTATGATGTTCAATATTTTAAAGAGAATTTAAAGCCATGGTGGAAACTGGAAAAAGGAATTACTATGGATAAATTATTGCTTCGTGCTCAAAATGAGTATACTAAAGTAATTAATCAATGTGCTCTTTGGGATAGAAAAATTTGGGATGAAGCAAATGCATCAGGAGGAAAAGAGTATGCAGAACTTTGTATCATGGCATATAGACAGTCTGTCGCAGCACATAGTCTAGTTAAAAGTACTCAAAATGGTGATTTGTTATTTTTGTCAAAAGAAAATTTTTCTAATGGAAGTATTAATACTGTTGATGTAACTTATCCTTCTGCTCCACTTTATTTGATTTATAATCCTGATTTATTAAAAGGGATGTTAAATGGCATTTTCTATTTTAGTGAAAAAAGTGGCTTGTATAAACAACCTTATGCAGCTCATGACTTAGGAACTTATCCAATTGCCAATGGACAAACCTATCCAGAAGGAATGCCAGTTGAAGAATCAGGCAATATGATCATTCTTGCCGGAGCCATTTGTTCTATAGAGCATTCAGGCAGATATGCATCAAAACATTGGGAAAGTTTAACCACATGGGTTAAATTTTTGGAGAAGGAAGGTTTAGATCCTGCAAATCAACTTTGCACAGATGATTTTGCTGGTCATTTGGCTAGAAATGCTAATCTTGCCATAAAAGCTATTGTAGGGATTAAATCGTATGCAATGATGGCAGATATGATTGGTAAAAAAGAAGTAGCAATAAAATATCATTCTATGGCAGATGATTATGCTAAAAAATGGCAAAAATTAGCAGATGCTGGAGATCATTTTGCTTTAACCTATAATGATAAAAATACCTGGAGCCAAAAATATAATTTAATCTGGGATAAAATATTGGGATATCATTTATTCCCAGAGTCTGTTTATAAAAAAGAAATTGCCTATTATTTGACTAAACAAAATGAGTATGGGTTGCCACTTGATAGTAGAAGAACTTATACAAAATCAGATTGGATATTATGGACAGCAAGTTTAACTAACAATGAGAAAGATTTTAAATCTTTAATTATTCCTGTATATAAATATGCTTTAAATACAAGCTCTAGAGTTCCATTGAGTGATTGGCATGAAACTTTAAATGCTAAACAAATAGGATTTCAAGCAAGGAGTGTTGTTGGAGGATATTTCATAAAAGTACTTGCTGACAAATTAAAGAAGAATTATAAACAACATATTGTAGAAACTAATTATGGAGTGATTCAAAATACTCCGATAAAACTTTTTACCATTTCTAACACAAAAGGGCATTATGTAAAAATTACCAATTATGGGGGTGTTGTAACTAATTGGACAGTGCCAGATAGAAAAGGTGAACTATCTTCTGTGGTAGTTGGATTAGATAGTTTAGCAAATTATTTACAAGATCCTCCATATTTTGGCGCATTAATTGGTAGATATGGAAATAGAATTTCTAAAGGAAAGTTTACATTGAATAATTTATATTATCAATTAGCTACGAACAATGGAGAAAACCATTTACATGGAGGTATTAAAGGTTTTGATAAAGTTATTTGGACTTCAACTATCTTAAATGATTCTAGTATCAAATTGCATTATATGAGTAAAGATGGTGAAGAAGGGTATCCGGGTAATTTAAATGTAGATGTGACTTATAGTTATTCTAATGCCGATGAATTAATTATTGAATATAAAGCAACTACTGACAAGTCAACTCCAGTTAATTTAACCAATCATTCTTATTTTAATTTATCTGGTGATTTTAATCAAACCATATTAAATCATTCATTACAAATCAAGGCAGAGGGTTATACACCAGTAGATAATGGATTAATTCCAACAGGTATAATTGAAAATGTAAAAAACACACCCTTTGATTTTACAAAATCATATTTAATTGGTGATAGAATCAATAAAGTAGAGGGTGGTTATGATCACAATTGGGTGCTTTCTAAAAAGAATAATCAGCTTTCTGAAATTGCAGAACTTTATGATAATGTATCTGGAAGAAAAATGCAAATAAGTACAACTGAAATAGGTTTGCAATTTTATTCTGGTAATTTTTTGGATGGTAAATTCAAAGATCAAACAGGTGCTACTTTACTTAAGCATCATGCTCTTTGTTTGGAGACGCAACATTTTCCTAATTCGCCTAATCAACAAAATTTCCCATCAACTATTTTAAAGCCAGGGCAACTGTATAAAAGTAAAACAGTATACAAGATGAGTGTGCAGTAGGTTTAATTGTATATCTTCGCGCCTTATTGACCAATTTATGAAGAGAATTGAAAGACATAGAGCAATTTTAGGAGTGGATGATAAAGCTACTTTAAGTGATCTAAAGAAAGTATATAGAAAGATCATGATGGAATGGCATCCTGATAAATTTCAGGATAGTGAGGAGTCAAAGAAAATGGCAGAAGAGAAGTCTACAAAATTGATTGCTTCTTATCATTTCTTGGTGAGCGTTCATCCAGAAACACATGAAGCTACACTAACTGAATATACTGCTACTATAAATGATGCGAGTATTGATGACTTTGAATTTAAGTCTGAAATATTGCGTGTGGTTTTTTCTGATGGTAACGAATATGAATATTATGGTGTTCCCAAAGCGATCTATGTAAAACTAGTAAATTCAGACACCCCTGATAGATTTGCAAGAAGGCATATTTACAGCAATTACTTATACCGAAGTACTTCCAAAATTGTTGGAGGAAACTAGCTTTTTTACCCATTAAGTTCAAACAATTTATAATTTTCCTTGTTATGTAAATAATGGTGGGAATAATCTTCTATTTTTACCTATAATCGTATCAAAAACAATTAATTGAATATGGAAAACATGTCTAAAGATGGAGCTAAATGCCCTTTTACAGGCGCAACTGCTACCCCAACTCAAAGTAGTGCTGGCAATGGCACAAGAAACCAAGATTGGTGGCCTAATCAGCTTAGATTAAACATTCTTCGTCAACATTCTAATTTGACAAATCCAATGGATAGCTCTTTTGATTATGTAAAAGAGTTCAATTCTATTGATTATAAAGCTTTAAAACAAGATATCTATGATTTAATGACCACTTCTCAAGATTGGTGGCCTGCGGATTATGGACATTATGGACCTTTCTTTATTAGAATGGCATGGCATAGTGCTGGTACTTATCGTACAACAGATGGTAGAGGTGGTGGAGGTGCAGGTATGCAAAGATTTGCTCCATTAAATAGCTGGCCTGATAATACCAATTTAGATAAAGCGCGTTTATTGTTATGGCCAATTAAAAAGAAATATGGTAAGAAATTGTCTTGGGCCGATTTGATGATTTTAGCAGGTAACTGTGCATTAGAATCAATGGGCTTTAAAACTTTTGGCTTTGCTGGCGGTAGAGTAGATGTTTGGGAACCACAAGAAGATGTGTATTGGGGTAAAGAGCGTGAGTGGTTAGGTGATAAAAGATATACTGGAGATAGAGATTTAGAAAATCCATTAGCGGCTGTGCAAATGGGATTAATTTATGTGAATCCAGAAGGACCTAATGGTAATCCTGATCCAATTGCTTCTGCAAAAGACATTCGTGAAACATTTGCAAGAATGGCCATGAATGATGAAGAGACTGTTGCCTTAATTGCAGGAGGTCATACTTTTGGTAAAACACACGGAGCAGGTGACCCAGGAAAATATGTTGGTAAAGAACCAGCTGGTGCAAGTATTGAAGAGCAAGGAACTGGTTGGAAAAATACCATGGGTTCTGGTAATGGCATAAATACTATTACAAGTGGCTTAGAAGGTGCTTGGACAACTACACCTACTCAATGGAGCAATAATTATTTCGAGAACTTATTCGGATACGAGTGGGAATTAACTAAGAGTCCAGCAGGTGCACATCAATGGAAGCCAAAAGCTGGTGCAGGCGCTGGTACAGTGCCTGATGCGCATGATCCAAGCTTGAAGCATGCGCCAACTATGTTAACAACTGACTTAGCTTTAAGATTTGATCCAGCATACGGACCTATCTCTAAAAGATTTTATGAAAACCCAGATCAGTTTGCAGACGCATTTGCAAGAGCTTGGTTTAAATTAACACACCGTGATATGGGACCTCGTTCTCGTTACACTGGACCAGAAGTGCCTTCTGAAGTGTTAATCTGGCAAGATCCAATTTCAGATGCAACTAAATCAAATATTGACGATAAAGATATCGCTGATTTAAAATCAAAAATTTTAGCAGCTGGTTTAACTATTAGTGAATTAGTTTCAACTGCATGGGCTTCTGCATCTACATTCCGTGGATCTGATAAACGAGGTGGTGCGAATGGTGCAAGAATTAGATTAGCTCCTCAAAAATATTGGGCTGCAAATAATCCTGCGCAATTAACTAAAGTATTAGATGCATTGGAAGCAATTCAAAAAGCATTTAATGCAGGTGCTAAGCATGTGTCAATGGCAGATCTTATTGTATTGGGTGGTGTTGCAGCTATTGAGAAAGCAGCTAAAAATGCTGGTCATGATATTAAAGTTCCATTTACTGCTGGTAGAGCTGATGCTTCAGAAGCTGAAACAGATGTTGCATCTTTTGCAGTATTGGAACCAATCGCTGATGGATTCAGAAATTATATCAAAGCAAGAACACTTGTATCTCCAGAAGAAATGTTAATTGATAAGGCTCAGTTATTAACTTTAACTGCTCCTGAATTAACAGTTTTAGTAGGAGGGATGCGTGTATTGAATACAAACTATGATGGTTCTAAGCATGGGGTATTCACAGATAAGCCTGAAACTTTAAGCAACGATTTCTTCAATAACTTAATTGACTTTAGTACAACTTGGAAAGAGAGTGCAACAAAAGGAATTTTTGAAGGAGTAGATCGTGCTTCTGGTAAACTTAAATTTACTGGAACAAGAGTTGATTTAATCTTTGGATCAAATTCTGAATTACGCGCTTTAGCTGAAGTGTATGCTTGTGATGATGCAAAAGAAAAATTTGTACATGACTTTGTAGCTGCATGGAATAAAGTAATGAACTTAGATAGATTTGATTTGAAATAATTGAATCCTAGAATGTATAGAATAACCCTCAAGAAATTGGGGGTTTTTTTTTGTGTTTGCAGGACTGTCAGCTTGCACAGGACTGTCAGCTGGCGCTGACTTCCTAAATGGCGGGCGTACCCAAACCCTTTCGCAACTGCTCCGCAGCTGCTTGAGTTTTATAACGCTCAAGCTTATTCGAGCGAGCTCGAAACGCTCTCGCATTAAAAAACCCCGTCACTTTCGTGACAGGGTTTGTGCCCAGAACAGGAATCGAACCTGCACTACCTTGCGATAACCAGATTTTGAGTCTAGCGCGTCTACCAGTTCCGCCATCTGGGCATTTTGCACCTATGTGCTCAGCGGGATGCAATATTACGCTATCAGCGGAATTCTGCCAAAATACGATCGAGGTATTTTTTCTTATAATAATACTCTTTTATTTGCAGCATTGCTTCTTGGGAAATAGAATCGATTTGATCCATTTCCAAATAGCCTTTAATAGGTTCCAAGATTTCATCTTGTATGGCTTTAATTTGACTTAAAATGCTTTGTTTGGCTGTTTCATCATCTGCTTCCATCCATGCCTCATTCAATTCCATCATCTCCATTAAAAAATCGGGGGATAATACATATTTCTCATCCGCATCAATAATCCCTTTCAATTCTAAAACATAGGGCATTATTTGGTCTTTATTGTTCAAAAGGGAGAATCCCTTGTTGGCTAAAGCAGATCTTTCCAAAGCCTCATCTTGCTCATATGAATTGCTTTGAGCAAATTTATCAGGATGGGATGCTCTTTGGATGTCCATAAAAGCTGCCCTTAATTTGTTCGTATCTACTTGAAAACCAATAGGAAGCCCAAATAATTCAAAATAATTCATTGTCTAATTTCGTATATTGTGTAAAATTACCAAAATGCCGGTACTAGGCCTTATTAAAGAGGGAAAAGTTCCCAGTGACAACAGGGTGGCATTAACCCCAAAGCAATGTAAGTGGTTGTTAGAGCAACATCCTGATTGGGATATTTTGGTAGAGTCTTCAGCTACTAGATGTTATAAAGATATAGAGTACCAAAGAGAGGGTATAAAAGTGGTGGAGGATATTTCTTCAGCAGATATTTTATTTGGGATTAAAGAAGTTCCAAAAACTCAGTTAATTCCAAACAAAACTTATTTATTCTTTTCGCATACCAAAAAGGCTCAATCTTTTAATCAAGGGTTGTTTCATGCAATGATGGATAAACAAATAACCCTCATTGATTATGAATGTTTAGAACATGAAGATGGCCAAAGATTAATTGGATTTGGATTTTTTGCAGGAATTGTTGGTGCCCATAATGGTATTATGGCTTATGGCAATAGAACCAAAGAGTTTTCATTGGGTAGGGTGAAAGATGTGAAAGATTATATGGAGTTAATTCATACTTATTTTGGTTTAAAATTGCCTCCAATTAAAATAGCAGTTACTGGTTCTGGAAGGGTAGCTCATGGTATTTTGGAAATCATGAACTTAATGGATGTACAACAAGTAGAGCCTGATGAATTTAAGACAAGAACTTATCCTTATCCAGTATATGTGCACTTAAAAGGAAAAGATTTATACAAAAGAAAAGACAATGGTTCTTATGAAAGAAATAATTTTCATAATCATCCTGAAGCATACGAATGTCTTTTTAAAGAATATTTGCCTCATGCAAAAATTTTAATGAATGGTGTGTATTGGGAAAAAGGAATTCCTCCATTATTTACATTGGAAGAGTTGAAGGATGAAAATTCGGTACTTACAACCATTGCAGATATCACCGATGATGCTTTTGGAAGTGTTCCATGTAATTTAGGCGATGCTACTTCAGATGATCCAATTTATGGTGTGCAGTTAGATTCTTGTGAAAAATGTAATCCCTATAATTACAATTGTGTAGATATCATGGCAGTGGGTAATTTACCTAATGAATTGCCTAGAGATGCTAGCCGATTTTTTGGTGAACAATTAATCAAATATGTTTTAGGCGATTTAGTTAAAGGAGGCAATCCAATTATTGAAAAAGCTACGATGCTTAATAAAGGCAAGTTAACTGAGTATTTTAATTACTTAGCCGAATACGCTCAACACTAAAATTGTAAATAATACTCTTTTAGTAAGCTTTTAAATGCATCTGTATATTCATTGGTAGGGCCTTTGATATACAACTTATTTCTTTCAATACTAGTTGGCTTTTCTGCAGTTTTTTTAAATTGTAAAAAACTTCTAAAAGGCAATTGCTTTTCTTTATTAAATACAGTGGTTTCTTCTATTAATTGCAAGCCATTCGCTTCCATTAGTTTTTGCATGGTATATGCACGTATAGAAGGGATGATCACAAAAAACAATCCCTGATTGCTAAGTAGTTTGGATACTACTGAAGCAAATGTTTCCCAGGGAAGTGCAGCACTATGTGCCGCTAAATTTTTATTATTATCTGGAGAGGGTAAATCAGTTTCAAAAAAAGGTGGATTAGAAATAATGCAATCAAATTGATTAGTATAAGATGATGTATAATCTTGAATAGAGGAGTTGATTACAGATAATCTTTCTTTCCAATCACTTAATGCAAAATTTGAAAATGCTTGTTTTGCTGCATTGGGTTCAATTTCTACTGCAGTGATGGTTCCGTGGTCATTTTTTTGTGCCACCATCAAACTTAATAAACCAGTACCCGTTCCAATATCTAAAACAGAACCTGCTTTTTGTAAGGCTTCTTTTTGAATAGACCATGCACCAAATAAACATGCATCAGTACATACTTTCATTGAAGTATGCTCCTGATGCACGATAAATTTTTTGAACTGAAAATAGGTGTTCGCCATTGAGCAATAACTATTCTGAAGTTAAGCTTGCACCTAAGTATTCTTTATTCAATCTAGCAATATTTGCAATAGAGATTTCTTTTGGACAAGCTGCTTCACAAGCGCCAGTATTGGTACAAGAACCAAAACCTTCTTTATCCATTTGAGCTACCATGTTTAATACACGAGATTTTCTCTCAGGTGCACCTTGTGGTAATAATGCCAAATGAGAAACCTTAGCACTTAAGAATAACATTGCAGAGCTGTTTTTACATGCAGCAACACAAGCGCCACAACCAATACACATGGCAGATGCAAACGCTTCATCTGCTTTTTCTTTTTCAATAGGCAAGCTATTACCGTCTACAGCATTACCTGTATTTACACTAATATATCCACCTGCTTGAATGATTCTATCAAATGCACTTCTGTCAACAGTTAAATCTTTTACTATAGGGAAAGAGTTCGCTCTCCATGGTTCGATTGTAATAGTGTCTCCGTCATTGAAGGCGCGCATGTGCAATTGACAAGTTGTATTAGCCTGCCATGGACCATGAGGCTTACCGTCAATATACAAAGAACACATACCACAAATACCTTCTCTACAATCATGGTCGAAAGCAACTGGCTCGTCTCCTTCAGTAATTAATTTTTCATTTAAAACATCCAACATTTCTAAAAATGACATTTCATCTGAGATGCCATTCACTTCGTATGTTTTGAAAGCACCCGCTGTGTTAGCATTCTTTTGGCGCCATACTTTTAGTTTTAAATTCAATTCTTTATGTGACATATCTTAAAAGTTATCTGTTAATTAAATGGGTCTTTATTATTTGTAGTTTCTTTGAGAAGGTTTGATAACATCATACTTCAACTCTTCTTTATGTAATTGCCACTCATGTTCTGCTTTAGCTTCCCATGCTGCTACATACATAAATTTCTCATCGTCTCTTAATGCTTCACCATCTGGTGTTTGGTATTCTTCTCTAAAGTGACCACCACAACTTTCTTCTCTGTTTAATGCATCAATACACATTAACTCTCCTAATTCAATAAAGTCAGCCACACGGTTTGCTTTATCTAATTCAGGATTGAATTCGTTGATATCACCAGGAATTCTAACATCACTCCAGAATTCTTTTTTCAATGCTTGAACTTCTGCAATAGCTTGCTTTAATCCTTCTGCATTTCTAGCCATACCACATTTGTCCCAGATAATCTTACCTAAACGCTTATGGAAACTTTCAACGGATTGTTTACCATTAATGTTCTTTAAAGTATGGATTCTTTCTGCAACAGCTTTTTCAGCCGCTTCAAATGCAGGGTGTGTAGTTGGAATAGGTGCGTTGTAAATTTCGTCTGCTAAATTATTACCCAATGTATAAGGAATTACAAAATAACCATCTGCTAAACCTTGCATCAATGCACTTGCACCTAAACGGTTGGCACCATGATCACTAAAGTTAGCTTCACCTAATGCATATAAACCTGGTACAGTTGTTTGTAATTCATAATCTACCCATAATCCACCCATAGTATAGTGCACAGCTGGATAAATTCTCATTGGAACTTCGTATGGATTTTCTCCTGTGATCTTTGCATACATATCAAACAAGTTGCCATACTTTTCTTTTACAACTTCTTTACCCATTGCGATAATTTGATCATGGCTAACATTGCTTAAACCTTTTTTGCTTACTTCTGTTTTACCATATCTTTCAATCGCAGCAGCATAATCTAAGTAAACTGCTTGCTTAGAGGTACCCACACCATATCCAGCATCACATCTTTCTTTAGCAGCTCTTGACGCCACATCTCTTGGAACTAAGTTACCAAAAGCAGGGTAGCGACGCTCTAAATAATAATCTCTTTCTTCTTCTGGAATATCGTTTGGTTTTCTATCGTCACCTTGTTTTTTTGGAACCCAAATTCTACCATCATTTCTTAAAGACTCTGACATCAAAGTCAATTTAGATTGATGATCTCCACTCACTGGAATACAAGTTGGGTGAATTTGAGTGAAACAAGGATTCGCAAAAAATGCTCCTTGCTTATGTGCTTTCCATGCAGCAGTTACATTTGAACCCATTGCATTAGTTGATAAGTAAAATACATTACCATATCCACCAGTACATAATAATACTGCATATCCAAAATGTCTTTCTAATTCACCAGTAACTAAATTACGAGCAATAATACCTTTTGCTTTACCATCCACTTTAACCACATCTAACATTTCATGGCGTGCAAACATTTGCACATTACCCAATGCTACTTGACGTTCTAAAGCTTGGTATGCTCCAATCAATAGTTGTTGTCCTGTTTGACCAGCAGCATAGAAAGTTCTTTGTACTTGTGTACCACCAAAACTTCTATTACTTAATAATCCACCATATTCACGAGCAAAAGGAACACCTTGTGCAACGCATTGGTCAATAATATTTGCACTCACTTCAGCTAAACGATGCACATTCGCCTCACGAGCTCTATAGTCTCCACCTTTAATAGTATCATAGAAAAGTCTGAAAACGCTATCACCATCATTTTGGTAATTCTTAGCAGCGTTAATTCCACCTTGTGCAGCAATAGAGTGTGCACGACGAGGGCTATCTTGAAAACAAAATGCTTTTACTTTATATCCCATCTCACCAAGTGATGCTGCAGCAG
>CALCEA010000146.1 GCA_937900675.1 uncultured Chitinophagaceae bacterium
GCATGCATCTGATTGTTTTTAAAATCGTAATTGTTCTTTGTAATATAATCAAAGGTCTTTTCTTTATTGCCTTCGAAATTCATAATCAAATAAGGGTATACCAATAAAGCCTCGTTTCTCGCCCTTTCACTCAATTCATCTCTACTGTTTAAATATCTTAAGACCATGGCATTGCCATCGCTTATTTTGCCAGATAAGCCCAATACATTTGCCATCCATTGATATCCTTTTGGAATAGTACCAATCACTGTAGTTAAAATGCCTAAGTAGACATCATTAGGTGTGAACTTTGGATACTTTCTTTTATTCTCTTTAAAGTTCAAATAGGCTTTTCTAAAATCTAATGCTGCTTCCCAGTTCTTATCAAATCTGATAGCCACCAATGATTTATGCAAATGAGCTAATCCTAAACTATATAAATAATAAGGGGAGTTCTGAGGACCTGTCTCTAATAGTTCAATTCTTCTCTTGAAATTGGGGTAAAGCTGATTGTATTCCTGTGTGTTCTCATTTAAGAATAACTGATAAAAATCTGCATAGCTTTCTAAAAGAGGGTAGGATAAATTAGTTGGATTGTTTTTTTTGTCTGAGGCAATCCATTTTCTGGCTTCAGGGATTCTAAGAGAAGTGATAGATTCATAAATGGATTGAGTTCGATCATTCCAGGTATAATTTAATTGAGCCGTACTTTTTAGGTATGCCAATAGGGCCATCATCAACAGCAATCTTCTCATGGTGTAAAAATAAAGAAAGGGTAGCTGTTAGGCTACCCTTTCTGGGAATATTTTAATAGTGTAATACTATTTGTTGTCCTTTTCTGCCATCTCAGATTCTACCAAGATACGACCACAGTTTTCACAAACAATGATCTTCTTGTGTAAACGAATCTCGCTTTGACGCTGAGGAGGGATAGAGTTGAAACATCCACCACAAGCATCTCTTTCTACAGCTACCACAGCTAAGCCATTTCTGTAGCTATTTCTGATTCTATCATAGCTATACAATAAACGCTCATCGATATGAGTTCTAGCTTCTTCGCTCTTTGATCTCAATTCTTTCTCTTCAATTTCTGTATCAGCAATGATTTTCTCTAATTCACTTTTCTTATGAGTTAAAACACCTTCTTTAGTAGCAATGTTTTTCTTAGCGTTCTCTAAAGCTTTCACTTTCTCCGCTAATTCTTCGTTCGCATCACGAATATGCTTCTCGGCTAATTTGATCTCTAAGCCTTGCATTTCAATTTCCTTATTGATTGCTTCGAACTCTCTATTGTTCTTTACATTATCACTTTGTTGCTCATATTTAGCCAATAAAGCTTCGCTTTCTTTGATTGCTGCTTTCTTGTCTTCGATGAACTCAGTAATACCATTAATCTCTTCTTCAATTCTTGTTTGTCTGTTCACTAAACCTTGTACCTCGTCTTCCAAATCTTTCACTTCCATCGGTAATTCACCGCGTAAGATTTCGATTTGATCGATACTGCTATCAACGCGTTGAAGACGGTAAAGATTCACTAATTTTTCTTCTACTGAAAAGTCTTTGACTGATGCCATATTTCAAGTTTATTTAAGATAAGTTACCGGTTGGGTATTCACCAATGATCGGAGGACGGCAAAGGTAGGGAATTTAATGCTTAAATAAGCAACAATTAGGTCAGGAACATACTGTTCACTCTCCCCATGTCCTATATCCACCAAAAGTAGTTGATTATCAGCCTCAAAAAACTCGTGATATTTAAGGTCGCTAGTGATAAAACAGTCTACTTTTTGCTGTTTTGCAATATCTATGAGAAAACTTCCACTACCACCACATAAGGCAATGGTTTTCAGTTGATTATTAACAATAGGAGTATGCTTTAAAACAGATAAATGAAATTTCTCTTTCACCCAATGTAAAAAAGACCCAGCTTCGGTTTCTAATGGAAGCTCGCCCACAATACCAGCTCCAATGGGTTGACCATTTTGGTCAAATTTTCCAGGAATAGAGGCTAATATTTTTCGATTGGTTAACTGAAGTTGATCAGCTAGGCTTTTATTCACCCCATCGATCACATTGTCTAGGTTAGTATGGAAGGCATAAAGGCTAATATTGTTACTTATAGCTTTAATTAAAGTACGACCTATAAAATGATTGATATTCAGTTGTTTAACTCCTTTAAAAATTATAGGATGATGGCTTACAATTAAGTTACATCCCTTGGCAATCGCTTCGTCAATAACAGCTTCTGTACAGTCTAAAGAACACAAGACGCCGGTACATTCTTGGCTTGGATTGCCACTGATTAAGCCCGAATTATCATAAGATTCCTGAAAGTCTAATGGAGCCCATTGCTCTAAAGAATGAATAATTTCTTGAATTTGCATGGGTTAAAATTAACTATAAAACCCAACTATTTATGCTTTAAATTGTTAAACAAAATATGAAAAAGGCAATCTCGGTTTTTTGGTTTAGAAGGGATTTAAGGTGGCAGGACAATGTGGGTTTATACCATGCTTTATACCAAGCTAAATTAGGGGGGCATCAGGTGCTTCCTATTTTCATTTTTGACAAAACCATTTTGGATCAATTAGAAGATACGGCAGATAGAAGGGTGGATTTTATCCATCAAACTTTAACCAGATTACAGGACGAATTGGTACCCAAAGGGAAGACTTTATGGGTTCGTTACGGGAAGCCATTGGAGGTTTTTGAAAAGCTATTTGGGGAATTTAATATCCAGTCAGTTTATACCAATCACGATTATGGTCCAAAAGCCAATGCAAGGGATGAGGCCATTGAAAAATTGGCAGCATCCAAGGGAGCCAGTTTTCATCATTTCAAAGACCAAGTGATTTTTGAAAAGGACGAAGTGATCAAAGATGATGGAAAGCCTTACACCGTTTATACCCCATATGCCAATAAATGGAGAGCCACTTGGGCAAAGCAAACCCCTAAAAAACATCCTTCAGAAAAACTATTGGATTATTTTTTAGATAGCAAGCCTTTTAAGTTACCTAGTTTAAAAGAGATTGGTTTTTCTAAAACTGACTTGGTCATCCCTCCCATGAAATACCAAGAGGGGCTTATCAAAAAATATTCAGAGCAAAGAGATTTTCCAGCATTAGAGGGTACCACTCATTTAAGTGTGCACTTAAGATTTGGAACCATCTCTGCAAGAACACTGGCTTTGGAAACACAGCATTTGAATAGCACTTTTTTCAATGAATTAATTTGGAGAGATTTTTATCATATGATCCTTTGGCATTTCCCCCATATTGCTCAAGGAAAATCCTTTAAGCCAAAATATGATTTTATCCAATGGCGAAATAACGAAGCTGAATTTAAAGCTTGGTGTGAAGGCAAGACAGGCTATCCGATTGTAGATGCCGGCATGCGTGAATTAAATGCAACAGGTTTTATGCATAATCGTGTAAGAATGATTGTAGCAAGTTTTTTAACCAAGCATTTATTAATTGATTGGAGATGGGGCGAGCAATATTTTGCACAAAAACTATTGGACTTTGATTTAGCTGCTAATAATGGAGGATGGCAATGGGCTAGTGGAAGTGGATGTGATGCAGCGCCTTATTTTAGAGTCTTCAATCCAAGATTACAAACAGAGAAGTTTGATAAAGAATTAAAGTATATCCGCAAATGGGTGCCTGAATTAGATAGCTTGGATTATCCCAAACCTATTGTGGTGCATGAAGTAGCTAGAGAAAGAGTGTTGAAAGCTTATTCTGCTGCATTGAAAGATGAGTAAACTTTTTCTAAAGCTGCAATAGCATTAGCTCCTTGTGTACCCATATCTATGCTAAAATCGTTTACATATAAATCAATATGTTGACGCATTACTTGTTCTGACATTTCTTGTGAATGGCATTTCACAAATTCAGGTAAGGTATCGTAACTATTTTTAAAAGCGTATTCAACACTTTCTTTAATCAATGTATCAATGATGGATATCTCGTTTTGATCACGATCTTTTCTAGCGATGATGCCTCCTAATGGAATGGGTGCATTAAATGTTTCTTCAAAATAGGTACCTAAGTCCATCCATTTTTTCAATCCCTTTTGCGCATAAGTAAATCTATTCTCATGTATAATGACGCCTGCATCTACTTTGCCAGATAATACTGCGTCTTCAATTTCATTAAATACTAAAAAGATTTTGTTGCTTGCATTTGGGAAAGCCAAACTAAATAATAAATTTGCGGTTGTGTTTACCCCAGGTATTGCCACTTTCATAGTAGCTGCGTCGGGTTGTTGGTCTTTATAAATTAATAATGGTCCAACTCCTTTGCCTAAAGCGCCACCGCTTTTTAATAATTGGTATTGCTCTTTTAATAATGGCCAAACGCCATAACTAATTTTTGAATAAGGTAGTTTTCCCGCTAATGCCCATTCATTCAAGGTTTGCACATCTTCTAAATGAATATTAAATGTGTATCCCTTGGTGTCTATTTTTTGATTCACCAATGCATCAAAAATAAAAGTATCGTTAGGGCAGGGAGAAAATCCCAAATCAATTACTGGCATCTTAAGCTATTTTATGCAATGCATCTAAGTATTGTAATAAGGTTTCATTCAAATTATAAATTGCATCCCGCATTTTCCATTTGCTCTTATCTCTTTCTCCAACATAATTACTCACTGCGCGCAATTGTATAAAAGGAATATGTAAGTCTCTTCCTATATAATGAAGTGCTGCACCTTCCATAGATTCAATACTGGCTTTATATCTAACACTATATAAATCAATCGCTGCTTTGCTTGTTGAAATGGTATTCACTGTAACTGCTTTTTTAGTGGGCAGTTTCAATAAATTAAATTGATTCAAGAAAGGATTAGGTAAAGATTTTTTTTCATAAGGTGCATCATTGGGTTGATCTAATTTTAAATCAAATAAATCCTTCCATGTTTTCTTTTCATACACGCCAATATCTCCAGCAAAGTCATCTTTAATCGCGAATACTTTACCTAAAGGAATTTTTTTATCAAAACTTCCAGCTACACCCACTTGAATTATTAAACTAGGCGTTTCTTGCACAAACATTTTCATCAAAGAAACACTGGATGCTAAAAGTCCCACGCCAGATTCATGAAAACCCACAGAGAATCGCTTGTTTAACTTTACATAGGCTGGATTGATTTTTTGAAAACAAGGCATCCATTCGCCATGTGTTGCAGCAGTAATAATGATTCTCATAAGGTAAAGTTCCATCAAATTTATATCTTTGCAAAAATTACCCGAACCAATGGTGTATTTAACTAGAGTAGAACATTTTAATGCAGCGCATAAATTAGCCCATCCCAATTGGTCTAAAGAGAAGAACGAAGAAGTGTTTGGTGTTTGTGCTAATGAGAACTGGCATGGACATAATTATGAACTATTGGTAACCATCAAGGGTGAAACAGATGCAGAAACAGGTTTTTTATATGATGTTAAGAAATTAAGCACCATCATAAAGCAATACGTAATTGATCAACTAGATCATAAGAATTTAAACTTAGATGTTCCCTTTATGGCAGGTAAAATGTGTAGCACTGAAAACCTAGCCATCGCCATATGGGAGCAGTTAGCACCTCATTTACCCTCCAATGTGCAGTTGCATTGTGTTAAATTATACGAAACTCCAAGAATTTTTGTTGAGTATTTCGGCTAAAACAGCCTTAAAAACATAAACGTTTAATTTTTTAGTAAAAAGATTAAACAAAATGAATTTCCAAGCGTTATTAATGTAGTAACTTTGATACTTAAATTATTACATGTCAGAAAAAGTAGCGGTTTTTAGAAAAGAGCATTTTAACGCAGCCCACAGATTATTTTGTCCGGACTGGTCTGATGCTGAAAATAAGCGCGTTTTTGGAGCCTGTAGTAATCCAAATTATCATGGTCACAACTATGAATTAGTAGTACAAGTTATTGGCTATCCTGATCCAATCACAGGTTTTGTGATTAATACCAAAGATTTAAGTACCATCGTTCAAGAAGAAGTGATCTCAAAGTTCGACCACAAAAATTTAAACTTAGATACCGACGCTTTTAAAAACCTAAATCCATCTGCTGAAAATATTGCGATTGTGATTTACAATTTATTAAGACCTCGCATTACTGAGTCATTAGAATTAAAAATTCGACTGTATGAAACAGAAAGAAACTATGTTGACTACCCAGCCTAAAGAAGAAAAAATCTCTTTAAGCGAACTATTGATCGAAGAGATGGGTGATCAACACAAAGCAAGCTCAGTAGAGACACCTTTACGCGCAGATGCATTTGAAAAAACAGATGATGAAAAAATTGCTGCTATAGAGCCGCACTTTAGAGCCATCATGGAAATCTTAGGAATGGATTTGCGTGATGATAGCTTAAGAGGTACGCCACTTAGAGTTGCTAAAATGTATGTAAAAGAATTATTCCAAGGATTGAATCCTGCGAATATGCCAAGCATGACATTGTTTGAAAATAAATTTCAGTACAATGAAATGTTGGTAGAAAAAAATATCAATTTCTATACTAACTGTGAGCACCACTTTGTACCATTCTTTGGTAAAGCACATGTTGCTTATATCAGCAGTGGTAAAGTAATTGGTTTAAGTAAATTAAATCGTTTAGTAGAATATTTCTCCAAGCGTCCGCAAGTACAAGAGCGTTTAACTATGCAAGTAGGTAAGGCTTTGCAAACTGTATTACAAACCCAAGATGTTGCAGTGATGATGGATGCAAAGCATTTATGTGTTTCTAGTAGAGGTGTGAAAGACGATAGTTCTAATACTATCACTACTTTCTTTGGTGGTAAGTTTCAAGACGAAAAAACAAAAATGGAATTTTTACAATACGTTGATATCAACGAGAAGTAATTAAAGACGGTTCGGGTTTGGTTAGATTAGTATGGGCGAAGGTGGTACTTCGCCCTTTTTTTGTACTTTTGAAAAAATCAAAAGCACATGTCAAAACACGCGTACGTTTTCCCTGGTCAAGGATCACAGTTTTCTGGAATGGGAAAGAATTTATACGAGCAAAATGAAACGGCAAAACAGTTATTTGAAATAGCCAATGAGATTTTAGGATTTCGTATTAGCGATATCATGTTTGAAGGAACAGATGAGCAATTAAAACAAACCAATGTTACACAACCTGCAGTATTTATACATTCAGTAGTTGCCTATTTAACTATGCCAGAAGTACAACCTGATATGGTTGCTGGTCATAGCTTAGGAGAGTTTAGTGCATTAGTTGCTAATAAAACATTAAGCTTTGAAGATGCATTAAAATTAGTAAGCATCAGAGCAAAAGCAATGCAAGCTGCTTGTGAATTGCAACCATCTACCATGGCTGCAGTATTAGCATTAGCAGATGATAAAGTTGAAGAGATTTGTGCAACAGTTTCCAAAGAAAATAATGAAGTAGTAGTTGCTGCTAACTATAATTGTCCGGGTCAATTAGTAATTTCTGGATCTGTAAAAGGAATTGAAATTGCTTGCGAACAAATGAAAGCAGCAGGAGCAAAAAGAGCATTGGTTTTACCAGTAGGTGGAGCATTCCATTCTCCATTAATGGAACCCGCTAAACTAGAATTAGCTGCTGCCATTGAAGCAACTACATTCAACACTCCCATTTGTCCAGTATATCAAAATGTAGTTGCATCAGCAGTGACCGATCCTGCACAAATCAAAGCCAACTTAATTGCTCAATTAACTGGTGCAGTTAAATGGACTCAAACTGTTCAAGCGATGGTAGCAGACGGTGCAGTGAATTTTACCGAAGTAGGGCCTGGAAAAGTGTTACAAGGATTGGTTCAAAAGATCCACAAAGACGCAGTAGTGGCGGGAGTAAATTAGATTTTACCACATAACTTAAAAATAACATTACAATACAAGCCTCTGGTACAATTACCAGGGGCTTTTTTCGTTAATGTTTAGAATAGGTATACCCCATTCATATTAAAAATTTTTAGAATATTTTGAAGAGTAGGATAATATATCTTTTGGTGTTGATGATCTCGCTGAGTAAAGTGGGGATGGGGCAGAGTATAAACTTAATGGCTGGTTCTACAAGTACCGTTTGTTCAGGAATTTCAGTTTTTACAGAAGTTGTAGCTCCTACTATAGGATATAAATATTTTAATGTAGAAGTTACAACTGATCATGTTTCATGGACTCCATTATCAGGAGGTTCATTTTATACATTTGTATCTCCAAATATGGTTGTTGGCTCAAATTATGTTTATCAAAATCTTGAATATAGTCCAAACACAACTGTTCAAACAGTTTTTTATTACAGAGTTATTTTTTCTAATGTTACAACAGCTTCTGGGAGTAATTATGTTTCAAGAGGAAACGCTTTGTATGGTAATTCTTCTTTTGTAACGTATTCAGCTGAACTACCAATTACAGTAAATCCTTTACCAGTTATAAATGTGTCTCCTTCTTTAGTATATGGATCAAGTATAACTGCAATAGCTAATACATCATTAACTCCCTTTAATTGGACATCTTCTGATGCTACAGTTGCAACGGTAACATCATCTGGAGTTGTATCAGGACTAAGTGTTGGAACCTTTGATTTATCCTATGAAAATTCAAATCAGTGTTTAAATACTGTAAGTATAACTGTAAATGCAGCTACGTTAACTGTAACTGCTGCTTCAAAAACCAAGATATATGGAGAGGCAAATCCGTCATTAACTTTTGGATATTCGGGTTTAGTGAATGGAGACACAAGAGCAAGTGTTGAACCAACAGTAGGAACAACTGCGACCAATAGTTCATCTGTTGGTACATATTCGATTACATTAAGTGGTGGTTTGGATCCAAATTATAATTTAAGTTTAGTTTCAAATACATTAACTGTAAATGCAGCAACGTTAACTATAACAGCAGATGCAAAAACTAAGAAGTATGGTGAAACAAATCCTGCATTAACTTTTGGATATACGGGTTTAGTGAATGGAGATACAAGAGCAAGTGTTGAGCCATCGATAACAACGAATGCAACTACAAGTTCAGGAGTTGGCACTTACTCCATTACATTGAGCGGAGGTTCAGATCCAAATTATAATATTATAAAAATTGAAAATAATTTAGAAGTAACTCCTAAGGCGCTTGGTATTAAAAATATCTCTGTAAATAATAAAGTATATGATGGAACTAAATCAGCAACCATATCTGGTACAGCAGCTTATGAAGGCTTAGTAGCAATCGATAATAATATTATTTCTGTAGTGGGTACTCCAACTTTTAGTTTTGATACCAAAGATGTGGGAGAAGCTAAAGCCGTTTCCGTTTCTGGATATGAAAAACCCAGCAATAATTATACTATTTCTCAACCAACTACATTAACTGCAAATATTACTGCTAAAGTTTTAAGTATCACTAGTGCATCGGTAAAAGATAAAGTATATGATGGGCTTACTGATGCTGTAATTACTGGTACATTGACTGGGATGATAGGTACTGAGGTAGTTGATTTTGATGAAAAGGGTAGTTTTGCTGATAAAAATGTTGGATCCGAAAAAGAAGTTATAACTGCAGTTAGTTTAACAGGTACAGATAAATCAAATTATAGTTTAGATCAAATTAATGGTTTAAAAGCAAATATTACTTCAAGAAGTTTGACTTATTCAGTAACTGCAAACTCTAAGATTTATGATGGCAATAGAAATGCAGAAGTTGAATTTATAAACAATAAAAAGTCAGGTGATATTTTAACTGTTATAAAAACTGATGCAATATTTGAAAATAAAAATGTTGGTATTGGCAAAACCGTTTCCATCACTGGTATTGCTTTAACAGGTACAGATGCAGGTAATTATACCCTCACTAGCACAACAGCAACTGCAAAGGCAGATATTACTGCAAAGAGTTTAACAATAAGTGCTACTGCAACAAATAAAGTATATGATGGAACTGTTTCAGCTACAGTTAGTTTTTCGGATGATAGAATAGATAATGATATATTAACAGTAACAAAGACAGCGGCAAATTTTGCTAATAAAAATGTAGGTTCTGATAAAGAAGTTACAGTTACTGGTATAGCTTTAACTGGCACTGATGCTGGTAATTATAGTTTAACCACTCAGACGCTAAGTCCAAGAGCCAATATAGAGGCTAGGGTTTTATCTGTTACTGGGTCAATTCCTGATAGATTTTATGATGGCACAGATAAGACAATAGGACTTAATTTAAGTATAAACAAAATAGCTGGTGATGATATAAGTATATCAAAAACTGGAGATGCTTTTGATAATCCTAATGTTGGGGATAATAAAGATATTAATGTGAGGGGATTAAGCATTATCCCTGGTGGGGATGCTGCTAATTATTATTTAGCTAGTACAACTGCAATTATAAAGGGAAATATTAAGCCTCTTAAAGTTAATATTAATGCAAATGACGCAATAAAAACTGAAACAGATCCAGATCCTGTTTTTACTTTTACAAATTCACCGTCCTTAATTGCTCCTGATACCTTTACTGGAGCATTATCAAGAAATTATTTAGGAGTAAATAATCCAGGAGATTATCCAATTAATATTGGGACACTGAGTGCAGGTTCAAATTATTTGTTAAGTTTAAATACTGCAAAATTAACCATTAAGCCATTGGTGACGAACTATATTTTTGAAGTGCCAAATGCTTTTACTCCAAACTTGGACGGAACAAATGATCTATTATACATCATTAAAAATTATAGGGTAACTGACCTAGCCTATTTCAGAATATTTAATAGAACAGGTCAAATGGTTTTTGAATCAAGAAACTTTGCCGATGGATGGAATGGTAAAAAAATGGGAGATCCTTCTGGAAATGTTTTAGAATCAGATATGTATATATGGATTGCTGAATTCACTAGAATGAATGAGACAGGTGGGGGAACATCCATTGAAAGAAAAACAGGCTCTGTATTACTCTTAAAATAATTAATTGAACTTTAAATTAACCATATTACTTTGTTTGACTTTGATTAGTGCAAAATCGAACGCGCAGGATCCTGTATTGTCCCAGCCCTATACTGCTGCGCAGTTCTTGAGTCCAGCTTCAGTTGGTTCTGGTATGTATGATCATCGGATCCAAGCTAATTTAAGATCTCAATTAATGAATGGTAATTCAATGTATAAAACATCTGTAATAGGATGGGATGCTAGAATAAAAAATAAAACTTTAGACGCAAATAATAATTTTTTAGCTCTTGGAATACAATTAATGTCGGATCAATTAGGTGGGGGTTTGTTGAATACTTCTTACCTAACATTGAATACGGCTTATCATATGAGTTTGGATAAAGAAAATAAGAGTAGTCTTTCAGTAGGTATGGGAGGAACATTAGCACAGACCTACATTAATAGAGATAAATTAAGATTTGGGGATCAGTTTGATGGTTTCGGTAATTTCAATGGTGCAATTATATCTTCAGATTATTCAAATCTTAAACCATCTCCTTTAAGATTTGCTGGTAATGTGGGTGCACTATATACTTACTATAGTGAGGAAAGCTTTTTTCAAGTATCTGCGAATGCATTTTATTATGGTAGACCTGATAATATTTCTACTGGAATTAACCAAGCAGATGGAGTGAGAACTAGCTTTTTTACGAATATTGAGAAGTATTTATCTGAGGATTATACTTTTATTCTTCATGGTTCTTACAGTAATAGAAATCAAATAACTCAAACTTATTTTGGTGGAGCTGTGGGTATTCCATTTTTATATAGAAGTGAAAATGTGAATCGTTTGTATGCTGGATGTTTTGTGAGGTTAGGAGATGCCATCATACCTACCATTAGTTTGATGATGGATAAATATACTTTTGGAATTAGCTATGATATTTATAGTAATGCTTTGACCAAGGCTAACTTGAGAATGAATGGATTTGAGCTAAGTTTGTCCACTTCACTGGGAAAAAAGAAAACCAATTTATTTAGAACCTTATTGAATTAGAAATCTAAAGCAAAGTTAACCCACTCTGGGTCAAAACTTGCATTGTATTTTCTGTAGAAATTAAGTGCTGGTTCATTCCAGTCCAAAGCCTGCCAATTCATTCCTACAAATTTTTTTGATTTAGCTTCTTCAATAAGTGCATCAAATAATAGCCCGCCAATTTTATTGCCACGCATATCTTCAGAAACAATTAAATCTTCTAAATACATTCTTTGCCCTTTCCAAGTGGAGTAGCGAACATAATATAAAGCCATGCCCACTACAACACCTTTAACTTCTGCAACCAATGCCCACCAAACGGGGTTTTTGCCAAAGCCACTTTCCACAAAATGATCAAATGGAACTACTACTTGCTCAGGTGCTTTTTCGTAGGCTGCTAGTTCATGGATGAGCTCCATCATTCTTTTGCAGTCTTCTTTTTTTGCGGGGCGAATAATTATGTCCATGTAGGATTATATTTTAGCTAAAGCTTGTGTTAAATCAGCTTCCAAATCTTCATAATTTTCAATACCCACACTCATTCTAATCAAACCATCAGTAATTCCATATTTAATGCGCTCTTCTCTTGGAATGCCATAGTGTGTCATTGTTGCAGGGTGAGAAACCAATGTATCTACAGTACCTAGTGAAACCGCTCTTGTACAAACTTCCAACGCATCAATAAATTTCTTACCTGCATCTAGTCCACCTTTTAATTCAAAGCTTAAAAGAGGTGCATGTTGTTTCATTTGTTTAGAAGCAATTGCATGTTCTGGATGACTTGTATGACCTGTATAATTTACTTTTTCAATAGCTGGATGTTGTGCCAAGAAATCGGCAATTTTCTTGGTATTGCTACAATGTCTATCCATTCTTACTTCCAAGGTTTTCATGCCTTGTATTAATAAGTATGCGTCAAATGCATTTGCATTACCTCCTAATAAAACATGCCATTTCCACACTTTGGTTTTCATAAATTCCAAATCCTTTCCTAATAATACACCGTGTAATGCAGAACCATGGCCATTTAAAAATTTGGTTGCAGAATGAAATACAAAATCGACACCTAATGCAAATGGTTGTTGTAAATAAGGAGTCGCAACAGTATTATCAACTGAAACTTTTACGCCATGTTGGTGTGCAATATTTGTAATTGCTTCTATATCTACGCATTGTAAGGTAGGATTAGCGGGAGTTTCAAGGTGTATTAGTTTGGTGCTTGGATTTTCTTTAATTGTTTGTTCTAATAAAGTCAAATCTCGCACATCTACTAAAACAGTTGTAATGCCTGCTTCTTTTAATATTTTTTGCATTAATTCTTGTGTACCACCGTACAAAGAATAATGAGAAATCAAAGTATCTCCTGCACTTAAATTACTTAAGAATAAAGTACTCATGGCAGCTTGTCCGCTAGCATGTAAATATGCGATTAATTCAAGTGGTGTTCCGTCTGCATTTTTAATTCCATGTGATTCTAATGCGGCAATGACATCTTGTGCAGCAGTAAAAGTTGGGTTACCCCATCTTGTGTAAATTCTTGTTTTATCATCACTTTTAAATCTTTCCATTCCTTCTTCAGTAGAGTCGAATGTAAAAGTAGATGTTGCATAAATAGGAGTGGTATGAGAGAAATTATCGTTCTCATGATTAGC
>CALCEA010000147.1 GCA_937900675.1 uncultured Chitinophagaceae bacterium
AATACGGGTTTCTATCAACATTATTTAGTGGGAGATAAATACGAATCTGCTGGAACCCTTAGTGGATCTGCGTTAACGCAATTAAAATCTGTAAATAATTTGGTGGAACAGGTGGGCATTGATGTGGGAGAAGCGGTGAAAATGTGTTCTTTATATCCCGCTAAAGTCATGCAACAAAAAGGCATTACAGGAACTATTGAAGTAAATGAAAATGCCGACCTGCTTTGTTTATCAGCAGATCGGCAATTACTTAAAATATATCTAGCCTAGCTAAATGCGTTCCAACCCTGTGCAGTAATATTATGTGTATTACCTCCTTTGGTAATTAATTTAGTGCCTTCTTCTTTATCACACATATAACCTATTACACTGATCTCTTCTTGTAGGGTAATTTTATCATAGTCGGATTGCTTCATGGTAAAGATTAATTCATAATCTTCTCCGCCGTTCAGCGCGCACACAGTTGCATCTAAACCAAATTTAAATGCTGCTGCTTTGGTAGCTTCATGTAAAGGAATTTTATCTTCATATATTCTACATCCCAATTCACTTTGTTTGCACAAGTGTAATACCTCACTGCTTAAACCATCGCTGATATCCATCATGGCCGTGGGTTTCACATCCATTTGTTCTAATAGTTCAATGATATCTTTTCTTGCATCTGGCTTTAATAATCTTCCTACTATATAATCTTCATTTTCTAAATTAGGTTGTACTTGTGGGTTTTCTAAAAATATTTTTTTCTCTCTTTCCATTAAAGTCAATCCCAAAAATGCTGCGCCCAAATCTCCTGACACACAAATTAAATCTCCAGACTCTGCTGTGCTTCTTTTAATAAATTTATCAGGAGCCACTTCACCAATAGCTGTTACAGAAATTACTAAACCTTTTTGAGAAGAACAAGTATCACCACCCACCAAGTCTACTCCATATTTTTCACAAGCAATTTGTACGCCTAAATAAAATTCTTCCAAAGCTTCCACACTAAAACGATTGCTAAAACCTATACCAATAGTGATTTGTGTAGGTGTAGCATTCATTGCATAGATATCACTTAGGTTCACCACAACCGATTTATAACCCAAGTGTTTTAAAGGAGTATACATTAAATCAAAATGAACCCCCTCTAATAACATATCTGTTGTTATAACGGTTTGTTTTCCAAAATGATCAATCACTGCAGCATCGTCTCCGATAGATAAAACGGTTGATGCATTTTGTATTTCAAAGTTTTTAGTTAGATGGTCTATTAATCCAAACTCTCCTAAGTTTTGTATTTCTGTTCTTTCTTCAGACATGCTACTCTTTTTTATTTTTATAAATCTCCGCCGTTCACCAAGTTTTGTAAAGCGGTATGAATTTTTCCATTGGTTGCTATAATACCCGGTTGATAAGGATTATAAGCATTCCCTTTTAAATCTGTAACTTTTCCTCCAGCCTCTTCTACTATTAAAAATCCTGCAGCGCTATCCCATGCTTGCAATTTGTGTTCGTAAAATCCATCAAATCTTCCAGCAGCAGTCCAACATAAATCTAATGCTGCGCTTCCTAATCTTCTAACAGGAATTGCTTTTCTAATCAATTTTTCAAATATCTGTAAAGGACCGTTTGGTGAATCTAAATATTGATAAGGAAAACCTGTTACCAAACAACTCTTTAATAAATTATCTTCATCGCTTACACTAATTTTTT
>CALCEA010000148.1 GCA_937900675.1 uncultured Chitinophagaceae bacterium
TTGAATGGTTGATAATTATATTGAACAATATCTCGTAAAAATTAGTATTATTTCGTAATTTTCCACAGATCGCCTGTCTAGAAAATAATCCGTTTAATCTAATTGAAAGAGCATGATAGAAACAAAGCAATTGGGATTATATGATCCTGCTTATGAACACGACGCTTGTGGTATTGGTTTTGTTGCAAGCATAAAAGGTATTAAGTCACACCAAAATGTAGGCGATGCACTCACCATTTTAGAAAATATGGAGCATCGTGGAGCAAGCGGAAGCGAAGTGAACACAGGAGACGGCGCGGGCATCATGATACAAGTTCCTCATCAATTTTTCTTTGATGAATTAGCCAAACAATCTATTCATTTACCTAGCCATGGCGAATATGGTGTTGGCTTTATCTTTTTCCCTACCGAAAAAGGAGTTATGGAAGAGTGTAAGGAAATTTTTGCAACGGCTGCTGAAAAATTAGGCATTGAAATTATTGGATATAGAAAAGTCCCTGTAAACAAATCTACCATCGGACCAACTGCATTAAGTGTTGAGCCTTTGATGGAACAAGTTTTTGTGAAAAGACCCGACTTGATTACGGATGCTGAAGCTTTTGAAAGAAAATTATTTATTTTAAAAAGCTATGCTTCACATACCATTAACAATACCATCAAGAAAGGAGCTATCGATTTTTACATGACCTCTCTTTCACAAAATGTGATTGTATATAAAGGTCAATTAACTTCTCATCAGGTTAGAGAATACTTCCCTGATTTGAGTGATAAAAGAGTAGTAACTGCTTTTGGTTTAGTACACTCTCGTTTTGCAACAAATACTTTCCCTTCTTGGAAATTGGCTCAGCCATTCCGATATATTGCGCACAATGGCGAGATCAATACTTTACAAGGAAACTTAAACTGGCTTCGTTCTAATGAATCCAGTTTCTTCTCTCCTTATTTTAGCAAGGAAGAATTAGATATGATTTTACCTGTAGTAACACCAGGGCAATCTGATAGTGCTTGTTTGGATAATGTCATTGAATTATTGACTTTATCTGGAAGAAGTTTACCTCATGTAATGATGATGTTGATTCCTGAAGCATGGGATGGAAATGATTTGATGGATCCAGTAAAGAAAGCATTTTACGAATACCATGCTGCGATCATGGAGCCATGGGATGGTCCAGCTTCTATTTCATTTACCAACGGTAAAATGATTGGTGCAACTTTAGATAGAAACGGTTTAAGACCATCTAGATATTGCGTTACTAAAGATGATCGTGTGATAATGGCATCTGAAACTGGCGCCTTACCTATTGATCAATCAACTGTGATTGAAAAAGGAAGACTACAACCAGGAAAAATGTTTGTAGTGGATATGGAAGCGGGAAGAATTATCAGCGATGATGAATTAAAACAATCTATCTGCGGCAAACAACCATATGCAGATTGGTTAAACAAATATAAAATTCGTTTAGAAGAATTACCTGAACCAAGAATTCAGTTTACTCATTTAGAACACGATCAAATTTTCAAATACCAAAAAGCATTTGGTTATTCTAAAGAAGATTTAGAAACAGTGATTGCTCCAATGGCTTTGGATGGTAAAGAACCTATTGGTTCTATGGGTACCGATACCCCTTTGGCAGTTTTGAGCGATCAACCTCAACATATCACTAGTTACTTCAAACAATTATTTGCGCAAGTAACCAACCCACCTATCGATCCAATTCGTGAAAGAATGGTCATGTCTTTAGCAACTTTCGTGGGCAGCCAAGGTAGTTTGTTAATTGAAGATCCAATGGCTTCACATTGTGTTGCGCTAAAACATCCTATCTTAAACAACCATGAATTAGAGAAAATCAGAAGTATCGATACGGGTGTATTCCAAGCTAAAACTTTACAATGTTATTTTAGAGCAGATGGCAAAGAGGGTTCTCTTAAAAAAGGTTTAGATCGTTTATGTAGATATGCAGTAGATGCAGTGGAAGATGGATTTGAAGTAATTGTATTAACAGATAGATCTATTGATTCAGAACACGCGGCTATTCCAAGTTTATTAGCATGCTCTACTGTTCACCACCATTTAATCAGAAAAGGATTAAGAGGTAAAGTAGGCATTATTGTAGAAGCAGGTGATGTTTGGGAAGTACACCATTATGCATGTTTAATTGGATTTGGCGCAACTGCAATCAATCCATATTTGGCGCTGTCTAGCATCAGAGACATGAAATTGAACGAACAAATTAAAACAGACTTAGACGAGAAATATTTAAAGAAGAATTATATCAAGGCTGTAAACGAAGGCTTGTATAAAGTATTCTCCAAAATGGGTATCTCCACACTTCAATCCTACCAAGGTGCTCAAATTTTTGAAATCATTGGTTTGAATAAAGAAGTAGTGAACAGACATTTTACTGGTGCCACTTCAAGAATTGAAGGAATGGGATTAGATGAAATTGCAAAAGAAATTTTAGCGAAACATGAATTAGCTTTTGCAAAAAAATCATCTCCTGTAGACAGATTACCTGTTGGTGGAATTTATCAATGGAAAAGAAGAGGTGAAGCACATTTGTTCAATCCTCAAACCATTCATGCATTACAACATGCCACTTCTACTGCAGATTATGCAACATTTAAGAAGTATTCTAAATTAGTTAATGACCAAACGGATAAAGCATTTACTTTAAGAAGCTTATTAGATTTCAAACCAACAAGACCATCTATTTCTATTGATGAAGTAGAACCTGCTAGTAATATTTACAAAAGATTTGCAACAGGTGCAATGTCATTTGGCTCTATCTCTTGGGAAGCTCACACTACCCTAGCAATTGCTATGAATAGATTAGGTGGAAAAAGCAACACAGGTGAAGGTGGAGAAGATCCAATAAGATATCAAAAAATGGAGAATGGTGATTCGATGAGAAGTGCCATCAAACAAGTAGCGAGTGCAAGATTTGGAGTGACTAGTGAATATTTAACTGAAGCAGACGAATTACAAATTAAAATGGCACAGGGTGCTAAGCCAGGGGAAGGCGGACAATTGCCTGGAGATAAAGTGGATGATTGGATTGGTAGAACAAGACACTCTACACCTGGCGTTGGTTTAATCTCTCCACCACCCCATCATGATATTTATTCTATTGAAGATTTATCTCAATTAATTTTTGACTTAAAGAATGCGAATAGAGCTGCAAGAATTAATGTTAAATTAGTTTCTAAAGCAGGCGTGGGTACCATTGCAGCAGGTGTAACAAAAGCGAAAGCTGATGTGGTATTGATTGCAGGATTTGATGGCGGTACAGGAGCTTCTCCTTTAAGCTCTATCAAACATACCGGCTTGCCTTGGGAATTAGGTTTAGCAGAAACACATCAGACCTTAGTAAAAAACAAATTAAGATCCCGTGTTATTGTTCAAGCCGATGGACAAATGAAAACAGGAAGAGATATTGCGATCGCTGCTTTATTAGGTGCTGAAGAATGGGGCGTTGCCACAGCTGCCTTAGTAGTGGAAGGTTGTATCATGATGCGTAAGTGTCATATGAATACCTGCCCTGTTGGTGTTGCTACCCAAGATCCTGAATTAAGAAAGCGATTTAAAGGGAATCCTGATCATGTGGTTACTTTCTTTGAATTCATTACGCAAGAGCTTCGTGAAATTATGGCCGAATTAGGTTATAGAACAGTGGATGAAATGATTGGCCAAGTAGATGCATTAACCATGCGTAAAAATATCAACCACTGGAAATTTAAAAACTTAGATTTAAGTGGTGTATTATATAAAGAACCAGCAGAAGAAGGTGTTGGTTTGTATAATACAGAAACACAGGATCATGGATTAGCGAATGTATTAGATTGGAAATTATTAGAAGCTGCACAACCTGCTATTCAAAAACAACAAAAAGTAAATGCTTCTTTTGATATTAAAAATACAGATAGAACTGCAGGCACCATTGTATCCAATGAAATCACTAAAGTATTTAAAGCAGCTGGTTTACCTGATGGCACTATACATTTCAAATTTACTGGAACTGCAGGCCAAAGCTTTGGCGCATTTAATACCAAGGGACTTACATTAGAATTAGAAGGTGACGCAAATGATTACTTTGGAAAAGGATTAAGTGGCGCACAATTAATTGTATACCCTGATAAGAAAGCTGGATTTATTGCAGAAAATAATATTATCATTGGTAACACAGCATTTTACGGCGCAACCAGTGGTGAAGCATATATTAGAGGTAAAGCAGGTGAAAGATTTGCAGTAAGAAATTCTGGTGCCACAGTGGTAACGGAAGGTGTAGGTGATCATGGTTGCGAATATATGACGGGAGGTACTACAGTAATTTTAGGTGAAACAGGAAGGAATTTTGCTGCAGGTATGAGTGGTGGAATTGCTTTTGTATATAATGTAAAAGGAGATTTTGATGTATTATGTAATAAAGAAATGGTAGACTTAGATCCAGTAACAGATCAAGATATCCCTTTATTAAAACAATTGATTCAAAATCATTACAACTATACAGAAAGTGCAGTGGCTAAATTTATTTTAGCAGACTTTGATAACCAACTAAAGCATTTTATAAAAGTATTCCCTCGCGATTATAAAAAAGTATTATTATCAAAAGCTAAAACAGTAGCTGTACAATAAAATAATTTATTATTCAATTTGAATGAAGCATTATGGGTAAGCCAACCGGATTTAAAGAATATACAAGAGAACTTCCTTCTAAATTACCAGTAGAAGAAAGAAAAAAGAACTATAACGAGTTTGTAGGTTTATTACCAGAACAAAAATTAAACGAACAATCTGCTCGTTGCATGAATTGTGGTGTTCCGTTTTGTCATAGCGGTTGTCCTTTAGGAAATATTATTCCTGAGTTCAATGACGCTGTATATAAGAAAGAATGGAAAGAAGCTTATGAGATTTTAATTTCTACCAATAATTTTCCTGAATTCACAGGTAGAATTTGCCCAGCACCATGCGAGAGTGCTTGTGTTTTAGGCATCAATCAACCTGCAGTCACAATTGAAGAAATTGAAAAACATATTATTGAGATTGCTTTTGAAAAAGGTTTTGTTAAACCAAGAAAACCTAATACCAGAACGGACAAAAAAGTAGCCGTGATTGGATCAGGCCCATCTGGACTAGCAGCAGCCGCTCAATTAAATTATGCAGGACATCAAGTAACTGTATTTGAAAGAGATCCAAAACCAGGCGGATTATTAAGATTTGGTATTCCAGATTTTAAATTAGAGAAAACAGTAGTAGAAAGAAGAATACAAATTTTAGAACAAGAAGGTATTGAATTCAAATGCAATGCGAATGTTGGGGTAAATGTAAGAGTGAATGATATTCTAAGAGAATACGACGCGATTGTATTGGCAGGTGGATCAACTATTCCAAGAGATTTGCCAGTGCCAGGAAGAGAATTAAATGGCGTTCACTTTGCTATGGAATTTTTAAAGCAACAAAATAAAAGAGTTAGTAATCTTAGCATAGATGAAAAAGAAATTATCACTACAGGTAAAAATGTAGT
>CALCEA010000149.1 GCA_937900675.1 uncultured Chitinophagaceae bacterium
TTCCTAAAAAACAAGATGCTTTAGAGAGAGCAACACAATTGTTTTTTAAAAACAAGATGAACGAAACCAAAGACCGTAATGGTGTATTGGTGTATGTTGCTACTGCTGATAAAAAATTAGCCGTGTATGGTGATCAAGCCATTCATGAAAAAGTAGGTGTTGAATTTTGGTACAGCCAGGTGCAAGAAATGACTGCTCATTTTAAAGAAGGCGGTTATGTGGAAGGCATTAGTAAAGTGGTGACCGAGATTGGACAAGCATTAACACATCATTTCCCATATGATAGAGAGACGGATGTAAATGAATTATCTGACGAAATTATGGTCGGGAAATGAGTAAATTTTTCAAACTATTTATTGCGGTTTTCTTTGTTACCATTTCCACTGGTTTAATGGCGCAAAATATATTGCCTAAACCCAATCCTCCCAAATTAGTAACCGATCAAGCAGGTGTTTTATCTGCAGAGCAGTTACAAGCTTTGGAAGCTAAACTAGTGGCTATTGATGATAGCAGTTCGAATCAAATTGCTGTAGTCATATTATCTTCTTTAGAGGGTCAACCCAAAGAAGAATATGCCAATAAATTATTTAGAGAATGGGGCATTGGTAATACTAAAACCAATAATGGTGTACTACTTTTAGTAGCCATTCAAGATAGACAAATCAGAATTGAAGTTGGTTATGGCTTGGAAGGAGCTATTCCAGACGTAACTGCTTTAAGTATTATTGATAACGATATTAAGCCTGCTTTTAAAGCGGGTAATTATTACGAAGGCTTAGATAAAGCCACAGATGATTTAGCCAAAGCTGCAGTAGGAGAATACAAAGAAGCTAGAAAAAAGAGAAGCAAAGACAAAGGCAATCCATTAGTGTTTATCATGATTGTGATTGTAATTGTGATCATCTTAGGTAAAAGAGGTGGAGGCGGTGGTTCTAATATTAATAGAGGCGGCTTCTCTGATTTTACAACCGGTATGTTATTAGGTTCTTTATTAAATGGAGGATCTAGTCGTGGCGGCTGGGGTGATAGTGGTGGAGGTTTTGGTGGTGGCGGATTTGGAGGCTTCGGCGGCGGTAGCTCAGGTGGCGGTGGAGCTGGCGGTGGCTGGTAAACAAATTAAAAAAGGAGTCCAATTGGACTCCTTTTTATTTGCACATCATTTGCTTATAACTTAGGTAATACTTCTGTTACCATATCTACCATGGCTTGTTCACCTCTATCTTTCTTTCCTTTTAAGATCATTCCTAAAATCTTACCATTAAAATAAGGATCGGTTTGTGTTCTGTAACCTTGTGGTATGGCATCTCTAAATCCTACAATCAAATCAATTCCTTTTTTAAACTTAACAGGATCAGTTGTTTTAATTAGTAATTGTGCAAAGCTAGTAGTCATGTAAAACTTCTCAGAAGATTGAATATTCAATGCTTCATATTTACCAGCAACAAAATCAAATACAGTCTCATCACCATACTTAGTAACAATATTGGTCACTGCGGTATTCAATCTTTTCTTAGTGATGTTTTTACTTTCTTTATACGCAATTTCTTTGGCCATGGTGCTGTCTAATTTTTCCAAAGCTTCTAATGCAGCACCACTCACAGAATAAGAAGAATCCTTGGTCCAATCCATAAAATACTTTTTGTACTCCGCTTTTTCTAATGAGCCAATAATATCTATGGCAGTTTCTCTATTGCTCTTATTCGCATCCTTAGATGCAATAGTAAAGATGGCTGCTTCTGTAGCGCTATCCAATGTTTTAGGATTGTATGCTGTCATAGCGGCTGCTCTAATAACATAAAAACTATCTTGTAATGCTTTTTTCAAAATACCTGCAGCTATAGCATTGCTTTCATTTTCACTTGCTTCTTGCACGGCTTCTAATCTATCTAAGAAATTTCTTGCATGGTTCAATTGATAAGCATATTGCTCTAATGGTTTGGATTCGTCTTTAGACCAAAGCAATACTTTATCATTGTCTACATTCACATTGTCTGGTGCTACTGCTGCATCAAAATAAAAACTATCTACTTTGTTCTTGCTCCAAACATCATAATGATTTCTTTTTCCTTGCACATACACATCAATACCAATAGGCAGGGTGAATACCTTCTCTTGTACCTGTGTTTGCTGAATCTTCACCATCACTTGCTTTTTAGCAGCATCATAGTTTTGCGTAATTCTTACATAAGGATGTCCGCTTCCAAAATACCATTGATTAAAAAACCAATTCAGGTCTTTTCCTGTCACTGCTTCAAATGCCAATTTTAATTTAATCGCAGAACCGTTTTTAAATTGATTATCGGTTAAGTATTTATTGAGTGATGCAAAGAATGCTTCGTCTCCAACAAAATGTCTTAACATATTTAAAATACGACCACCTTTTTGATAGCTCACTAAATCAAACATGTCTTCTCTGTCTTTATAATAAAAGCGTACCAAATCTTTTTCTGCATCTGCTGGGCTTGATAAATAACTTCTTAATCCTTTGTAATTTTCATATTCGCCTGCATCTTTTCCTTTGCTATGCTCTTCCCAAAGCGTTTGGCTATAATCTGCAAAGCTTTCATTTACGGTTAAATTGCTCCAACTTTCAGCTGTCACTAAATCTCCAAACCATTGGTGAAACAATTCATGCGCAATGGTAGATTCCCATGCGTTTTCATCTAACAATTCTCTGGCATCTTGTTGTACTGCATCGCTATGTAATGTAGCTGTAGTATTTTCCATTGCGCCACTCACATAATCTCTTCCACTAATTTGTGCGTACTTCACCCAAGGAAAATTCACACCCAATATCTTCTCATAAAAAGCCATCATGGCAGGGGTGTTTCCATATATTTTGCGAGCCACTTGCTCATATTCCTTTTCTATGTAATAAGCGAGTTCTTTCCCCTTATAACTATCCTTCACAATCGCGTAATCGCCCACTCCAATAAAGAATAGGTAAGGAGCATGTGGTTGGTCCATTTTCCAAACATCTAAACGGGTGCCATTTTTATTGTCTACTTGCTTTACCAATAACCCATTAGACAAGCTTACATACTTGCTAGGAACCGTTAAATGAAATTCTTGTGTGGTTTTCTGATTGGTCTTATCAATAATGGGAATCCAAACAGATGTCCCTTCTGTTTCACCCTGTGTCCAAATCTGAGTTGGTTTATTTTTTTCTGTACCCAATGGATTAATAAAATACAATCCTTTTGCATCGGTAATCGCTGCACTGCCTTTGGCTTTATAATCATTCGGCTTTGCAGTGTATTTAATATATACAGTATAGTTTTCGTTCCTGGTATAGGTTTTATCTAATGTGATAGTTAATTGTAAACTATCATAGGTATAGGATAAATTTTTTCTTTGATTGTTTTTCTCTATCGCAACTTGGTGAATATCCATGCCTTTTGCATCCAATACCAATACATTACTTGCATAAAAATGTGGATGTAATTGCAGCCATACTTCACCATTTAATTGCGACTTGGTATAGTCGAAACCCGCTACCAGCTTGGTGTGTACCAAATCGTGTTTTTTTTCTGCAAATGCACGATACTCATTTTCTTGTGCCATCACCGTTGTTACAACAGCACATACTAATAGTCCAATCAATACAATCTTCTTCATCATTATTAATATTTGGCTTCTAAGTTAAGCAAGGCTTTTGAAAATGTAGTAGTTTAGCATCATAATCAATTTGTAAAATGAGTAGGTATTTCTTAGAGCTTTGTTATGATGGTGCCACATTTGGAGGGTTTCAAATCCAAAACAATGTAGACACTATTCAAGGTGCGGTGCAAGCTGCTATGAAAACCTTGTATAGAGAAGAGATAGAGTTAACTGGCGCTTCTAGAACCGATGCTGGCGTACATGCTTTGCAAAACTTTTTTCATTTTGATACTCAAATTGCTATTACGCAGAAGCAGGTCTATAATTTAAATGCGATTTTGCCTAATACTATAGTGATTAAAGCCATTTATCAGGTACCAGAAACGGCACATTGTAGATTTGATGCGACAACCAGGTCCTATATATATAAGATGCATACCCAAAAAGACCCTTTTTTAGAGGGTAGATCCTGGTATTATCCCTTTCCTTTAGACCTGAACCTTTTGAATAAAGCCACTGAAACTCTCCTAAGCTTCACCAATTACGAGAGCTTTTCTAAGAAAAATACCGCTGTAAATACCTTTGAATGCACTGTAACCAAGGCTTTCTGGCAGGTAGTAGGGCCACATTTGTACTTTAATATAGACTCCAATAGATTCCTTAGAGGGATGATTCGTGGCTTGGTGGGTACTTTATTACAGGTGGGTAGGGGTCAAATTACTGTGGAAGAATGGATGGATATAGTGGCTTCTCACAATGAACAGAGGGTAGATTTCTCTACTCCGGCCTATGGATTGTATTTATCTTCTATACAATACCCCGATTTTCTAAAAAAAATCGACTAATCAAAAGCCTTGCTATTACTAGCTTTCCGTGTATAATGGCCGGATATTGAGCCATTTAAACGAAAAAAAATCAAAAATAGTATGCAATAAATTTGGCTGTGAGTAAATGCTCCTTATCTTTGCCGCCCGTTAATGATAAACACATCCTAACGGGAAGTTCTCTGAAGCAGTTTTACAGCAAAAAAAGTTTAAAATAATTCAACCAAAAATTGGTGGTTATAAATAAGCGCTGTATCTTTGCCCTCCCTCATAAAAAAGGGAACAGTTCTAAGAAATAATATCGCCTAACTAATTGAAAAATAATTCTTAATTATTTGGAATAAAGTTTGGTGGTTAAAAATAATGTGCCTACCTTTGCACCCCGCTACGAATAATAGCGATGCAAAACAAGCATAAAGATCTTTGAAAGTTTGGAAACAATAGTAACTGATTAATTGAAAAAATCAGGTAAAGGTTACAGCATCAAAAAAATTAAATCAGACGTTAATTTCGGATTTATTTGAGATTGATAGTCAGATCAAACAACATTTACAATGGAGAGTTTGATCCTGGCTCAGGATGAACGCTAGCGGCAGGCTTAATACATGCAAGTCGTGGGGCAGCATGAAGTAGCAATACTTTGATGGCGACCGGCAAACGGGTGCGGAACACGTACACAACCTTCCTTTTAGTGGGGAATAGCCCAGAGAAATTTGGATTAATACCCCGTAACATAGCGATGTGGCATCACATTGCTATTATAGCTTCGGCGCTAGATGATGGGTGTGCGTATGATTAGATAGTTGGCGAGGTAACGGCTCACCAAGTCTACGATCATTAGCTGATGTGAGAGCATGATCAGCCACACGGGCACTGAGACACGGGCCCGACTCCTACGGGAGGCAGCAGTAAGGAATATTGGTCAATGGACGAAAGTCTGAACCAGCCATGCCGCGTGAAGGATTAAGGTCCTCTGGATTGTAAACTTCTTTTATATGGGACGAAAAAAGGTCTTTCTAGATCACTTGACGGTACCATATGAATAAGCACCGGCTAACTCCGTGCCAGCAGCCGCGGTAATACGGAGGGTGCAAG
>CALCEA010000150.1 GCA_937900675.1 uncultured Chitinophagaceae bacterium
ATGTTCCCTCCAATGGAATTGGATGGTACTAAATATTATTTAAAAGCAATGAACTGTCCGCATCATCATAAAATATTTGATGCAGAACCAAAGAGTTACAAAGACATGCCTTTAAGATTAGCTGAGTACGGTACTTGTTATCGTTATGAGCAATCTGGTGAGTTGTTTGGTTTAATGCGCGTTAGATGTTTGCACATGAACGATGCGCATATTTATTGTACTAAAGAACAATTTGCGCAAGAGTTTAAAGCGGTGAACGAAATGTATTTGAAGTATTTCAAAATTTTTGGAATCGATAAATATGTGATGCGTTTAAGTTTACATGAGCCTAGTAAATTAGGTCAGAAATACATTAACGAACCTGAATTATGGAAAGAGACAGAGGCAATGGTTCGTGAAGTATTAATTGAAACAGGTACACCATATGTAGAAGTGCCTGACGAAGGTGCGTTCTATGGCCCTAAAATTGATGTACAAATTTGGAGTGTGATTGGTAGAGAGTTTACATTGGCTACCAACCAAGTGGATTTTGCTCAAGGAAAACGCTTCAACTTAAATTTCACTAATAAAGACAACGAGCCTGAAACTCCGTTGATTATACATCGTGCACCTTTAGGAACACATGAGCGTTTTATTGGATTTTTATTAGAGCACTATGCTGGTAAATTCCCTGTTTGGTTAGCTCCATTACAAGTGAAGATTTTACCAATTAGTGAAAAGTTCATGCCTTATGCAGAAGAAGTATTTGCTCAATTTAAGAAAGCAGGCGTGCGCGTAGAAATTGATGATAGAAACGAAAAAATTGGTAAAAAGATCCGAGATACCGAAATCATGAAAGTGCCTTATATGTTGGTGATTGGAGAGAAAGAAGTGGCTGAAAGCAAGCTTTCTGTTCGTCGTCAGGGTAAAGGAGACCTAGGTATGTTGGACAAAAATGAATTCCTAGCCAAAGTAGTGGAAGAAATTGAAGAGAGATTGGCTCCGGAAGCATAACAATGACTATCTTTACAAAACAATAAACAACGTTTTAATATTTAATGGCATTACCTAACAGAGGACCCAGATTTAACCCAAGGTTTCAAAGACAACAAGAACCAGAGCATCGCATCAATGATCGTATTCGTGTACCACAAATTAGATTGGTTGGAGACAATATCGAAGTAGGTGTTTACAACACACAGGATGCTTTGAAAATCGCTGCTGATCAAGGTTTAGACTTAGTAGAGATTTCACCCACTGCAGATCCACCAGTATGTAAAGTAATCGACTACAAGAAATTTCTTTACGAGAAAAAGCGTAAGGAAAAAGAAATGAAAGCGAATTCTAAGCAATCAGAAATCAAAGAAATTCGTTTCACTCCTGGTACTGATGATCACGATTTTGACTTTAAAGCAAAACACGCTGAGAAGTTTTTACAAGATGGAAACAAGGTAAAAGCCTATGTTCAATTCAAGGGTCGTGCAATTATGTTCCAAGATAGAGGACAATTGCTTTTATTAAAATTTGCAGAAAGATTAGCAGAAGCAGGTACTTTAGAAAGTATGCCTAAATTAGAAGGAAAGAGAATGTTTGCCATTTTCCAACCAAAAACAGGTAACAAGAAAAAAGCCAACCCAGCTAACTAATTGGTAATCAATATAAAAAATTAGAATGAGTCTCCTAAAAGAGGCTTATTTTTTTTGGCTAATCAGTGATTCCACTGTACCTTTGCCATCCATTTCCCACAAGGCCCAATAAGTGTATTACCTGTGTAATACCGCCAGCAGGGAGTAATCGATAAGATTATAATAATGCCAAAAGTAAAAACTAACTCAAGCGCAAAGAAGCGTTTTAAAGTTACTGGTACAGGTGAAATTACCTACCAAAAAGCGTTCAAAAGACACATCCTTACTAAGAAATCAACAAAGCGTAAAAGAGCTATGAGACAAAAAGGTCTTGTAGGAGCTACAAACAAAGACTTCGTTTTGCGATTATTAAGATTGAAAGGATAATTCTCCTCCGAATTTTAAATCAAACACATTTAAATTAACCGAGTCGAAGTCTTGAGACCGAAGATTCAATAAAATATTAATTATGCCACGTTCAAAAAATGCCGTTGCATCTAGAGCAAGAAGAAAGAAAATATTAGACCAAGCAAAAGGTTTCTATGGTAAGCGTAAGAATGTATATACCGTAGCCAAAAACGTATTAGAGAAAGGTTTAACTTACTCTTATGTTGGTCGTAAATTGAAGAAGCGTGAATACCGCAGTTTATGGATTGCGCGTATCAATGCTGCTGTAAGAGAAGAAGGTTTAACTTATAGCCAATTCATTAACTTATTAGCTAAGAAAGGATCTGATTTAAACCGTAAAGTATTGGCAGATTTAGCAATGAATGAGCCAGCTACTTTCAAAGCTTTGATCCAATCTGTTAAGTAATTTCTGTAGCGGAGTCCCTTCGGACACACCGCAAAGAATTTAAAAATGAGTCTCCCAACGGGGACTCATTTTTTTTGGCCTCAATATCCGTTCAAAGAACTATTTTTGTGTTCTTAAAATCAACAGCTAACAACCCAGCTTAATTAATGAACAATACCTACACCTCTCTGGTAAAACAGACTTTCCATTTTCCGCAAGAAGGATTTGATGTAAATGATAATGGTTATTTGGAATTTAATGGTCTTGATTTAAAAGCCATCATTGAAAAACACGGTACTCCCTTAAAGTTGACATACTTACCAAAAATTGGTATGCAAATTAACAAGGCGAAAAAAATGTTTGCGGAAGCTTTTAAAAAGCACAAATATGAGGGACAATATTTTTATTGTTACTGTACAAAGAGTTCACACTTTTCTTTTGT
>CALCEA010000151.1 GCA_937900675.1 uncultured Chitinophagaceae bacterium
ATTATGAATTAGGCAATATGGAGATTGTAAACTATTTATCTAAATCAGTTTACCGCTTTATGTCTAAGATGAATAATTTAGGTGCGGTGGAAGAAGTACTCTTTCATTTTATTAGAAAGTCTATTCAATCTGGTGGAGAAATCAATCAATCTTTCCAAGACTTATTGGATACACTTCAACCATTAGAGAAAAACAAATTAGAAAGTCGTGCCTTCATGTACCTAGATATTATTTCTTGGTTGGAAAGCAGAATTCAAGGTAAAGATGTGCAAAGCATCATCAGAGAAAAGTTTTTAGCACAAATAAAAAAGAGTCCCTTGTAGGAGACTCTTTTTGTAATTTATAAATACATAGTATCTATTTCTTTTTCGAAATTGGCGATGATATTCTTTCTTCTAATACTTAGTTTAGGCGTCATCTCTTGTCTATCAATAGAGAACTCTCTTGGTATTAATGTAAACTTCTTTACCTGCTCTACTTGATTGAATAATTTATTGTACTCATCAACAATATCCGTAATCATTGTGATCACCATATTGTTTTTAATGATCTCTTCGTTACTTGTATATTCAATGCCATGTTGTTTTGCCCATTCTTTTAATTTAGAGAAGCCTGGAACAATCAATGCACTCACAAATCTTTTATTATCACCAATCAGAACTATCTGCTCAATGAAAGGACTTTCTTTCATTTTATTTTCAATAGGCTGAGGTGCAACATATTTACCGCCGCTTGTTTTAAACAACTCTTTCTTACGGTCAGTAATTTTTAAATATTTACCATCAACAATTTCTCCGATATCACCTGTATGTAACCAACCATCAATGATTGTTTCTGCTGTTAAATCAGGGCGCTTATAGTATCCCTTCATCACACTTGGACCTGCTACACAGATCTCTCCATCCGCTTCTAGCTTATAATCCACGCCACTAATCACATGACCTACTGTTCCGTATTTGGTGCCACCCGGTGTTCTTAGGTTAATACTAATGATTGGGCTATTCTCTGTTGGACCATATCCTTCATACACTGGAATCTGTGCTGCATTAAATATGCGCAATAATTTTACTTGACATGCTGCACCACCAGTTACAATAAATTTTACATTACCACCCAATGCTTCTCTCCACTTAACAAAAATTAATTTATTAGCTAATTTTAATTGAGTGCGATACCACCAAGATCCTGGATTTAAATTATCATATTGTTCTCCCAATGCCACTGCCCAGAAGAATAATTTTCTTTTGATACCAGTTAAGGATTCACCAGTGATCATTATTTTTTCAAATACCTTTTCCAATAATCTTGGTACAGTAGAGAAACCATCTGGCTTAATTTCTTTTAAGTTATCTCCAATGGTTTCAAGGCTTTCAGCATAGTAGATACTCATACCACTAAACATATAAATATAAGAAGCTACTTTTTCGAAAATATGATTCAGTGGTAAAAAGCTTAATACTTTTTGATCTGGTGCATCTGGGAAAGGAAAACTTTTTTTACCTGATTGTAAATTAAAGTAGATGCTTTTATGTGTTAACATCACACCCTTTGGTGTGCCTGTTGTACCTGATGTATAAATAAAAGTGGCAACCTGATCAACTGGAATTTCTTTTTTAATAACTTCTACTTGATTTAATAAATCAGCATCCTTATTTAATAAACTTGTCCAATGCTTAGCACCTGCAATATGATCAAATGTATATACCTCTTTTAAACAAGGCACTTCTGCCTTGATAGACATTACTTTATCATACAATTCTTGGTTGCTTGCAAACATGTATTGAACAGATGCATCATTCAAGATGAATTTTAACTCCAATGGATTAGTTGTTGGATATACCGGTACCCAGATTAGTCCAATTTGCTGTGCAGCTAAATCTGCAGTTAACCATTCTGGTCTATTAGAACTAATGATGGCAATCTTATCGCTTCCTTCTGCAGTGTAATCTTTTCCAGACAATCCAAGTGTCAACAAACCCGCACTCAACTGATTCACAGTAGTTGCAATCTCTTGTGTGGAGTACTTTCTCCAAACACCATTCTCTTTGGCTGCCAACATATCTTCCTGTGGGAAATGTTGTAATTGATGTTCGATACAATCGAAGAGTCTTTTGATTTCCATAGTCAAGCAAATTGTGTAACAAAATACAAAAAAAACCCGACCTAAAGCCGGGTTATCTTTCTATTTAAGGAAATTTTTAATAAATCAAATTGGTCAATAAGCCGTCTCTTAATTTCGGCTCAAACCATGTACTTTTTGGAGGCATCACTTCACCAGCGTCTGCAATGTTGAACAATTGATCTATGGTTACTGGGTATAAACTAAACGCAATCGCCATCTCTCCACTATCCACTCTTTTTTCTAGTTCTACTAATCCTCGAATGCCACCTACAAAATCAATTCTCTTATCTGTTCTCTGATCTTGAATTCCAAAAATGGGAGATAAAATATTGTTAGATAAAATAGTTACATCTAAAACGCCAATTGGATCTGCGTCGTTATAAGTTCCTGGTTTTGCAGTTAAGCTATACCATTGCTTATTGATATACATTCCGAAATGATGTAAGCTAGCTGGCTTATAAGCAGTATCTACTTTTGTTACTGTGAATTGATTTTCTAAAGCAGCCATTAAAGCTTCTTCTGAATGTCCATTCAAATCTTTTACTACACGATTATAATCCATAATGTGTAATTGATTAGATGGGAACAAAGTGGTTAAAAAATAATCAGCACTTTCCGGTGCAGCTAATTTTACTTTTGCTGCAGAAGCTGCTCTATGATGTCCATCTGCGATATAAGTGCATGGAACTTCTTTTTCAAACAATTGCGTGATTTGATCTATCACTGTTTCATCACTCACTGCCCAAACAGTATGTTGAATACCATCTTCTGCAGTAAAATCATACACTGCATTTTTAGTAGTCTTCCACTTATCAATCAACGCATCAATAGAGGCTTGATTACGATACGCTAAAAATACATTTCCTGTTTGTGCTCCAGAAGTCTTGATATGATTGATTCTATCTTGCTCTTTCTCTGGTCTAGTAAACTCATGCTTCTTGATGATATCATTATTATAATCATCAATACTACTTACACATACTAAACCAGTTTGTGCACGACCATCCATGATTAATTGATAGATATAATAACAAGGTTTTGATTCTTTAAACAATACTTCTCTTTGTAAGAAAGCATTTAAATTTTCTAATGCTAAATCATATACTTGTTGACTGTGAATATCTACCGTTTCTGGCAAATCTATTTCACTCTTAGTAATATGTAAAAAAGAAAATGCGTTACCTACTGCTTCTTGTTTTGCTTCTGCACTATTCAATACATCGTAAGGTTTACTTGCTACTTGTTTTGCTAACTGTGGCTGAGGGCGAACAGCTTCAAAGGGTCTAATTTTTGCCATGGGCGCGAATATCGTATTTTTTAAGGACTCTTTAGGAGAAGTTCTTCATTAATTCACAAAATGCTTTCACACTTTCATGTGGCATCGCATTGTACATGCTTACTCTAATACCACCAACGGTTCTATATCCTTTAACGCCGATCATTCCATTTTGTTTACAGATATCTAAAAATGCTGCTTCTTTGGTTTCGTCTTTCAAAAAGAAAACAGCATTCATGATGCTTCTATCTTCTTTTTTGATAGGACAATAAAAATGTTCAGAAGCATCAATGGTATCATATAATAAATTTGCTTTTGCAATATTTCTTTTTTCCATTTCTGCAAGTCCACCTTCCTTCTCTATCCATCTTAAAGTTAGCAAACTAACATAGATCGCAAAAACTGGTGGTGTATTTAATAATGAACCTGCTTCAATATGTTTTTGATAATCTAGTATCGCTGGTATTTTTCTATTCGTTTTTCCTAATAAAGATTTTTTAACTACCACCATAGTCACACCAGCTGCTCCCATATTTTTTTGTGCACCTGCATAAATCAAATCAAATTGATTGAATGGAGTAGGTCTACAAAAAATGTCGGAACTCATATCACCCACCAATGGAACGCCTAACTGAGGATAGCTATGCCATTGTGTACCTTCAACAGTATTGTTTGTGGTAATATGCAAATAGCTTGTATTTGCTGATAGTTTCAGGTCTTTAATTAAATGGGTATGCTTGTCTGCATGGGTATCTGCCACTACTTCAACAGGACCAAAGATCTTTGCTTCTTTCACGGCTTTATTTCCCCATACACCATTATCACAAATTGCTGCTAATCCATTTTCATCTAATAAGTTCATGGGTACTTGCATAAACTGCATAGTAGCTCCACCTTGTAAAAACAATACCTCATACTCATCACCAATATTCATCAATCTTTTTACAATTGCTTTTGCTTCTTCTACTACTGCAACAAAATGTGTTGTACGATGTCCTATCTCTAAAATAGATAAACCTGTATCATTAAAATTATGGATGGCTTGAGCTGCTTGATCTAAAACTTCTTTTGGTAAAATAGATGGGCCCGAATTAAAATTGTGCAATTGCATTTTAGTTATATTTTAGATTTTTTCGGCATGAATAAAAAGGTACACTGTACCTTTTTATTCATCCATCAAGAAGCGCTATGCGCTTCTTTCTCATTCTCATCAACCGTGGTCACACCACCAGACACTACATATTTCATAGCTTCTGATGCACTAATACCTCTTGGTAATTTTTTGATTCTAGAAGATGGAACGATATAAGTAATTCCTGAAATAGCATAAGAATGAGGAACATATACTGTTACATAATCTTTCATGCCAAAATGTTCAGTATTTTCTTGTGTGATAAATCCTACTCTCCAAACATCTTGTGCATCTACATTCACCAAAACAGGTACATCAAATTTTTTCTTATTACCTGCAAATGCTTCTAAGAAATCTTTTACAGATGAGTAGATGATTTTTATTCCTGGAGTTCTCTCCAACACTTTATCAAAAACAGAAACCAATCGCTCCATAAAATATAAAGAGCTCAACCATCCTACTATAAATACCAAAGCTATCACCACTAAAAATCCAAGTCCGGTTACTTTAGGAATTTGTCCATTCACTTCTGCGAACTGAACTGGGAACAATACATTTAATAAATTAGGCAAGAAATTATCTACCCAATTAAATAGGCTCACAATTACCCATACAGTGACACCGATGGGAGCCAGTACCACGATTCCTTGAAAAAAGAACTGAGCCAATGCTGCTAAAAGCTGTTTTCTTCTGATTTTGTCCCTGAAACTGGGCATTTGGTATGGATTTAGAGCCAAATTTCGCCCTTTTTTACCATTTGTCACAAATAATTAAATATTCATCTTGGAAACTTTGAATACCTAAATAGTTTCCATAGTTTTGCGGCCTCAAATGAAGCTATGGAAAATCGTATATTATTGAAAGCCAGAGAATTAGTAGTAAGAAATGGGGCAAGATATGTCACTATGGATGTGTTAGCCAATGAGTTAGGTATTAGTAAAAAGACTATTTACCAGTTTTTTGTAGACAAAGACGCTTTGATTTCTGCAGTCATTGATTTTGAACTAGAAGAGCAATCTTTAAGATGCACTAGAAGCCTTCAACAAGCAGAAAATGCGGTTCATGAAATGTTCATGTTATTGGAAGATATTCAAACACTTTTCAGAAATATGAATCCATTAACTATTTCTGAATTAGCCAAATATCATTTAGATGCATTCAAGAAAATTGAGCATCATAAAAATGTGTTTATGCATGGAGTGATTATCTCCAATTTAAAAAGAGGTATTGAGCAAGGAGTTTATAGAAAAGATATTGATCCAGAAATTTTAGCTGCCTACAGATTAGAAACTGGCTTTATTGCATTTAACCCAAATGTATTCCCTTTAAACAAACATGATATTGGTAAAGTAAATGTTCAAATTATGGAACACTTTATTTATGGCGTAATGTCGCCAAAGGGTTTAGAGTTGATGATGAAATATAAAGAAGAAAAATTGGCAGGAAAAGACAAAAGTTTGGATGAAGAATTTATTAACAGAATAACAAGCAAGCAATAAAATATATGAAACAAGTATTCTTATTAATCATGGGAACAATGAGCATTGTGCAATCCTTTGCTCAAACCGAAATACCTAACATTCATCAATTTAAATTAGATGATTGTGTAGTATATGCACAAAAAAACAATGTGCAAGTTAAAAACGCATTATTAGCAATCGATGCACAAGTCCAGACCAACAGAGAGATTGGTGCTGCGGCTTATCCAACCGTAATGACTAGCTCTAGCGTGATGGATTACACTAAGATTCCGGTAAGCTTACTACCTGCACAAATTTTTGGTGGTGCAGCTGGAACCTTTATTCCCGTTCAGTTTGGTACTAAGTTTAACGCCAACTACGGTGCTAACTTTTCTCAATTATTATTTGATGGACAAGTATTTATTGCCTTACAAGCAAGAAGTACTTCTTTAGAAATGCAAAGGAAGAACGCTGCATTAACTGAAGAAAATATCAAAGCAAATATTTACAAAATTTACTATCAGTTATCTGCTAGTAAAACACAGTTAAACATCTTAGATGCAAACATCGAAAGACTAAGTAAGCTAGCACATGATGCTGAAATTATGTATAAGAATGGCTTTGCTGAAAAATTAGATGTTGATAAAGTAAATGTTCAGTTAAACAATTTACAAACAGAGAAGTTAAAAGCAAATAACGCTGTAGCTATTGGCTACATGGGTTTAAAAATGCTAATGGGCATGCCAGTTAAAGACAGTTTGGTATTAACTGAAACAATCAATGAAAAAGACTTAACAGGAGATGTTTTAGTGGAGAACGAATTTCAATATGCTTTGAGAAAAGATTTCCAATACTTAACTACATTGAAAAAGTTAAGCGAGTATAATGTAAAGCGTTATCAATTGAGTAATCTTCCAACTGTGAGCGTTTCTGGTGCTTATACTAAGAATGCACAAAGACAAAAGTTTGATTTCTTTGAAGGTGGCAACTGGTTTACTACATCTTTCTTCAACCTAAATGTAAGCCTACCTATTTTTAATGGAGGCGCTACTATGGCTAAAATTAGAAGAACCAAGATTGAATTGCAACAGGTGAAGAATCAAATGGATGCGATGAAGAACAATATTGATAATGAAATCACTCAAGCTAAATTAAATTATATCTCTTCAGTAGCAACTGTTCAGTTTCAAAAGAAAAATATGCAATTAGCGGAAACGGTTTATGCTCAAACTAAAAAGAAGTTTGAAACTGGAACTGGATCTAACACAGAAATCTCTGCCTCTCAAGCAGACTTAGTAAGTGCTCAAAACAACTATATGAATGCATTATATAGTGCATTGATTGCGAAAGTTGATTTCTTAAAAGCTACTGGTAAATTATAATCAAACAAATATTAAAAATTACATACATGAAAAATATATCTACATTATTCTTTTTATCAGCCCTTACGGTATTAGTTGCCTGCGGTGGTAAAGACAATTCAGTTGCTGGTAAAAAAGCACAATTAGAACAACTTAAAAAAGACGCATTAGCATTGAATGCTAATATTGCTACTTTAGAAAAAGAATTAGCGGCTCAAGGAGCCGGTGCAACACAACAAGCGGTTGTAGTAACTATTGCACCAGTTGTTGCTCAAGATTTTAATCACTTTATAGAGATTCAAGGTAAAGTAGAATCTGAAAGTGTTTCTTTTGTTACACCAAGAGCTGGTGGCGGTCAAGTAAAAGCTGTATTTGTTAAAAGAGGAGACAGAGTGAAGAAAGGTCAAATCTTATTACAATTAGACAATTCATTAATTAAGCAAAGCGTTGCTGCAGCTACTCAAAATATTGAAACAGTTAAAGCACAAGCTGCTTTGGCTAAATCTGTATATGAGAAGCAAAAGAATTTATGGGAGCAAAATATTGGCAGTGAGATTCAATTATTAACTGCTAAAACAAATGCTGAAGCTTTAGGTAGTCAATTAAAAGCTGCTATGGAGCAATTAGGCATGGCGAAGGACCAATTAGCATATACTACTGTGCGCAGCGATGTGGATGGTGTAGCTGAAGAAGTGAATATTAAAGTGGGTGAAATTTTTATGGGTGCTGGTCAATTAAAAATTGTAAACACGGATAGATTAAAATTAACTAGCCAGGTTCCAGAAAACTATGCTGGTAAAATTAAAGTGGGTACAGATGTTTCTTTAATCTTCCCTGATTTAGATAAAACAATGGATACTAAATTGACTGTAGTGGGCAATGTAATTGATCCATTAAGCAGAAGCTTTTTTGTTGAAGCAAAATTGCCTGTGAACAAAGACTTCCGTCCTAATCAATTAGCACAAGTTAAAATCAAAGACTATACAAAGAAGAATGCCATTAGCATTCCTATTAATATTGTTCAAAACGATGACAAAGGAAAATTTGTATATGTAGCTGCGACAGAAAACGGTAAGTTGGTTGCTCGTAAGAGACCTGTTACAATTGGTGAGTTTTATGCAAATTCTATCGAAATATTATCAGGAATCAATGCAGGGGAGCAAGTGGTTACAGAAGGTTATCAAAGTTTATTTGATGGTCAATTATTAACAGTAAGCAGTAGCAAGTAGTTCAATTAATCATTTAAAGTACAATCGATCCATATGTCGACAATCAATAAAATAAAAGAAAAGTTCAAAGAATTTGGACCTACTTCTTGGAGTATCACTAATAAAACATCTATCTATTTATTGATGTTGTTTATTAGCTTGGGAGGTATTTACCAATTCTTAACACTTCCTAAAGAACAGTTTCCAGAAGTAGTTATTCCTACGATGTTTGTACAAACAGTTTATGTAGGTAACTCTCCTAAGGATATTGAGAACTTAGTAACTCGTCCTATCGAGAAACAAATCAAAAGTATTAGTGGAGTGAAGATCAATAAATTCACTTCTTCTTCACAGCAAGATTTCTCTTTAATTACAGTAGAGTTTAGCACTGATGTAAAAACAGATGTGGCTTTACAAAAAGTGAAAGACGCGGTGGACAAGGCAAAGGGTGAATTACCTAACGATCTTACACAAGAACCTAGAGTAATGGAATTGAATATTAGTGATCAACCCATTATGTTCGTGAACATTAGCGGTAATTACAATACGGTTCAATTAAAGAAATACGCTGACGATTTAAAAGATAAATTGGAAGGTATTCCTCAAATTAATAGAATTGATTTAGTAGGTGCGCCTGAAAGAGAGTTTCAAATTAATGTAGACAATTACCGTATGCAAACTGCTGGTATTACATTTGATGATATCAGTGCTGCTATTCAAAGAGAAAACCTTGACTTGTCTGGTGGTTTATTAGAAGTTGGTAATATGCAGCGAAACCTTCAATTAAAAGGTCAATTAAAAAATGCCAACGATATTGCTAATATTATTGTTCGTAATACAAGTGGTGCGCCTATTTATTTGAAAGATGTTGCAAATATTATTGATACCATCAAGAACACTTCAAGCTTTGCTCGTTTAGATGGAAAAAATGTACTTACCTTAAATATTATTAAGCGTAATGGCGAAAACCTAATTGCAACATCTGATGCGGTAAAGAAAATTGTAGAAGAAGCTTCAATGAATGATTTACCAAAAGATCTTAAAGTAGTAATTTCTGGTGATCAAAGTATTCGTACTAGAAGCTCTTTCACTGAATTAGTAAACTCTATTGTTATTGGCTTCGTATTAGTATTAGTGGTATTGATGTTCTTTATGGGTGTAACGAATGCCTTCTTTGTGGCATTATCTGTTCCATTAAGTATGTTTGTTGCCTTTGTATTTTTACCTGCGGGTGATTTAGTAGTGGGTTCTCATATTACTTTAAACTTTATGGTATTGTTCGCATTGCTATTTGGTTTAGGTATTATTGTGGATGATGCGATTGTGGTAATTGAAAATACCCATAGAATCTTCGTACAAGGCAAGGGTAAATTAACAGCTACCACTTCGGCGAAAATGGCTGCTGGTGAGGTGTTCATTCCTGTATTAGCAGGTACTATCACTACCTTAGCACCTTTCTTCCCATTATTGTTCTGGCCTGGTATTATTGGTAAGTTCATGGTGTATTTACCAGCTATGTTAATCTTTACATTGGCTGCATCTTTAGTGGTAGCATTCATTATGAACCCAGTATTTGCGGTAGACTTCATGAACCATGATGACGACGCTGTGGCTGATGAACCTAAGAGTGCTATTTTCAAAAAGAAAAACTTTTGGATTCCAGTTGCAGTTGGTGCATTATTAGACATAGCAGGATTTACTTTCCTAGGAAACTTATTAATCTTTATCATGATTCTTGTTGTTGCTAACAAGTATTTCATTAATGATATGATTGTTTCTTTCCAAACTAAGACACTTCCTAAGATGATGGATGTGTATGAAACAGGTTTAAGAAGAGCATTAAATGGATGGAGACCAGTGAAATTATTAATAGGCACATTCGCTTTATTGATTTTATCTTTTGTGATTTTAGGTATTAGTGTTGCCACTGGAAGAGTAGGTATTGAATTCTTCCCTAAAGGAGATCCTAACCAATTATATGTTTATTTAAAATTACCTTCTGGTACCAATGTAAACTATACAGACTCTATTACTAGAGTATTAGAAGCTAAAGTGAACAAGGTTTTAGAAAACGATAAAACTAAGAATCCTTTAGTGGAGAGTATTATTAGTAATGTGGCAGTAGGCGCAGGTGACCCAATGAGAGGTGATAGAAGTACGCGTTCTGAATTAGGTCGTATTCAAGTAAACTTTGTTGAATTTGAAAAGCGTCACGGAAAATCTACAGAACCTTATTTAGAGAGTTTGAGAAATGAATTGAAAGGTATTCCTGGTGCAGAAATCTCTATTGATCAAGAAGCAAGTGGACCTCCAACTGAACCACCAGTGAATATTGAAATTCAAGGAGATGACTTTGATAAATTAGTGAAGACTGCAGTAGGTTTAAAAAACTATTTAGATGCTGCTCAAATTCCAGGTATTAATGTGTTAAAGATGGATGTGGATTTACAAAATCCTGAATTAACCTTAACCATTGATAGAG
>CALCEA010000152.1 GCA_937900675.1 uncultured Chitinophagaceae bacterium
TTTGTTTTAATGCGTTTTCTAATTTGTCTCTTAATTTAGAAATACGCTCTGTATCTGCAGCCATATCTGTTCTAGCAATCTCACAAGCTTTTCCAAAACCCACAATACCAGGAACATTCAATGTACCACTTCTCATTCCTCTTTCATGTCCACCGCCGTCCATTTGTGCAGTTACTTTTACACGAGGATTTTTTCTTCTCACATATAAAGCACCCACTCCTTTAGGACCATACATTTTATGTGCCGTGAATGCCATGATATCAATTCCATCAGCAATTACATCTACTGGAATTTTACCAACTGCTTGAACAGCATCAGTAAACACCAACGCACCATGCTTCTTAGCGATTGCACTAATTTCTTTAATAGGTTGGATTACTCCAATTTCATTATTAGCATACATGATTGCTACTAAAATAGTAGTTGGTCTCATTGCAGCTTCTAATTGTTTTAAATCGATCAAGCCATCTGGTTGAACATCTAAATAAGTTACTTCAGCACCTAATTTTTCTAAATGCTTACATGTGTCTAAAACAGCTTTATGTTCTGTAGTACAAGTAATGATATGATTACCCTTGCTTGCATACATTTCATAAACACCCTTGATAGCAAGGTTATCTCCTTCTGTAGCACCAGAAGTAAAGATAATTTCTTTAGGATCTGCATTCACTAACTTAGCCACTTGCTCACGAGCATAATCCACTGCTTCCTCTGCTTGCCATCCAAATGAATGGTTTCTACTTGCCGCATTACCGAAATTTTCGGTAAAATAAGGGATCATCGCCTCTAATACTCTTGGATCCATCGGCGTAGTTGCGTTATGATCAAGATAAATTGGTAATTTTAACATATCCGAATTTGATTTTTTCTAGAGAGCAAAGATAGCTCTAAACACTTGATTTTGTTGAATTCGTATAAGATAAAGGCCTTATTTTTCTCAATTCGTAAAGCAAAAATCTCATGGACTACAAAGTAGAGCATATTGGTATCGCAGTAAAAGACCTTTCAGTAAGTATTCCCTTATTTGAAAGATTATTGGGTAGCAGCTGTTATAAAACAGAAACTGTGGCTTCCGAACAAGTAGAAACTGCCTTTTTTCTTCAAAATGGGGGCAAAATTGAATTGGTTCAAAGCACTCAGCCGGATGGAGTCATTGCCAAGTATATAGACAAAAAGGGAGAGGGCATGCACCATATTGCTTTTGAAGTTCCTGATATTCAAGCCGAAATGGAAAGATTGAAAAAGGAGGGATTTACACTACTCAATGAAACGCCAAAAAAAGGAGCAGATCATAAATTAGTTTGTTTTGTACATCCCAAAGATTGTAATGGAGTGTTGATTGAACTTTGCCAAACAATTGTTTAAGGCCTAATTATAATCCCAATTGTTCAATCGCTTTTTGTGCAGCTAACTGGCTTGCATCTTTTTTCGTGAAGCCTTTCTGGCTCGCAATCACTTCGCCGTCTATCACCACATTGATAGTGAATAATCTTCTTCTTCCCTCCTGCACTTCCTCGGCTAATACAAAATCAATTTGCTTGCCTTGTTTCAAAGCCCAACCAATGATTTTGTTTTTAATATTGATATCTATTTGCTCTAACTCATCCATGAACAAATAGGGCTGTATCATTTTTTGAATAATCCAATGCTTGGTGAAATTGTATTGCTTGTCTAAGTAAATGGCACCTACCAAAGCTTCTAAAGTATTCCCAAAAATTTGACTCGTTTTTAAACCACCATCCGTTTTATTAAATCGGGTTAATTTTCTCAAACCCATTTGTATAGCAATATGATTTAACTGTTGCCTGTTAACCATCTTGCTTCTCATCTCCGTTAAGAATCCTTCGCCTTTGTATGGATATTTTTTAAAAAGATACTCTGCCACTACGGAGCCAATAATAGCATCCCCTAAAAACTCTAGTCTTTCGTTATTTTCAGTAGGATTATCTTTTACAGAACGATGATTTAATGCTGTTCTGAATAATTCAAAATTGCGTGTCTTGTATCCAATCAACATAGATACATTCTTCTCAAACTCTGATTGTTTAAAATAAGAATATAGGTTGTTGAGTAGTTGCACAGGAATTAGTCCTTGAATTTTTTCACAATCACACATGCGTTATGACCACCAAAACCAAATGTGTTGCTTAAGGCAGCATTCACCACTCTTTTTTGAGCTGTATTGAAAGTGAAATTCAAACGACTATCTAATTCTGGATCGTCTGTAAAATGATTGATCGTTGGAGGAACAATATCATGAATCACTGATTGAATACAAGCAATTGCTTCAATTACACCAGCAGCACCCAAACAGTGACCAGTCATTGATTTGGTTGAACTGATGTTTAAATTATACGCATGCTCTCCAAATACTTCTGTGATCGCTTTTGCTTCTGCAATATCTCCCAATGGAGTTGAAGTTCCATGGGTATTGATATAATCAATTTCATTGGCTTGCATACCTGCATCTCTCAATGCAGCATTCATAACATTTTTAGCGCCCAATCCTTCTGGATGTGGAGCGGTTAAATGATATGCATCTGCAGTGGCACCACCACCCACTACTTCACAATATATTTTAGCACCGCGTCTTTTAGCGTGCTCATATTCTTCTAATACTAATACACCAGCAGCTTCGCCCATAATAAATCCATCGCGATCTTTATCGTAAGGACGGCTAGCTGTTTTTGGATCATCATTTCTTTCACTCATGGCTTTCATGGCATTAAATCCAC
>CALCEA010000153.1 GCA_937900675.1 uncultured Chitinophagaceae bacterium
ACATTACCAAAAATCTCTGTATCAGCTAAAAAATGTACTTCCGTTCCGCGTTTGTCTGTTTCACCAATAACTTTAATTGGTGATGTCATATCTCCAGACTCTTCAACCAACTCTCGGTTTTGTACTACACCGCGAGCAAATTCCATGAAATGAACTTTACCGTCACGTTTAACAGTTAAGCGTAGCCATTTAGATAATGCATTAACGCAACTAACACCTACACCATGCAAACCACCGGAAACTTTATAGCTGTTTTGGTCAAACTTACCACCGGCATGTAGTTCAGTCATAACGATTTCAGCAGCACTTCTCTTAGGATCATGCTTATCGTCATACTTAATACCAGTTGGTACACCTCGACCATTATCAATAATAGATATTGAATTATCAGTATGAATTGTTACTGTAATTTCTGAGCAATGTCCTGCTAGCGCTTCATCAATTGAGTTATCCAAAACCTCAAAAACTAAATGATGAAGACCAGTACCATCGGATGTATCGCCGATATACATACCTGGTCTTTTTCTTACTGCCTCTAAACCTTCTAAAATTTGAATAGAGGATGCGCCATACTGCTGTTCTGGTGTTTTTACTTCAGCTGTCATTGATTAATCTTTTCTACTAAATCTATTAAATACGCATTGGCATAACTACGTATTTGAAACCTTCTTGATCAGGAAGGGTAATAACAGCGCTACTGTTTGAGTCGCCTAAGCTAATCTGAATAGATTCACTCTTTAAGTTAGCCAATACATCTAACAAGTATGAAACATTAAAACCAATATCAATCTTGTCACCACTGTATTGCGTTTCAATATCTTCTTGAGCTTCTTCTTGTTCAGCGTTGGTTGATTGAATTGTTAAACAATTATCAGAAAGAACACAACGCACACCCTTAAATTTATCCGTTGTCAAAATTGCAGCACGTTGTAAAGATGCTTGCAAAGCTTCTCTACTAACAATTAACTTATTGTTTTGGCCTTTTGGTATGACTCGTTGGAAATCTGGGAACTTACCTTCTACTAATTTTGAAAGTAATTCAACGTCGCCAAAGTTAAATTTGATTTGATTGCTTGCTAGAGAAATAACTACTGGATCATCTGAGTCATCTAACAAATGTTGTAACTCTAAGATCGTCTTACGAGGAATAATGACCTCTTGCTTCTGTCCATTCCCTGTAGGAGCTTTATCTAAATCAACATGGCTGTAAGCAAGTCTATGTCCATCAGTGGCAACAGCAATAATTCTTTGACCTTCTAAAACAAACAACATACCGTTTAAGTAATAACGGATATCTTGTTGAGCCATAGCAAAGTGCACTTGACTAATTAATTGCTTCAATGACTTTTGAGACATTTCCCAGCTTGCTGAAACATCAGTAGATTCAGACATGATTGGAAATTCATTGGCAGCCAACGTTTGCAAAGTAAAACGACTCTTTCCACTTTGTACAACCATCTTGCTATCTTTCAAAGAAAGACTCATTGGACCTTCTGGTAACGCACGCAAGATATCAACTAATTTTCTAGCGCCAACAGTTGTACTTAAGTTATCTGCACCAACACCAAAGTCTGCATGTGTCGTAATTTGAATTTCAATGTCTGTAGAAATTAATGAAACTGCATTGCCATTTTTTTTGAACAACAAGTTAGCCAAAATTGGCAACGTGTGTTTACGTTCAACAATACCACTTACAAGTTGTAGTGGCTTTAGCAATTTGTCTCTTGATGTGCTGACCAGCTCCATGGTTCTTATTCCTGTAATTGTTTATATGTATATATATTTATAGTAGTAGTTAATAAAGCAGCCAAATTCTGTGGATAACTAAAAAAACATTTATTAATCAGTATTTTACCTTCATTAAAACCTTGTGGATATCTTTTGGATAGCCCTTGGATAAAGTTTAATAACTTTTCCATTTTTGCATGAATAGATGAATTGTCCACAATCTATCAACAACTCATCCAAGTACTTATTCCCATAGTTATACATAAGCTG
>CALCEA010000154.1 GCA_937900675.1 uncultured Chitinophagaceae bacterium
CTTTCTATTATAATACCAAGAAAAATCGTCAAGACTGGTATACCAAAATGCCTAGTTGCGGCCATGTAGTATTAGAAGATAAAGTAGAAATTGGGGCTGGATGTACCATTGATAGAGGCGTAAGTGGTGAAACGATTATTGGCAGGGGCACCAAGATTGATAATATGGTGCATATTGGTCACGATACGCAAACCGGTGCTAATTGTTTGTTTGCTGCAGGGGTAGCCATTGCTGGTGGAGTGAAGATCAAGTCTGGTGTTACCCTTTGGGGACAAGTGGGCGTAAATAAAACCATTACTATTGAAGATAATGTAACCGTGATGGGTCATTCTGGGGTAGTAGGCTCTTTAGAAGCTGGCAAAACTTATTTAGGATTCCCAGCAGAAGATGCTAGCATTAAGAGAAGAGAATTTGTTTGGATTAGACGCATCCCTGAGTTATGGAAAAAAGTAATGGAAGATAAATAACTTACTATAATTGATGTAAGACTTTTAATTCATTACAGGTACGCTCTATAGTTTCTTCTATTGTACGATACTTAAAAGAAGGGAAAGCTTCTAAGAATTTCTGATTATTAAAATGTACAACGGCTTGTGCAGTGGCAGCGGTCTCTTTGGTTAAAAGAGGTGCTTTTCCAGTAAACAATGCTTTGATTGCTTCTAGTCGCCAAACAATCGCAGCTAAAGTAGTGGTTACTTTTCTAAATGGAGGTCGCTTATTAAATCCTTTTGCAATCAGCGTAAAAATATCTCTATACCTTCTGTTATCACCGCTAATGATATATCGTTGTCCACTGATATCAGAGTCCATTAATAATTGCATCGCGTCTATCACATCTAATACATCTACAAATCCACTCACTCCTTCGGTATACCATGGGAATTCATTGTAAGCAGATTTAAATATTTCTGATGAACCCTTGTTCCAATCTCCGGCACCTAAAATAATCACCGGATTTACAATGGCCATATTCAATCCCTCTGCCATTCCTCTCCACACTTCCATTTCTGCCAAATATTTGGATTTGCCATAAACACTATTACTTGTTTCTGGTGTCCAATACATGGACTCATCCACTGGTTTATCTTTTCTAATTCTACCCAATGCTGCTACAGAACTTACAAATACCAATTTCTGTATACCCTGTTCCAAACATTGATTCACCACATTCGCAGTACCCTCTACATTAGCGTGTAACATAGTGTTGGCTTGACCTGGAGCAAATGATACAATGGCTGCACAATGATATACCTGTGTAGCGTCTTGCATAGCTTCTTGTAAACTAATGATATCTAAAATATCTCCCTGTCTCCAAATAACTTTATCTGCACCCTTAAATGATGGGATCTCTTTTCTATATAATGAAATAACAGACTTATCCTTTTCTAATAAGGATTGAATTAAATGTGCTCCTACTAAACCACTTGCGCCTGTTACAAAAATCATGTTACTTATTCTTTGATTAATCTTCCGATATCTACTTTTAATTGCTCTACTTCAATAGATTTTAAACCATCATAAATTTTTCCTCTAATTTTTCCATTTCTATCCACTAAAGCAAAAAACTGTGTATGTATAAATTGATCTTCGATTTTTTCTACATTGTTTTTTGGATCGTCTAATAAATAAGATCCTCTTGCCATTTGATATAAACTATCTTTTCTACCTGTTAAGAAAATCCATTTAGCAGTATTCACTTGTAAAGAGTCAGCATAGTGTTTTAATACCGAAACCGAGTCTGTGTCTGGGTTGCAAGTGTGTGAAACAATCTGAAAAGATGGCTCATTTTTATACAACTCATAAATGGCTTTCATATTGGTATTTAGTTTTGGACAAATACCCTTACAAGTAGTGAAGAAATATTCTACCACAGTAACCTTATTTTGATAGACTGCTTCTGTTACTTTTTGGCCATCCTGATTGGTAAAGCTAAATGGTTGTACATAACTTAATACAGGCATTTTAACCTTCCAGTTATCTGTTCCTCTAAATAAAAAATAGTAAAATCCTAGTACAAGCACTGTAAAAAATACAATATAGATAACTGCTTTCTGATTCAATTTAGGAGTCGCCATTTTACCTGTTTTTAGTACCTCAAAGGTAGTATTTAATTAGTCCTTTTATTGGTTTATCTTTGTGCTATGTTTAAAAATTGGAATTGGGACGCGGTAGGTATTGGTGCTTCTTTAGCATGTGCTATTCATTGTGCTTTATTGCCTTTGTTTT
>CALCEA010000155.1 GCA_937900675.1 uncultured Chitinophagaceae bacterium
AGACTTTGTTGATTTTAATATCCAAAAATTATTGCCGCATAAATTCTCTGAATACAATCCAGCTATTGCAGTAGGGGATATCAATGGGGATGGTATTGATGATATGGTAGTTGGAGGATCTTCTAATCAATCTGCTCAACTCTTTTTTCAAGACAAGCAAAATAGATTTACGCAAAAAGCTTTATTGAATGGCATCAATAATAATAAACCCAATTCAGATCAAGGTGTTTTATTATTGGATGTAGACACAGACAATGATTTGGACTTACTCATTACCAGTGGTGGTTATGAACAAAAGTCAGATGATTCTGCCTATGTAGATCAATTGTATGTAAATGATGGTAAAGGAAATTTCACTATTGACAAAACAGCATTGCCCAATAATACCACTAGCAAGCTTTGTATAAGAGCTGCTGATTTTGATAAAGACGGTGATTTGGATTTATTTATTGGAGGTAGAGTGAATCCTTGGAACTATCCAAAACCAGTGAATAGTTTTATTTATAGAAACGATTCAAAGAACGGCAAGCTCTTGTATACAGATATCACTAAACATATTGCAAAGGGATTGGTGGACATAGGATTGGTTTGCGATGCCTTATTCACCGATTTCAATAATGATGGCTGGCAGGATTTGATTGTAGTAGGTGAGTGGATGAATATTCGATTCCTAGAAAATCAAAAAGGGACATTCAAAGATATTAGTGCCAATACCGGAATTCAAAATCAAGTGGGTTGGTGGAATACCATTCAGTCAGGTGATTTTGATAAGGATGGAGATATGGATTATATAGTGGGTAATTTAGGAATGAATTCTTTTTATAGAGCTACTGATACTTATCCAGTAGCCATTTATGCAAAAGATTTTGATAACAATGATAGTTATGATGCATTCCCAGCCTTGTATTTGCCCACTAGTCATACTGATACCATTAAAAAATTATATCCAGCTCAAACCAGAGAAGATATTGTGAAGCAAATGATTAGTATGAGAGCAAAGTATCAAAATTTTAGAAGCTTTGCGGTGAGTCCAATAGATCAGATGTTTACCCCAGAGCAATTAAAAGGTGCTCAAATTTTAAAAGCAAATTATTTTGGTTCTAGTTATTTACAAAACAAAGGGAATGGTCAATTTGCTTTGACCCCTTTACCTAAACAAGCGCAGTTCTCTGCATTAAATGGAATATTAGTAGATGATTATGATGCAGATGGGAATTTAGATGTATTGATCAATGGCAATGACTATGGAACAGAAGTGACTGTTGGCAGATATGATGCATTAAATGGTTTACTATTAAAAGGAGATGGATTAGGCGGGTTTAAGCCATTGAGCATAGTAGAGAGTGGCATTTTTATTCCAGGTAATGGTAAGGCATTGGTGAGTTTGAAAGGAGCTTATGGTGCACAATTGGTTGCGGCTTCTCAAAATAAAGGTCCTTTAAAAATATTTGAATTAAAAAGAAAGGGAACCTGGCTTCCATATTTTGCAAATGAAGTATCGGCATTATTAGAATACAAGAATGGTAAAAAGGCAAAAACAGAAATCTATTATGGAAGTTCGTTTATGTCACAATCCACCAGAGG
>CALCEA010000156.1 GCA_937900675.1 uncultured Chitinophagaceae bacterium
GGTTGATAAGCACTATAGGATTAGCTTGTACAGTTACAGTGAAGGTATTACTAAAGGATGAACACCCATAAGAATCTGCAATGAGCACTTTGTAAATACCAGATGCATTAACAGTTATGGTATTTGTATATCCATTTAGCATTGGAGCACCATTATAGTACCATTGATAGGTTGCATTTTGAAGAATTGCAGCACTTAATGTTACAGAGCCACCTGAGCAAAAAGTTAATGGACCAGAAATTGTAACATTTGTATTTACAATATGAACATCAACTACAATAGCATTTGAAGTAGTTGTACAATTAGATGAATTAGTAATTCTTATCGTATAGGTTCCTGAAGTTTTTGCAATGTATACATTAGCGTTTGCACCAGGTATTGCAACTCCATTATTGTACCATTGATAAATTAACCCATTATTATTAGCAGATACTGTTGGAGACGAAGTTAAACTTGCAGACAATGTTGTTGCAGTACCAGCACAATTAATAATTGAACTAGGTGTTAATGAACCATTCAACAAAGGTTGACTAGGTAATGGTTGTGGATTAATAGTAGCACTTGTAATTGAACTTGTACAACCACTGGTATTTTTTACTGTTACTGAATAATTACCTGCGGATAAGCCAGTGAAAAGATTACTAGATTGATAATTAATACCATCAATACTATAAGTATTATTATTATCACTCACCGTAATATTAATTGAACCAGTTGTAGTAACACAATCAGGCTGAGTTAAAGTTATTACTGGAACTGTTGGAGTTGGTGGAGCTGTATTTATAATTGCCGAAATTGCTAAACTTACACAACCTGTACTTGCATTTCTTTGAGTAATAGAATAGGCCGCATTGGCTGGGATATTATTAAATAGTCCAGAAGTATTACTAAACACTCCGCCATTAATTAAATATGTAGCTCCTGAAATACCTCTAGTTAAACTGATAGTAGCAGTATTAACATTACATGTTGGCTGAGTGATAAAGGCAGTTAAAGTCGCAGGAGCTGGATTTATTGTTACTACAAGAGTTGCTCTATCACTTTCAATTCCATTAATAGTTTGACTTACATAATAATTAAAAGTACCAGCATTACTAGTTGAAGGGACTGGTGCAATATTATCTGCTACCCCACCAGTAGATAATAAATACCAATTTAAGGTAGCTCCAACAGTAGCAGAAACATTTCCTGCCAAGCTATTCGCAGTAACTCCTTGACAATATGTAGCTGGAGTCACAGAAGGTATTGATGATTTTATATCAATTGAAATGGTTTGAGCTGGACTCTCACAACCATTGCTTAATGCTTTCACTGATAAAATTCCACCTGTTGAACCAGTTGTTGTCGTAATAGTATTTGTATTGGTTGAAGATGTAATCGTCCATGTATTTGATGGTAATGTCCAAGTATAAGAGGTAGCTCCATTTACCACACTAGCCTGATAATTTTCTGTGACATTTGCATTAACTATATTATTACCAGTTATTGCTGAAGGTGCATTCGGGGTTATTGGTTGAGTTGCGATTATTGCATCTGTTGCAACACTCACACAACCATTATTATATTTAGTTGTAACGGAATAAGACCCAGCATTTAATCCAGTAAATAAATTACTTGTTTGATAATTGATTCCATTTATACTATATGTATAATTTGCGCCTAAACTTGTTATTGAAATAGTTCCTGTGGCAATGGTACAAGTTGGGTCAATAATAGTTACAGTTGGTGTAGCTGCTCTAGCAGGTACAGCATTTACTACCACATTTAATGCAGGACTGGTACAACCAGTTGCACTATTGGTTATAGTAATATTATATGCAGTAGCAGGACTCAAATTGGTAAAAATACCTGTACTATTAGTATTGGAGTAAACACCACTAGAACTGGAAGTAACCGTATAAGAATAAGTGCCAGCACCTGGGCTATTCACTGTAATAGTTCCAGTTGAAATAGAACAATTTGGTTGGGTTACTGTTGCTATTGGTAAAGCAGGTAAAGGATTAAAGACTAAACTATTATTATTGGTATTATTAGTAGTTGTAGCAATACAACCATTTGCATCAGTCACTTTTAAATCATATATACCAGCATTATTTGTAGTATACACAGTTGAATTTGCTCCTGTAATATTTACACCACTATTTAACCATTGATAAGTAGTAATACTTGCAGTGCCTGAAGCAGTTCCAGTTAATACAGTGGTTGAACCAGCGCAATTAGCTGTATATCCAGAAATGTTTACTATTGGTAATGGGTTGACTTCTACTTGAGCAGGGCAAGATGTATGAGTCGTATTATTAGCTTCTCTAACAATTACCTGATAATATCCGTTTGTATTTGCATTAAAAGTTGCTGAAGTCCCATTAGAAGCTACATTCGTATATGTACCAGTTGCTGTTGTAGAACTAATTTGCCATTGATAAGTAAGACTACCTGTTAATCCAGTTGTGTTTGCAGTTAATTGAGCATTATTGCCTTGACAAATAGTAGAAACAGAAGGACTTGAACTTACCGTCTTAATTACAAAAGGATCGGAATTATTTACACATCCATATGCATCTGTTACAATAACTCTGTATGTCCCAATAGTACTTGTTTCAAATTGAGCATCTAAACCTGTTAAGCTGGCAGTACTTGAAGTAGAAGATCCAGTATTTGAGTAGGTATTGGTATTTACATCAGTTAATACCTGCCATTGATACCCAGGACTTGAAGCATTGGTAGTTACAGATAATTTTACAAGTGGATTGTTACAATTATTATTATTTGTTCCAAGTTGATTGATTTGTGCAATAGCAATTGAAGCAGGGCTAATAATATTTATATTAACAATATCACTCGGCACACTTGAACAACCAGAATTTGGATTGGTTGCTACAAAACTAAAATCGCCAGACAAAATTGTTGTGTAGGATAAAGTATTTGCACCACCTATTGCAGTAGCAACATCATTTATATTTTTAAACCATTGATAAGTTGGTGTATATCCAACACTTGAAACATTCGCAGTTAAAATTGCAGAACCTCCGGAACAAACCGCTCCATTTATATTAGAAGTAACAATAGGCTTAGCTGGGACAATAGGTGCAGGATCAATTGAAACTTTTAATACTTGACTCGAACAACCTTTAGCATCTTTTTGAATGATAAAATAATCTTGATTCGCTAATAAGCCACTGTATGAGTTACTTGATCCAAAATTTACGCCATTATCTATACTGATTTGATTACCCAAACTAGCATTTATAAGAATTTGACCTGTATTAATGGTACATGTTGGTTGTGTAATTACTGCAGTAACTGCTGAAGGTGCTGCATTAACCGTAACAGTAATTAAAGATCTATCGCTTTCTATACCATTAACAATCTGACTTACATAATAATTTTGTATTCCACTAACAGCTGTTGATGGAACGGGTGCATTATTTGAAGGTGTCCCCCCTGTTGCCACTGTGTACCATTGTAAAGTACCTCCTGTCATTGGAGTCGCTGATATAGCAGAAGCAATATCTCCTTGGCAATAAACATAAGGCCCTACATTTGTTACATCTACAGGCGGAGGTTTAATTCCCACAATTAGAGTTTGTGCAATACCAACGCATCCATTAAGTGTAGGTGTTACCTTAAGTGTTCCGGCTCCATTTATTGTTGTCGATATTGAATTTACCCCTAAACCAGATACTTGGTTTTGAATAATTGTTGCATTTCCAGTACCAGATTGTATCGTCCAATTAGTAGGCACTGTCCAACTGTACTCTACTCCATTTGTATATGTAACAGAATATGATTCGGTACTATTATCAGCAGGAGAAGACTTTCCAGAGATAGAAGAAGGTTGTGCTGGTAATGGTTTTACTATTACAACAATTTCAACTCTATCACTTTCTACCCCATTGACAGTTTGGCTAACAAAATAGGAAGTAGTTCCATCAGTAGTAGTAGAAGGTGTAGGCGCAACTGTACTTGCTGTTCCAGCATATGGAACTGTATACCAATTAAAAGTAGAACCATTAGAGCCGGATGCTGTTAATTGAATTGCAGTAGCTCCCTGACAATAAGTAATGGTATTTCCATTAATTCCTGAATTCCCTGAAATATTTGGAACAGCTGGTTTTAATCCAACTGATAATGATTGAATATTACTAATACATCCATCAATAATTGCAGCTACTGTTATATTTCCATTAGAGGTTCCTACTGTAGCATCAATTGTATTAGTGGAAGAACTTCCAGTCCAATCATTAGGAAGTGTCCAAGTATAAGATGTAGCACTTTGAACACCAGCAATTGAATAAGTTATTAATTCTCCAGCTAAAGGATTCACAATACCAGAAATAGAACCTGGTGTTGTCGGTGTTGGTTTAACATCCACTATTACTTCTACTCTTTCACTCTCTAAACCAAAAATAGTTTGAGAAACATAATAACTGGTTTTTGTTACTGTTCCAGTAGAAGGTGTTGGTGCACCATTTAATGCAGATCCTCCAACAGAACTTGTATACCAATTGGCAGTTGCTCCTTGAGTCAATGTTGCTGTTAAAGCTACTGGAGTAGCATTTTGACAATATGTAATTGTATTACCTACAATATTTGTATTATTAGTAATTGCTGGTTTTGCTGGTTTAGTTGTTACAGTAACCAATTGTCTTGGTGTACTCGTACAACCAGAACCATTACCATCTAATTGATTTACATAATAATTTACCACACCAACAGCTGTTGTACTTGGTATAACTGGAGCAGATAATACAGTACCTCCAGTTAATTGAGACCACCATTGTAAACTCATGCCCGCACTAGCAGTTGCAGAAAGTGGAAAAGCATTATCATTTAAATAATAAGATTGGTTACTTCCAGTAATATTCACTGAAGGTATTACAGCATTAATATTCAAGATAAACGATGCACCTGTAGCGCTATAACATCCAGTATTATTGTCTTTAGCAAATAAATAATAAGTATAAGAACCAGCAGTTGAATTAGCTGGAATAATTGGATTTAATAATTTAGTATTACTATTTGGAGAACTAGCATTATGCCACTCATATGTTATTCCAGATAAATTAGTTGGTTGTAATGTGCTTAAATCAAAACTTTGATTATTACATATTGTAGTTGCATTATTGGCAATACTAGGCGTTGCAGGAGTTGGATTAATAGTGACTGTTGTAGCCGAGCTTGTATTTGTACAACCTAATCCATCAGTTACCTTAACTGTATAATCACCAGAATTAGGCGCTACTAAACTTGATCCGGTTGAACTATATGTTGCACTATTTATATTTGTATTATTTAATAACCATTGATATGTAGGGGTATTTGTTCCAGTACTAGCATTTAAGGTTACAGTTTGACCAGCACAAGCTGCTGCAGTCGCTCCATTGGTGATGGTTGCAGTTGGCAATGGATTTACAGTAACTGTAATTGGATCTGTTGTATTTGTCCTAAATACAACATTAGTATTACTTATAGGTGTACCATTATTTTTAAATAATGCTGCATAGTCGCCGCTTGTAGTTGCTGTAAATGTAGTTGATGTTACAGAAGTACTTGTGTAGGTGATTGGATTTGCATTTTTATCTAAAATCTTAATCCATTCTACTTGATTCGCACCTACTGGCATTGAAGTTGTTAGAACAACGCTTCCGCCTTGACAAAAAGTAGTAGATCCATTGGTATTAGTACCTGGTATAGCAGAAATAACTGAAACATCAGATGTAGCAGAACAACCTGATGCGTTGGTTACTTGAACTTTAAATTGACCAATTGTACTTACAGAATATGTTTGCGATGTTACTCCAGTACTTGTAAATGTTCCACCAGAAATATTTGGATTACTATACCATAAATAAGTTTGTGTCCCAGTTCCAGAAGCTGCAGTTAGTGTAGTAGAACCACCGCTTAATGTAACAGAGGAGCCCTGTGTAATTACTGCAGTTGGTAAAGGATTTACGGTAACATTCAAATATTGAGGTGCTTGTTGTAAAAATTGGAATAAACCTAAAAATGGTCCCCAAGCAGTATAAGTAGTAGCAGAGGTTATGTTTGATCCTGAAGCAGAAGCATCAGGTACTATATATACATTACCAACTGTTGTATTTGTAGAGACATAACTTGTAGAACTTGAAGGATAATAAAAAGTTGGATATGCGCCAGCGTTCGGTAATGTAGTTGGATTTTTGATTATAAAATAAGCATTACCACTTGCATCTAAAGTTCCTCCAATACTTGAATTATTGGATAAAGCAATACCAGCACCTGTAGTTGTGGTGCCATATCCTGCTGTAAACCCAGTATTGTAACTTGTAGCACCGGTACCCAATTTTACTTTAACTGCATAAACATAGCCATTAATCATTGCTTGTCCACCTGGATAAGTTCCAAATGCAACGTTTCTTAAAGGTCTACTATTTGTGCCACCACTGACTGCTAAACCGAATGTCGCATCATAAGCACTTGTTTTAGTAGCTGCTAAATTGGTCACTAAACTTGAATATTCAGCAGCAGTAATTGGAACTAGTGCATTATCTATTGCCGAATTATAATTGGTTAAGCTTGTTCCTGATAAACTATTAACCACATTGGTTCTATATTCATTAGTTGTAATTGAACAACCCCCTACTGTTGTTGCAGTTAAGGAATAAGAACCTGATTGAATAGCAGTATAAGTATTATTACTAGCACCCCCTATTGCAACCCCATTTCTATACCATTGATAGGTGGTATTTGCAACTGATGGAGTTGAAAATGTTACACTTCCACCCTCGCAGAAAACTGGATTTCCAGTTCTTGTTAATATAGGTGAAGCTGGTGTTGGATTTAAAGCAACTACATTAGAATTTGTAATTCCACAACTATTACTAGTTACATCTCTGAACATTAAATTAGTACCTGCAGAAGTATTATCAGTAAAAATCTTTAAAGTATTAGTTGTAAAATCCCCATAATAAACTGCATTGGAAAGTGGAGTTTGAACATCAGAAATATTTGTCCAAGTTGCACCATTATCTGAACTTGCCTGCCATTGATGACTTGTCGCAGTTGGTGCAATTGTAGTAATAGTGTTTGTATATTTTGGAGTAGTAGAATTTGATGCAACTATATTTGAAGTGACACCTGACATTGCAAAACCTGACAAGGTTAAATTCTTTGCATTGGTAGTCAAATCATTGAAAGTAGTTATTGCAGTATTTGAACCAGCTGCTGTGCCTTGATTGAAAGGATGATAAGCTACTAAACCTGACTCACTACCAGTCAACACTTTTTTATAGTTAGCTAAAATTTCTGCATCGGTTCTTGCTGTATTCCAAATTCTAACTTCATCAATACTACCATTAAAAAATCTAGAAACTCCTATTGAATAATCTTGTCCAATGATAACTGGATCGGTGTTTACAGCGGTTGTTAATGGAGTACCTGTTATGGTTTGTTCTACTCCATTGATATAAATTTTTCTTGTTCCATTATTATTTACCGCAGCAATATGTTGCCATTTATTTAGTGACAAAACTCCATTACTGGTAGACATTTCATCAAAAGTTACTCCAGAATAATCACCACTACCATTTAATCTTAATATGTAACCATTAGATGAATTAGTATGATACTTACTTACAATACCACCTAACCAAGAAAAAGCAGTTGGCTTTATCCATGCTTCTATGGTATAATTTGTTGTTAAGTCCAAAGCATTATTATC
>CALCEA010000157.1 GCA_937900675.1 uncultured Chitinophagaceae bacterium
ACAGTTAAAAAGGCCAACAAAATTGTTGGCCTTTTTAACTGAACTATTTTTTATTTAATGATAAATACATAGCTGTATCTATTTTCTAATTGTTTTTCTTTACTTGCTTTTTCATCACAAGGTTCAGCTAAAATCCTTTCTCCTACATGCATAGATATATATTCATTTTTTCTTGCTATTGATTGAATATTCTTGGTTAAATAAGCAGCTCTTCTTGCTGAAAGTTTTTCATTATACTCATCTGTACCTTTACAATCAGCAGCAGATACAATTACAATTTTAGCACCTTTTAATTTTCTTGCTTTAGAGAGTAATTTTTTGTAAGAAGATCTGTGACTTCTTTCTAAGGTTACTTTATCAAAATCATGATGAAATATAACATAATCATCGGTCAAAGATTTAAGAGAGTCGATAATGTTGTTAAATGTAACTTTCTCCACAACAGGTGGCGGAGGAGCTGGCATATTAATTACAATGGTATTTAAAGATTTGCTATAACCAATAGATGAATTACCAGAATAAGATTTAGAATCGATTGATGCATTTGACATATTTCCCTTAGGTTCTATTGCCTGAATTTGGAAAACTCTGTTAGGTCTAACATACAATGAATAATAACCGTTCAAATCAGTATTAACCGATTCCAATAAAGTATTGGCAGTATTGTATAAATTAACTTTGATAATTGGCTTTGATCCATCACTCAACTCTACTTTACCTTTTAATAGAATTTTAGCTAGTTTATAATCAAAAGACAAAATATCATCTGATCCAAATCTATTTGAAACAAAATAACCTTTTGATCCAATTTTAGAATATGACATATCATCCATATTACTATTAACTGGATATCCTATATTTTCAACAGAAGTAATCTTACCATTAGTAAATACAGCTTTGTAAATATCCAAACCTCCTAAACCAGGATGACCATTTGAACTAAAATATAATTCTCCTTCAGAAAAGCTAGGATACAATTCATTTGCACTTGTATTAACTATTGCTCCAGCATTTACCAAACTACCCCATTGTCCAGAAGCATCTTTCTTTGTATAGTAAATATCTGTACCTCCTTGACCACCCATTTGATCACTAATTAAATACAATGTATTCCCGTCCTTGCTAATTGCAGGATGTGAATATGAAGCATCTTTATTATTAAAATTTAGTCGAGTTAAATTAGTCCAAGAATCAGAAGATTTGGTAGCTGACCAAATTTCTAGTTGATGGATTTTATTTGTATTTACTAAATTTCTAGTAAAATATGCAATACTACTATCCGCAGTAAAACTAATTGCACCTGCATTAAATTTAGAATTTAATTGCTTGTCAAATAAAACTACCCCATGATCGTCATACTGTAGATTTTTGAAATCATATTTCTTAGTAAACGTTGTATTATCGTTACTCGTAGTAGCAGTTAAATCAGACAATGCAGCAGTTATAGTTTTTTCAGTCCATTTTAATGGAACAATAGAATCCCAGCTAGCTATTTCTAAATTATGAGTCTTATATAATTTAGAAAAAGCAGAAGCATCCCAACCAAATTCATTTGAACCTTTGATTGTAGTAGCTCTATTTGATTCAAATACTAAAGATCCATTTAAAGTTGTAACTGCATTTTCGTTAAATGCCGTATTAATTTTCAAATAATGTAAAATATAGTCTAATGAATCTATTTTAAATTGATTTGTATTTTCAAAACCTTTATATCTTGCTTCATTAAATCTATAAATTGATTTATCTTTTGTAGACATTTCATACGCCCCTTTGTTTGCATATAGCTCAGATAAATTATTTGCCACATTTGCTCCAGAAGATTTTGCTAATTCAAAATATTTAATTGCACTATCATATTGATTATTTATTCTATAAGCACTAGCTAAAGAATTTAAAGCAAAGGGATTTCTTGAATTATCTTTTAATGATGCTTTAAATAAAGGAATAGCATAAGCATAACGTAATTGGTTATACTCTTTGGTAGCCATTTTTAAAAATTTCTCTGATTGAGTTTGTGCCTTTAGATTCAAGCAAAAGCAAAACAAAATTGATGTTAATATTACTGTACGCATAATTAAAAGTATCTTGTAGATTTAATATTTTTAGCTTCTTTTCCAAATTCATATCTAAACATTACTTCATTAGAACCAGTAGTAAATGCTTTTAATGCAGAAAAAGTATAATCATAGGCATACCCTATTCTTAAATTTTTATTTAATTGCAATTCAGCCATTCCAACTACTGCATCACCTGTTCTATATGAAACACCTAGACCAATCATATCTTTCAACCATAAATTAGTATTGAAATCAAATTCAATAGGTGCGCCACTTACAACTTTCATCAATGAAGATGGCTTTATCTTTACATCTTCTGATAAATCAAATACATATCCAGCTGTTATATATAAATGTTTGATAGAAACCTTTTGAGTTCCTGAAGAATTCATATCTGTTGAATTCAATACATTTGGTATTGAAACACCTGCATAAAAATTATCTGTATTGTAATATACCCCCGCTCCCAATGTAGCATCAGTTACTGACTTATTTTCTTGAAACTTAGCATCATTTTTATCGTAAATATTTACAACATCAGTATAATTCTTTCTTTGATTTAGAATACCTAATTGTATACCGCCTGATAAAATACCATTTTCTGAAATTTTAACTCTAGAGGAAGCCATTAGATTCAAACCATTTCTTTTAAATACCCCAATTTGATCGTTATACACCTGAACTCCAAGTCCCATATTTCCCTTTAGATTAGAACCATCTATAGAAATAGTATTAGTTTTTGGAGCACCTGTTATACCAGACCATTGGCTTCTTCCTAAATAATTTAAATTAACAACTCCTCTACTTCCAACATATGCAGGGTTAATTGCACTCATATTAAACATGTATTGCGAGTACATTGGTTCCGACTGCGCTTTTAATGAGTTCACTGAAGTGAAAATCAAAAAAAGCATCATGAAAGTTCTAAATATTTTATACATTATTTTATTCGTTTTCATTTTCATGTTTTTATCTTACAATAGTTAAGCTTGAAGTGAATTTCTTTATTGTACCTGAAGGATCAATAGCATTAACTATATAGAAATAAGTGCCATCTGGAACATCTTCTCCCATAAAGTTGCTAGTACCAATACCATTCCAATCGTTTTTATAATCAGCATTTTGATACACTATATTACCCCATCTATTGAATACTTGAACTTCTACTCTTGTTCCAAAAGGCCTTACAATTATCCACTTATCATTTAAACCATCAAAGTTTGGAGAGAATCCACCAGCAATAATTAAATCTGCTTTTGGAACATTAAATGCAGTAGGAACTCTCTTAGTGGTATCTGAAGGATTTGCTAAAGGATCATTAGAACTAACAGACACATACCCATATTTAGTTTTTCCTCCTAGTATAGCAGTATTTGTTAAACTACCGAAAATATTTGGAGAAGCAACTAATACTTTTAATATAGCAGAGTCATTTGTATTTGCAGCAATTTTTGACTGAGTGGTTACTAAATCTGTACTCGAAACACCATCATATGACGAATTTTTAATTAAGCCACCATATACATCTAATGAAGCCACACTAAAACCAGAACTTGTATTAAATGTTTGTGTTAAATCATCTTTTATAGATACACTATCCATTACAGCATTTGTTTTATTTGCAGCTTTTAACACGAAAGTTATTAAAACAGATCCATCAGGGTTTGACTTTACAGATCTTACCGTTTTAGTAACCTCCATAACGGTATAAGGAGCTAAAATTATTACAGTATCCATAGCACAAGTACTAGACAACAATGTAACAGTGTCAACTGACTTAACACACCAAATATAAGTACCTGGGGATGTTGGTATTGTTGGAGGTGTTGTCGTACAAGTAGTACCAGTTGGATCGCACCATTTTAAAGTTGTTCCAGTAGGAGTAACTTTTACCAAAGATTTAATATTTGCAGGATTAGATTTACTTCCTGCAACATAAGTTGCATTAATTACCGTTGGTGGTGGTGGTGGAACTAAATTTACCAAAATGTGTAATGTAGCATTTATACAATTTGTTCCTGAGCATGCTTTATAAATAATATCTACAGGGCCAGTAAACCCAAATGCTGGTGTAAAAGTATAAGTTCCATCAGAGTTAAATACTAAAACACCTTGACTTGATAATGGTCCAGTTACTAATGTTGATGTTAATGCTAAGCCACCATAATCATCATTTATTAAAACATTACCTGTTGCTGGAACTCTATTGGTTGAAGTATTATAATCATCATTTGCAACTAAAACGCTATTTGGAGTTGCTGTAGAAATTGTATAATATACTGTTGCGACCTCACAATTTGCTGGATTAGCATCATCACAAACAGTATAAATAAGACTATCTAAACCTACAAAATCTGTATTAGGAGTGTAAGTAATTGTTCCATTTGTTGAAAAAGATCTAACAGAACTATTTGCACTTGAAGTGGTAGTTATTTTGTTTGCAACTGCTTTACCATTTTTAGGCGCTATATTAATAACAATACTTGTTGGAACTAAAACTGTATTTAAATTACCTGGCTTATCATTTGCCATTATAGTTGTTACAACAGGAGTATTCAATTTAGTAACTGAATAATCATTATTTGCAACAGGAGGATTGGTGGTAATATTCGGATCAAGCACCGTAATATGCAAAGGACTAATTGGACAACCAGTTGTCTGACTCGCAGCACAAACAGGCACATTGAAAATATATTTACCCGGTTTTGCAGCAGTAAATGTATAAGTACCTGTTTTAGCATCTATTGTGATAGTTGCACCACTCGGGTTAGTACTTGATGGAATTGGATTACCATAAGTTGTACCAACAGGAATAATATCATTTGTATTGATACTTCCTGGCACAGGCGTATTTACATTTGTAGAATTAAAATCAGGATTAATTGTGGGTGGAGGACTTACCACAATGTGTAAAGTTGCCTTTGCACAAATTGCAGGATCATCAAGCGTACAAGCTTTGTATATAATATCAATTGGGCCACTAAAACCTAAAGTAGGTGTAAATGTATATGCTCCATTTGAATTAATTGTAAATGTACCTTGTTCAGCAGTTGGTCCAGTTATTAAACTTGCAACCAAAGTTGAATCAAGTGTATTCTTATCATTTGTTAATAAATTACCAGAAACACTTGCATTACCTACTTTATTATTTGTTACATATCCATAATCATCTATTGCTGATGTTATTGAATTTGCACTTTCTGCCAAAACTTTATAATAAACAAAAGTTGATTGACAATTTGCTGGATTTGCATTGTCACAAACTTTATATTCTAAACTATCAGTACCATAAAAATCAGTGTTAGGAGTAAACGTTAATGTTCCATCAGCATTTACAACAACCTTCCCGTTAACAGGATCAGTAATAACTGTTACACTTGATGGAACTAAAGATGTACCTATATTTCCAGATTTATCATTAGCTAATATTGTAGTTGTCACTGCTGTATTTTTATTAGTAGTAGCTATATCAACATTAGCAACAGGTGGATTATTTGAAATTGTAGGATCTAACACTGTAATCTGAAGTAATGTTAATTGACAATTGGATGTCTGTCCTTCTAAACAAATTGGAATATAAAATTCATATTTGCCAGGTTTTGTTGCAGTGAATGTATAATTACCTGATACTGCATCAATAGTTATTGTTGCACCTGTTGGATTTGAATCAAATGGTGTTGGTGTACCGTATGTTGTTCCTGGTAAAATATTATCATTAGTAGAGACATTACCATTTACTGGAACCCCTACAGAGGTTGAGTTATTATCTGGAATCGGTTCAATACAACTTTTAATTGTTATAGTTGCTGTTCCACTATTTGCAGCAGTACAAGAACCACTTTGAACAACTGCTCTATAATAAGTAGTTGCAGTTAAATTAGAAGCTGTTAAGCTTGTCGTTGTATTTGTAATATCAATTGCTGATGCAAAATCTGCACTGGTTGAACGCTGCCATTTAGTAACACTTCCAGTGTTACCACTTAATGTTAATGTAGTTGAATTTGTACCAGAACAAACTGCTACAGATCCAGCAATCGTCCCTCCAACACTTGCAGGATCAACTGTTATAGTTGCTGTTCCACTATTTGCAGCAGTACATGAACCACTTTGAACAACTGCTCTATAATAAGTTGTTACAGTTAAATTTGAAGCTGTTAAACTTGTCGTTGTATTTGTAATATCAAGTGCTGATGAGAAATCTGCACTAGTTGAACGCTGCCACTTAGTAACACTTCCAGTATTTCCACTTAATGTTAATGTAGTTGAATTTGTTCCTGAACAAACTGCAACAGATCCAGCAATAGTACCTCCAACACTTGCAGGACTTACAATTCCTGATATAGAAATGTTTTGTGATGTGACCCCTGTAGAAGAAATTACAATTGTGCCTGAATATGTTCCTGAATTTGACCCTATTAATCTTAACCAAACTGTAGTAGTAGTTAAATTTCCACCTGAAATTGCAAAAGAAACAGAATTTGAATAAATTCCTGCTGAAGTTGAACTTAATTCATAATTATTTGGGGCTGTAACTAATACATTACTTGTTAAATTATTGCCAGAAATTTCAAAACTTTGAGATGTTGATGGACTTAGTAAACAAGTTTCAAAATCAGTTAAAGATTCATTAAAAAGAATTCCTGCACCATCATTATCTAAAATATTACCAGTTGCTGATTTACTAGCTAAGTTTAGTGTTAAAGTTTCATTATTCTCGACTAATGCATCATCTATTGTATTTACAGTAATTTTAAAAGAACTTACACCACCTGGAACAGTTAAAGTTCCATCATTATTATTAATAACTCCATTAGTGAATGTATAAGTTGTACTATAATCAATAGTAGAACTTGAAGTACCAGAAAAAGAAAAAGTATATACTTGAGGGTTATTTGCAGTTGTAGCTGAACTTAATGTGATATTATATACTAAACTATTCCCTTCTACAATTGAATTATTTGTCAAGGAAATTGTTGATGGCTGAGGCGTGTTTGCTAATTCAGCATTTAATGCCGCCAATAACCCATTCGTAGCAGCATTTCCAGATCTATTTTCTCCATCAACAAAAGTGAAGGTTCCTGCATACGCCTTTAATCCTAAAGTAGTACTAGAACCAGCAGTAGTAGCACCAACAATATTATAAGTTTGGCTATTATAAGTAATTGAAGCATTTTGTCCTAAATCAAAAATAAATCCAAAAACTTGAATTGTATTTCCAGAAGAAATTTCTCTCCAATTCAATGCTCCATTTAATGTTATTACAGAATTTACGGCCTGAGGTGAACTTGCTCCGGCAGCCAAATAAATTTTAATTACACCATTTAAATCATTCCCCTGAGTTCCAGCATTAGAGCCAAATTGTCCTGAATATGGCTGACCAAAACTAACTCTTGCGATTCCTAAAGTAGATAGATTTTTAATGTTATCTGCTTGGTTTGTGTTAGAACCTTGTGTCCCTAAGTAACCTTTAGAAAAAGTCAAACTAACAGATTGAGCTGACAACTGCTTCATTGACGCAGAAAAGAATAGAATTACTACTAAAATGGTAATTCTCTTAAATAAATACATGAGATTTTGCATCGAGCTAAATAAAATAGTTAATAAATTATTGATTTTCAATTATATATATAGAAAT
>CALCEA010000158.1 GCA_937900675.1 uncultured Chitinophagaceae bacterium
CAATTTTGAATATCTGCAGTAGATCGGTAATTGACAATAATTATAGAGAGTAACATGCTCCCAAGATACTAAATCTTTTATATTTGTACCCAATACAATGAGTACAAGCACATCACCCATTAGAAATGCCAATAATTTTGATATCATTAGAATCATCTTTGCATGGTTGGTGATTGTCTCTCACTCTTATGTGCTATTGGGAAATAAAGGTTGTGACCCATTATGCGAATTAACCAATCATTATATTAATCTATCCTATTTTGGTGTAAAGGGATTCATTACCATCAGTGGCTTTTTAATTTTTAAAAGCTTAGAAAGAAGTCCTAATTTACTGGATTATTTATGGAAAAGAATTTTGAGAATCTATCCTGGGTTAATTATTGTTTTATTATTGTCCGTTGGCATGGCCTATTTAATTTACGAACCTAAACAACCTTATTTTAAATTTCCAAAAGAAGCCACTGAATATATCTTGAACAATCTTACTTTATATCATAACCAATGGAGAATACATGGCGTTTTTGACAGCAACTCCAATACTGCCATCAATGGGTCTTTATGGACAATGGGATTTGAATTTTTCTTTTATTTAGTATTGTTATTGCTTTTCCCTTTTAGAAAATTCAAGTGGTTAATTACCGCTTTATTAATTATTGCAGTCGCAGGATTATTGTATAGTAATCTGTATCATATAGAATCGCTAAAGCATGTTAATTTTAAATTAAGAGTAGACTTTATTGTTGAATTAGGATTCTTCTTCTTAATTGGATCTTTTTGGGCAGCAGTTGAATGGAAGAAAATTCCATATAGAACCTTATTAGCATCCATAGCATTTGTGTCAAGTATATTGATTATTTATTTCAAATTAAATCCTATTTGGCTCGGATTTAGCTGGCCTTATTTGGTATTGTATATTGGGCAAGGGAGTTCTAGATTGGCCGAATGGATTCACCATCATATTGAAGACCCTTCTTACGGAATTTATTTATATGCATTCCCCGTTCAACAGTTGATTATTTATTTTGCGCAGCCCTCTGTAATGTTCTTATTATGGTCAAGCACCATCATTTCTTTTATTTTAGGAATTGCTTCTTGGAAATTCATTGAAAAGAAAATGCTCAGATTCAAAAACCTATTTGTTTTTGGGACGCGCTAAATAACAATAGAACATCAATAATTTGGAGACAGGTCCAATCTTTAAAATAGACAATGGGAATTTCATTTGAACCATCAACATCTTTCTGATGACCCATAAAATTTTAGAATTCTCTACTCCCATGGCGTTTAGATCTGCAATGTATCTTATTTTATAATTTCTAAGAAGTCTCCAATAATAATCATAGATCAAAATATCATTGAAAGCCGTATTACCCAATTTATGGGCAAACCAAATGTTTTCTTTGACAATAACATCCTCATTATTTCTACAGAAAACAGTGGTTTGATCTTCATGGAGTCCAATACTCACTAAGTGCTGATCTAAATAATGATATTGATATCCCTTCGTCAATAATTGAACATAATAATCTACATCTACTAGCCAGATATAAGATTCATCATATCTAATCGCAATCTCTTTTCTCAACATCGTATTACTTGGTGGACCAATCACATTCGCTCTTAAAATATGATGAGGTCGTTTGGACATATCTTTCAATAAAGACCTGATGGCCTGCAAGGTAATTAGTTGTCCATCTGGTTGAATCGCAGTGTTTTTACAGAAAACAAACCCAACAGAAGGATTATCAGAAAAAGCTTTCAAAAAAGTGGAGAGCGTTTTATCAGATTCAAACCAATCATCTTGATGCAGTAGCATATAAAAATCGCCCGTTGCCTTGTCTAAAGCATTATTCCAGTTGATTGGACTCTTTAATGCTGGCTGATTGTGATAATATTTGATATCCAACTCAGAAATATAAGGCTGAATTGCTAATTTTAGGTCTGAACTAGGAGAATCGTCCGAAAGAATGATTTCTACATTTTTGTGATCCTGTTTTGCAATAGACTGAATAGCCCTAATAACATATTCAGGTTTTTGGTAAACTGGTATACAAATTGAAATTTTAGGTTCAGACATGAAAAATAACCATTAATGATTATTACAAATATACTAAAGGGGATTAGAAAAAGATGGATTCATCGAGCCGAAAAACCAAGATTCAAAAAAGTATCCTGGATTGCCACTCGCCTTTTGAAAAACCAAGATGATACCCAACTAAAAACAAGGCATTTCGACTCTTTCTCGCTTCATTATATTCGACCTTATGAAGTGCTCAAAACATACCAAGAAATATTTGTAGAAGAGATATATAAATTTGAAACCAATAAAACACATCCAGTTATATTAGATTGCGGAGCTAATATTGGTATAAGCACTATTTACTTTAAAACTATTTACCCCAATGCAATCGTGCATGCATTTGAGCCGGATGCCAATTTATTTGAAGTACTTTCCAAGAACATACATACGAATGGCTTTAAACAAGTAGAATTACACCAAGCAGCAATTTGGACCGAGCATACTACCCTTTCATTTGATAACAAGGGATCAGAAGCAAGTCATATAGATACTACGGGGCAATCAGCTAATAAAGTAGAAGCCATAAAATTATCAACAATCCTTTCCAATTTGGATGCGGTTGATTTTTTAAAAATGGATATAGAAGGCGCCGAATATGAAGTAGTAAAAGATTGTGCTCCATACTTACATAAAATTGAAAATTTCTTTTTAGAATATCATGGAAAAGCTTCAGATACTCAAAAACTCAATGAGTTATTGAAATTAGTTGAAAATGCTGGCTTTAAAGTGTACATCAAAATGGCTGCAGATAATTTAAAGCACCCATTTGCTCAAAAAGAAACAGGCACTATTTACGATGTTCAATTAAATATTTTCTGCTACAAGTAATTTTACATTATGCAAGATCAAATAAGCGTCATCATTCCTTGTTATAACGACGGGAAATATATTCAAGAAACCATTGATAGATTGAAACAGCAAACATTGGCTGCTTCTGAAATAATTGTGGTAAATGATGGCTCAACAGATGAATACACTTTAACAGTATTGGAAAATATTGATAAAGACCCTTTAGTAAAAGTGTTGCATAAAGAAAATGGCAGAATGAGTGCAGCAAGAAATTATGGCGTAAAACATGCTACCGGAAATATTATTGTAACATTAGACGCTGACGATTATTTTGATAAAAGTTTTTTTCAAAAAGGTGTAGATATACTACATAGCGAACCCACTACTGGCGTAGTGACCAGTTATATTCAATACTTTGGCAACAAAACCGACAAGTCTAAACCTAGAGGAGGCAATGCATTTAATTTTTTGTTCTCCAATCAATGTTCTGCTTGTGCCATGATTAGAAGAGAAGCATGGGATCAAGTGGGTGGATACGACGAATCAATGACCCTAGGATACGAGGATTGGGAGTTTTATATTAGAATCACTAAAGCCAATTGGCAGGTGCACCTTATTCCAGAATATTTATTGTTTTATAGACAAACGGATAAATCCACATTAAAGAACCAAACACACCCTAATAGACAAAAGATCATTGCCTATATCTTAGAAAAACATAAGGATTGGTATGCCACATGCTTAACTGAATTAATTGATCAAAAACAGGTTATATATACGGAAAGTCGTATTTCATATCAAACCATCTGGAAGCTATTAAGGAATAGACTAATAGGTAAGTATAAATAATAATATATTTGTACTATGGGCATCATTCAAAAACAAGGTATTAAGTCTTCCTATTATATTTTTTTAGGATTCTTGATTGGTGCCGTTAATTTATTGGTTTTGTTCCCCATGTTCTTTAATAAAAACGACCAGGGATTAGTAAGAGCCATGATTGATATTGGTGCTACCCTATCTGTTTTTTGCACCTTGGGCACTTTACCTGTGGTATATAAATTCTTCCCCTTTTACAATCACTATCTAGGAAAAGAAAAAAATGAATTGCCTTTCTTAACCTTAATGATTAACCTAATTGGTTTTGGCATTTTATTAATGATAGGCTGGAGCAATAAAGATTTTATCATTCGCAAATTGGGAAAATCCCCAAGCTTGGCGAATTATTTTTCTTACATCTACCCATATACATTTTTCTTATTACTTTTTTACTGGCTGGAAGCATTTGCATGGGGCTTGCATAAAGGAGTTTTGACTAATTTTTTAAGAGAGACTAGTATAAGAATCTTAACCACTATATTGATTCTTCTTTTTGGATTTCATGTGATTAATTTGGACCAGTTTATTGTATTGTTTAGCGGGATTTATTTAATCCCTATGTTATACTTATTGTATACACTCATCAAAACAAAAGAATGGTCTTTTAGAACTTTTCAAATAAGCAATGTCACTAGAAGATTAAAAGGCAGGATGATTAGTTTCGCCTTATTTGTTTTTGCGGGACAGTTTTTTAATTTATTGGCAAGAACCAATGACACTTTTATGATTGTTGGTTTAAAAGGCCTAAGTGACGCAAGTATCTTTGCTATTGCTACTTATGTTTCTGCCATATTAGAAATCCCACAAAGAAGTTTAACAGCTATAAGCATACCAATTTTAGCTAAATCTTGGAAAGACAAAGACTTTGCCAATATCAAGCATATCTACCACAAGAGCGTATCCAATTTATTGGCAGTGGGATTGTTGTTATTTGGATTAATCTGGTTGAATATTGGAAACCTAGTAGCTTTCTTGAATTGGATCAGTCACAAGCAAGGTGGCGGATATGACGCCCTAATAAACCTAGCTTTTATCATGGGCTTGGCTAAACTAATTGATTTAGCTACGGGAGTGAATGCACAAATTATTGGTACTTCTAATTTCTGGAAATTCGATTTTTTAACCAATGTATTTTTTGTAGTAATCTCCATTCCCTTAAACTATTATTTAATTCAACATTACGATTTAACAGGATTAGCTTTTTCTAATTTGATCGCTTATACTTTATACAATAGTGTGCGTTTTGGATTTTTGTATTTTAAGTTCAATTTACAACCCTATACATGGAAGCACGGAGTCTTCTTATTATTGAGTATTGGATTAATGTTATCAGTGCATCAAATTCCATCTCCTGCTAATTTTATGTTGAATATAGCTGTGCAGTCAAGCGTTTATGGCATAGGATTTTATATACTAGCTAAATGGATCAATCCAGCCCCAGAGATATTTAATTATTTCAATGATTTCTTCACCAAGAAATTGCCTTCAATTTATAAGAAACATTAAGGCCTAGCAAGTAATTTTAAAAACAAGTCCAAGCCTTTTTTCTTTTCTTCAGTAAATGTATAACTGATATTTTCGGTATAGTATTTCTTTAAATCATAGATCATTTCTTCTTGACCAATACCCGCAATCACCTCATCTATGTGGCTCAAGCCAAAGGCATTGGCAGCATCAAACTGTTTTTTAAAATCATCCGGTATGGGCTTGTTGGAAACCCAGGTAGCAAAAACAAAAGGCAAGCCCGTATATTTTTTCCATGCAGTTGCTAAATCATACATGTAAGCAAATCTATTTTGAGCAGCTAATGCACGATCACCAATGATTACTCCAGCAGTAGTGCCCCCAATTTTTTCTATATAGTCAGGATCTGCTTCTATCCACTCCACCTCTTTTTCCCAATACAATTTCATCATCAACCTAGCCAACTGAACTGAAGTTCTACTCTGGTGATCTAAATACACTTTTTCTATTTGATCCATTGGGACATCACTAAAAATAGCTACAGATGCAACTTCCTGCTCCGCCCCAATACAATAATCAGATATAAAATAAGGTTCTTTTAGCAATGGAATAATGGCAACTGGCACCAGACCAATATCTATGGTGTCGTCTATCAAAGATTGGGCTAACTGAGAAGGATAGGCCTTCACCAGATCAATCTGCTCGATAAGGCCAGATTGCTCTATTCCTAGTAAAAAAGGGCGAGTATTTAAATAACTTACAGCCCCTATGCGCCATCTCTTGCTCAATTGAATTAACTTTGCGCAAAGAAAACCATTTTTTTTGATATGTCACAACTTACCTCTATCTCTCCTATTGATGGTCGTTACCATAAACAAACAGCAAGTCTGGGCGCTTATTTCTCTGAATATGCATTGATTAAATACCGTGTGTTGGTAGAAGTGCATTATTTCTTGTTTTTAGCAGATAAGAAATTCTTTAAAGTAAGTCCTTCTTTGAAAAAAGCATTATTGGCTGTGGTTGATAATTTTTCTGAGGCAGATGCTTTAAAAATTAAAACCATCGAGGCAACTACCAATCACGATGTAAAAGCGGTAGAGTATTTTTTAAAAGAAGTATTGGACACAAATAAAGCAAGTGAATTAAAAGAATGGATACATTTTGGATTAACTTCTCAAGATGTTAATAATACAGCAATTCCTTTAAGTTGGAAAGAAGCAATGGAACATCAAATTCTTCCAGCTTATATCAACTTGCAAAATAAATTATACCAATTAGCTAAGCAATGGAAGAAAGTTCCTTTGTTGGCGAGAACACATGGACAAGCAGCATCCCCTACTAGCTTGGGTAAAGAGATCATGGTATTTGTAGAAAGACTACATCATCAAATTGAATTATTCGTATCCATCCCTTATGCTGCAAAGTTTGGAGGCGCTACTGGTAATTTCAATGCGCATCATATTGCCTATCCAAAAAAAGACTGGGTTGCTTTAGGAAATGAGTTTGTAGAAGATGTATTAGGATTACAAAGAATGCAATTCACTACACAAATTGAACACTATGATCATTTTGCGGCACATTGCGACAATCTAAAAAGAATCAATAATATCTTAATTGATTTCTCTAGAGATGTATGGACTTATATCAGCATGGACTACTTCAAACAACAAACTAAGAAAGGCGAAGTAGGATCTAGCGCTATGCCACATAAAGTAAACCCTATCGATTTTGAAAATGCAGAAGGTAATTTAGGCATAGCCAATGCGGTGTTAGAGCATTTGGCTGCAAAGCTTCCTATTTCAAGATTACAAAGAGACTTGACAGATTCTACTGTACTTAGAAATGTTGGTGTACCTGTGGGTCATATTGCCATTGCCATTAATTCTTTAGAAAAAGGTTTGGGTAAATTAATTTTAAACGAAGTAAAAATTAACGAAGACCTTGAAAACAATTGGGCAGTAGTTGCAGAAGCCATTCAAACCATCCTTCGTCGTGAGAAATATCCAAATCCATACGAGGCATTAAAAGACTTGACCAGAGGAAATAGCAAGATTGATAAAAAATCCATACATAAATTCATCGATGGATTAAAAGTGTCTACAACTTTAAAGAAAGAGTTGAAAAAAATTACCCCTCAAAATTACATAGGTATTACAGCAGATTATTAATCTTCTGAACTTGTTTTATCTGAAGCCTCTTCTGAACTTTGTTTAGAGGAGGTTTTCTTTTTATAGGGCTCTTTTTTTGCAAGTAAACTATGAATAGGATTCATGCCTTGTTTTTCAATAGCCATAGTTAACACTTCAGCAGTTGCTTGTGCATCTCCCCAAGCCCTATGTCTTCCTTCAATACGAATACCTAAATCTCTGGTCAAAGAACCTAAGCCATATTTAGCCAATCCTGGAAATACTTTTCTACTCAATTTAATGGTGCAAAGTTTTGGAGCACTCCATTTAAATCCTGCCCTATCCATATGAAAGTGTACAAAAGAATAATCAAAACTTACATTATGTGCTACAAATACTCTTCCATTTAATAAGTTGTAAATCTGAGGTGCCACTTCTTCAAATAGAGGGGCACTGGCTACCATTTCATCACTGATACCTGTCATGCCTACAATAAAAGGCGGTATTTTCTGCATTGGATTCACCAATGTGCTGTATTTGCCCGTTACTTCAATGCCATTATGTATCACAATAGCAATCTCTGTAATACCATGGGTACTTGGCATTCCACCTGTGGTTTCTATATCTACAATGGCAAACTCCATAAAGGACCAAGTTCGTATTTTTTAGTCAAAAATAGCTTGTAGGTTTTCCTTATTTTTGCAACTAATTATAGGTAAAGCATTTAAGCATGGAATTAAGCAAAAATTTTAACCCATCAGAAGTAGATAGCAAATGGTATCAACATTGGGTAGATCGTGGATATTTTCACAGTGAACCAAATGATAAACCAGCTTATACTGTGGTCATCCCTCCTCCCAATGTAACAGGAGTCTTGCATATGGGACATTGCTTAAATAATACCATTCAAGATATTTTGGTGCGTCGTGCAAGAATGCAAGGAATGAATCCTTGTTGGGTGCCTGGAACAGACCACGCTTCTATCGCTACTGAAGCAAAAGTAGTGGCCATGCTAAGAGAAAGAGGTATTGCAAAATCTTCATTAAGTAGAGATGAATTTTTAGGATACGCATGGGAATGGAAAGAAAAATACGGTGGCATCATCTTGCAACAATTAAGAAAGATGGGTTGTAGTTTGGATTGGGATAGAACAAGTTTCACCATGGATCCTGCTTACTACGAATCTGTTATTAAAGTATTTGTTGACTTATACGAAAAGGGCAAGATTTATCGTGGTAAAAGAATGATCAACTGGGATGTTCGTGCCAAAACAGCTTTAAGTGATGAAGAAGTAATTCATAAAGAAGTAAATGGCAAAATGTATCATATCCGATACAAACTAGATATACCTGGAGATGAGTTTATCACCATTGCTACGGTAAGACCTGAAACTATTTTTGGAGACACTGCTATTTGCGTGCATCCTAAAGATGATCGATACAAACATTTGGTGGGAAAATTTGCCTTTGTTCCAATGATCAATCGTCGCATTCCGATTATTGCAGATGATTATATTGATATTGAATTTGGAACAGGTGCTTTAAAAGTTACGCCGGCGCATGATATCAACGACTTTAATCTTGGACAAAAACATGGATTAGAAGTTATAGAAACTTTAAACGAAGATGGAACCATGAACGAAGCTGCTCCAATGTATATAGGAAAAGATCGTTTAGAAGTAAGAAAAATTATTGCTGCAGATTTAGAAGCGAGTGGCAATTTGGTGAAGCTGGAAGACTATGTAAATCAAGTTGGCTTTAGTGAAAGAACAGATGCGGTAGTAGAGCCAAGATTAAGTTTACAATGGTGGGTGGATATGAAGAAATTAGCAGCTCCTGCATTAGAAGCCGTAATGAGTGATGAGATTCAATTTCATCCTGCTAAGTTTAAAAATGTATACCGTCATTGGATGGAGGGTATCAAAGATTGGTGTATTAGTAGACAATTATGGTGGGGTCATAGAATACCAGCATGGTATGACGAAGAAGGCAATGTGTATGTTGCTAAAAATGAAGAAGAAGTAAGAATTAAATTTCCTGCTACTAAGGGTAAAACCTTAACGCAGGATGCAGACTGTTTAGATACTTGGTTTAGTAGTTGGTTATGGCCAATTGAAGTATTCAAAGGCATGTCTAATCCTAACAATGGGGAAATCAATTACTACTATCCTACCAGCACATTGGTAACTGCTCCAGAAATTATTTTCTTCTGGGTAGCTAGAATGATTATGGCCGGTGAAGAGTATATGGGAAAAATTCCTTTTAAAGATGTATACTTTACAGGAATCGTGCGTGACAAACAAGGAAGAAAAATGAGTAAGAGTTTGGGTAATTCTCCAGACTTATTAGGACTAATAGATCAATACGGTGCAGATGCGGTGAGATTCGGCATTATGATTGCTTCTCCTGCAGGAAACGATTTATTATTTGATGAATCTACTTTAGAGCAAGGTAGAAATTTCAATAGTAAATTATGGAATGCTGCCAAGTTGTTAAAAATGTGGGAGCCTCGCATTAGCCATGAAGGCAAATTGCCAGAAGATGCTGCTTTTGCTATGGATTGGTTCCAAGCAAAACTAAGTGCTACTCAAATTGAAGTTGATAGCATGTTAAAAGAGTTCCGATTAAGTGAAGCTTTAAAAACAATCTACGGCTTAATCTGGGATGATTATTGTAGTTGGTACTTAGAATGGATCAAACCAGGCTTTGAGCAAAATATTCATGCAGATGTATATAATAGAAGTATTGATTTTTATGATACCCTATTGCAATTACTACATCCATTCATGCCATTTATTACAGAAGAATTACACCATGCGCTAAAAACACAAACAGAAGATTTATGTGTGAAAGAATATGAGCCAATTAGCAAGGTTGACGAAGCTGTATTAAATGCTGGAGCACTTTTGAAAAATGTAATTTCTTCATTAAGAGATGCAAGAAATAAAAATCAAATCAAACCTAAAGAAGCGATTGATTTACATATTCAATCAGCACAGAATGATACTTACAAAGCCATTCAAAATATTTTAGCAAAGCAAATCAATGCAAAATCAATTTCTTTTACTGATAGTGCTATTGCTTCAAGTATTGTAGTAGCTTACGAAAAAGATAAGTTTTACTTAGTAGCAGAACAAGCTATCAACACTGAAAGCTTGAAAGAAAATTTATTGAAAGATTTAGCACACCAAGAAGGCTTCTTAGCATCTGTTGAGAAAAAATTAAGCAACGAGAAATTTGTTCAAAACGCTAAACCAGAAGTATTAGCGGTGGAACAAAAGAAAAAAGCAGATGCGCTTGCAAGAATCCAAACTATTAAAGAAAGTTTAGCCCAATTATAATGAGCCCTGTAGAAATTAGACCAGCCACCCTAGAAGACCGTTCTTTAATAAGATCCATTTCTGAAAGAACCTGGCCTAGTACTTATGGACATATTATTTCTCAGGAGCAAATTGATTTTATGTTGGACTGGATGTATAGCGACGAATCCCTCGCTGGTCAATTTGAAAAAGGTCATCAATTTTTTATAGCTCAATTAAATGGAAGCGATATAGGCTTTTGCTCTGTTAGTGCAGAACCTTTAGATGAAACAGGTAACACACAAAATGCATACAAATTAAATAAGTTATATGTTTTACCAAATGCCCATGGCACAGGTTCAGGTAAAGCATTATTGAACAAAGCGATTGAAGTGGCTAAAAATGCCAAAGCCGATTCTCTATTTTTACAAGTAAATAAGCACAATAATGCGTATAGCTTTTATGTAAAAAATGGATTTGA
>CALCEA010000159.1 GCA_937900675.1 uncultured Chitinophagaceae bacterium
ATCACCCTACCCTTTTTCAACATACTTGGGTGCATTCTATCATTGATTCTAACCAAAATACTTGCTCCGTTGCGCATATTGGTTACTCTTACCAAAGTGTTTAACTTAAATAAATTACAGGCAGCTGTATATTTCTTATTTCTATACCTTTCGCCTGTTGAAGTGAGTGTGCCATCCAAATTTCTACTATAAAAACTTGCAATACCCGTCACCCTATTTAACTCAATGGTTATTCTATTCGTATCAATTTTCCTTTTATACTTTTTGATATTAACAGAATCCAAATAATTAATAGTCGTTAAGGTATTGGAATAGATATTTTGAGCCATTGCAAACAGTGGCATCAAACAAATAATCAGTATAGATAATTTTAGTTTCACTATGACTTAGTTAATATCTATTACTTCTACAACACTATCCAAATTTAAGGGACCATAGACATGAGGGAATAATTCATCTAAATCGGCTGCTAATTCAAACAAAACGGGTCTTTGAACCTTCGCTTTTTCAATTTTTAATTTAACCAAACCAGTTTTCCCTTTATAAAATCTATCTAATACACCTGCTACCTGTCTTTCGATAGAGCAATGTATAAAACCTTCCTGATCATAGCCAGCAGGCTTGTATTCGTTATTTTTTTGCGCATCTTCCCATTCTTTTCGAGAAGTCACATGATATATGTATTCGCTTTCCATCTTTATTTTTTTTATTTTAAAATTCTAGGAATTTTTTGCTCACGCATCATTAAATCAGTTAACACAATTGCAGTAACTGCTTCTAGTACCACTGGCACTCTTAAAGCAATACATAAATCGTGTCTTCCTTTTACTGAAAATGATTCTTGTTCATTGGTTTCCCAATTCCAAGTAATTTGTTCTTTTGGAGTGGAAGAAGTTGGTTTTACAGCTATTCTAAAAACTAAATCATTACCATTAGTATATCCTCCTACTACACCACCAGCATGATTGGTTTTGGTTTTACCTGTAGCATCTATGATGGAATCATTATGATCTACTCCGAACATATTTGCAGCTGCAAATCCTGTACCAAATTCAATTCCTCGAATAGCTGGAATAGAAAATACTGCATGACTAATTAAAGACTCTACTGAATCAAAAAAATGTTCTCCTAATCCAATAGGCAATCCTTTAACTGTACACTCTACTATTCCACCTACGCTATCTTTTTGATCAATTGCTTTTTGCAAACCTTTATCAACATCTGTTTCCCCACCAATACTTACAATATGTGCAACTACTTCAATATCTTTCAATAATTTTTTTGCAATGACTCCGGCACCTACTAAAGCTGCAGTTAATCTTCCACTAAAATGACCTCCCCCTCTATAATCTTCAAAGCCTCCAAATTTATGATGTGCTGTGAAGTCAGAATGTCCTGGTCTTGGCACAGCTCTTTGCTTTTCATAATCTCCACTTCTGGTATTATTGTTTTCAAAGATCATTGTCAATGGTGCACCTGTAGTAATATCATTGAATAAGCCTGATTTAAAAATAGGCATATCATCTTCCTGTCTTGGAGTAGTACCTTTTTGCTTACCGCCTTTTCTACGCTCCATATCCACTACAAAATCTTCCACTTTAAGGGATAATCCTGCAGGACATCCATCTACCACCACACCAACGCAAGCGCCATGTGATTCGCCAAAAATTTGCAGTTTAAATAAGGTTCCAAATTGATTCATAATAGATTGTTACTTACAAGTTAAGTAATTTATTGAATATCGACTTTTGCACCCAAATGCTTTAAATGATCAAAAAAGTCAGTATATGATTTATTAATTGCCTCAGCCTCAGTGATTTCGATTGGACCATTGGCTCTTAAAGCGGCCACTCCACATGCCATAGCAATACGGTGATCATGCTGAGAAAAAACAGTATTGGAATTGATAGTGTCTACTCCTTCAATCTTCATAATATCTCCTTCCAATAAAATAGTAACTCCTAGTTTAGCAAATTCAGTTTGCAAGGTTATTCCCCTATCACTTTCTTTATGGGCTAATCTTTCAACTCCCTTGATAATGGATACACCCTTACACATAGCTGCTAAAGCTACCAATGGAGGAAATAAATCTGGACAATCCGTTGCATCAAATTCAAATGCTTTTAAACCATTTAAACCAGCACCAATAGTAATGATATCATTATCTAATTGAATAGATGCATTCGCCGCAGTTAATGCTTGCATTACTGCTTTGTCTGCTTGGGTTGAGTTCATCTGCAAACCTTTTACAGTAATAGGACCAGCAATGGCACCTGCTACTAATAAAAAGGCTGCTCCACTCCAATCTCCTTCTACAGTATATTCAATAGTTTCATTTACTGCAGCTCTTGGTTTAAAAGTAAATTGTTCATGATTTACATGATTCACTTCCCATCCAAAATGTTGTAAGACAGCCAATGTTAAATTGATATAAGGTTTGCTTTTTAAATGATTTACCTTGATAGTATGATTAGATGCGCCAGCAGCTGCAAAAGCCATTAACAAACCAGTCAAGAATTGTGAGCTTAATGATCCATCAACCGTAATATCAGCAGTTTTTAAAGGGCCTTGAATAGAGATAGGTAAATACCCATTGTTTGATTTAATCTGTATACCAAGTTTTGGCAAAATTTCATCAAAAAAATGCATGGGTCTTTTTACCAAACTACCTTTACCCTCAATTAAAATTTGCTGATCACTTAAGGCAGCAATAGGTGTAAACATTCTGATACCCAAACCACTTTCACCACAGTTCATAGAAGGACCTATTGGACGAACTCCATTTGAATTCACTTGAATATGATTTTCATGTTTAGCAACAATTGCTCCTAATTTTTGAATCACATCCAATGCAGCCAAATCATCATTTGAATGACCAGGATTAAATATTTGTGTTTGTCCATGATGCAATAAAGCAGCAGCACAAGCTCTTTGCATGCTACTTTTACTAGCAGGTGCCACTTGTGAACCACTTAATTTCGCTGGATATACTATTGCACGCATTTTACGAATATAGCTTTATCAGTTTCTCTAATGATTTCATAGGAATAGTCTCACAACAAGCTTTCCCTATTTTATGTAAAACAACATATTGCATACCTGCAGTTGCTTTCTTTTTGTCTTTTTGCATTACTTGCATGGTTTCTTGAATATCAAAACGCATTGCAGTAGGCAAGCCATATTTTTTAAGTGTTTCTACTAAAATATTTGTTTCAGAAAAACCAGTTAATACCTGAGAGATCTTCGCCGCATACACCATACCAATACTTATTGCATGACCATGTAATAAGACATGTTGATTTTCTATTGCATGTCCAATGGTATGTCCGAAATTGAGCAATTTGCGATCCCCTTTTTCAAACTCATCTTTTTGAACCACTTTTACTTTAATCTGAACATTTCTCTCAATTAAACTAGCAAGTGCTTTTTTATTTTTCTGGTAAAATGATAAATTATTTACAGAAAGTTCTTTCATCATTTTTGCATCTTTGATAGCAGCATGTTTGATAATTTCTGCAAATCCATTTTCCCACTGATGTTGAGGTAAAGATTTTAAAAAGTCTAGATCATACACTAAAAATTGAGGTTGTCTGATTAATCCAACCATATTTTTATACAATCCAACATCTATTCCATTCTTACCACCAATAGAAGCATCAACCATGGCTAAAATAGTAGTAGGCACAAAACCGACAGCTACTCCTCGCATGTATATACCGGCAACATAGCCCACCATATCAGTCACTACACCACCGCCAACACCAATCAATACAGCCTGTCTTGTGGCACCAAAATTGAGCAAGGCTTCAATTATAAAATCAACAGTGGCTTGTTGCTTATGCTCTTCACCTGCAGGAATTACAATGGTTTTTTTGCCTTTGAATTTCTTCTGATGCAGGGCATATACATTCTCATCGGTTATATAAATGGCCTGTGTCTTATCAACCATTTTATCAATAGCTGCAAAACTGCCATCTAATACAAATGACACTGTTGAATTAGAAAATTTGACCTTCCAGTTTTTCATACTAGTTATTCATTACTTTATTCTGTTGATTGATACTCTCCATGTGAACAGCATCCATATATTTTGTAACAAACTCATCACTTAATCCTAGATTATTTCCTTTTGCTACTGCACGGTCTAAAATCTCGTTCCAACGATTGGTTTGTAAAATAGTGATGTCATTGTTCTTTTTGTACTCACCAATCTTTTGAGCAACTTTCATACGAGTAGATAATACTTGTAATAATTCGTCGTCTAATTGATTGATTTGTTGACGCAATTTTTCTAACGCACTATGAAGCTCTTCATTTTGAACATCTTCTTTTCTCCAACGAATGCTATCCAACATTTGCTTCAATACCTCTGGAGTAATTTGCTGCTTAGCATCACTCCAAGCATTGTCTGGATCCACATGTGATTCAATGATTAAACCATCAAAATCTAAGTCAATGGCTTGTTGTGCAACTGATTGTAAAATATCACGACGGCCACAAATATGCGAAGGATCATTGATCATTGGTACATTAGGGAAACGACGCTTCATCTCAATCGCTAAATGCCACATTGGAGCATTTCTAAAATCTGTATTACCATAAGAACTAAAACCTCTATGAATTAAACCTAAATCTTCAATACCTGCTTTGGCAATTCTTTCCATACCACCCACCCATAATTCCAAATCTGGGTTTAATGGATTCTTGATTAACACTGGAACCTTAACACCTCTTAAAGCATCTGCAATTTCTTGCACACTAAAAGGGTTTACAGTTGTACGAGCTCCCACCCATAAAACATCCACATCAAAATGTAAAGCGTCTTCTACTTGTTTTGCCGTTGCCACTTCCACTGCAACTGGCATTCCTGTTTCTTTTTTAGCTTGTTGTAACCAAGGCAAACCTTTGGTTCCAATACCTTCAAAGCTTCCAGGTCTGGTTCTTGGTTTCCAGATACCTGCACGCATAATATCTACTTTACCTGTAGCTGCTAATCCTTTAGCAGTTGCCATTACTTGTTCTTCTGTTTCGGCACTACAAGGACCAGAAATAATTAATGGTGCTTTTTTTAATAATGCGCTTACTTTTTGTTGTTGTTCAGTTAAGGTTGCCATGTTAAACCGATTTTAGTATTTGAGATTTTATTATTTAATTGATTGAATTAACCCTCGTTCTTGTTAAATCCTCTTGGACCACCACTATCAGCATCGTTCATACGAATACGGCGACCTTTATAGTTTTTACCATCCAAGGCTTGAATCATTTTCTTTGCAGAACCAGATTCAATTTCTACCCAGCTATTCATGTCTCTCATATCAATTTTTCCTAGAACATCTTTCTTTAATTCACTCATGTCTAAGATATATTGTAAGAAACTTGCTTTGTAAAAACCATCTTTGGTTCCAAGATTTACAAACAAACGAGTCGATCCAGCTGCTGCACGATTAGCAGAACGACCACGGCCATCTCCTCTTTCTGCACCTCTGTCATTGTTTCTTGAACCTCTGTCTGCATATTCATTTCTTCCTCTTTCACGACCACGATTATCACCTCTGTCATTATTTCTAGCACCTCTCTCTGCAGTTCTCACATTCAAGTCTTGCGCATTCTCATAATAACTTAAGAAACGATTAAATTCCAATGCAGCAAATCTTGTTAAGATTTCTTCCTTGCTCATGTCAGCAAATTTCTCTGCTAGCATAGGTACATAGGTTTCATAATCACCATGACTTACATCTGTAGACATTAATTTATCCATTAAATGGAAGAATTGTTTTCTACAAACATCTTTACCACTTGGAATATCTAACTTATGCATAGTACACTTGTTGATATTTTCAATTTGGCGAAGTCTGTAAGATTCTCTTGCATGCACAATTGAAATACAGTTACCATGACTACCTGCTCTACCTGTACGACCACTTCTATGGGTATATACTTCTACATCATCTGGCAATTCATAGTTGATTACATGGGTAATACCTTTTACATCAATACCACGAGCTGCTACATCTGTTGCGATTAATAATTGTAAAGATTTATCTCTAAACTCTCCCATTACTTTATCACGCTGTGCTTGCGTCAAATCACCGTGCAATGCATCGATATCATATCCCTCTCTTGTTAAACGCTGCGTAATTTCTTGCGCATCCGCTTTTGTACGAGTAAAAATGATACCATAAATTCCAGGATTGAAATCAATGATTCTTTTTAAAGTCTCATATCTGTGTTGAGCAGAAGTTAAATAATATTGGTGATCAATACTCTTGTTAGAAGTATTCACTTTACCAATAGTTACTTCCACTGGCTCTTTCATGTAACGCTTGCTTACCTTTCTGATTTCAGGCGGCATGGTTGCACTAAATAACCAAATGCTTTCTCTATTAGGGGTATTCTTTAAGATAAACTCAATGTCATCTTGGAATCCCATGTTCAACATTTCATCTGCCTCGTCTAATACTACATATTCAATTTGCTCTAAATTGATCGCTTTTCTTTCGATCAAATCAATTAATCTACCTGGAGTGGCTACTACAATCTGAACACCTCTTTTCAAATCTCTGATTTGCATTCCAATAGATGTTCCACCATATACAGCTAATACTTGTAATCCAGATACATGCTTTTTAAACAAATTGATTTCGTTTACAATTTGCATACACAATTCTCTGGTTGGACAAACCACCAAAGCTTGAGGATATTTATCTGCAGTATTAATTAATTGAATTAATGGCAAACCAAAAGCAGCAGTCTTACCTGTACCTGTTTGTGCCAATCCTATAAAATCTTTTGTACCGCTAATCAAAACTGGAATAGAACGCTCTTGAATTTCTGTTGCGTGCGTGTAGCCTAATTCTGTTACCGATTTTACCAATTGATCATTTACACCTAATTCAGCAAAAGTCTTTTTTGTTTTTACTGCTTCGATTAAATCATTCTTTACTTCCATCTCTTCTATTTTCTTCATGTTGTTTTTTTCTTAATTTCTTAAATAAGAATTTCAATTATTTCAAAATTCTTTTAATTCCATTCGCATTTTCAATCAAATCAGACAAATACTCAAAGTTTTCTTTTTCCAAGCAAGCTTTGAATTTTTTTAATTGACTAATATGCTCATTCAATACATCTAATACATTCTCTTTGTTTTGCATAAAGATGGGAACCCACATGGCTGCGTTGGACTTTGCCAAACGCACTGTGCTTTCAAAACCACCACTCGCTAATTCAAAAATGGCATCAGACTCTTTTTCTTTCTCCAAAACCGTATTGGCTAAGGCAAAAGAAGTGATATGCGATATATGACTTACATAAGCTACATGTATATCATGTTTCATCGCATCCATGTTTACAATATGCATCCCTAGAGCTTGATATAAAGACTCTACTTTTAACAATGCATCTGCATCCACTGTATCTGCATTACAGATAACGGTTGCTTTTTCTAAAAAAGCATCTTGTTGTGCTGCACTTGGACCACTAAATTCAGTACCCCACATTGGGTGTGTTGGCACAAACCTGCCTTTATTGGCATGACTGTTTGCGATGTTCACAATACTTTCTTTGGTAGATCCTACATCAAACACAACTTGTTGGTCAACTAAGTCTAAAATAGTAGGCAATAACTTTTCAGCAATATTAACAGGAGTAGCAATGGCAATGATATCAGATTGCTTAACCGCTTCTTCAAGGGTCATGATCTCATCTACCAATCCTAATGCTAAAGCTTCTGCTTGGTGTTGGGTATTGTTGTCTACGCCAATAACATTTGACACAAAACCTTTTCGTTTTAATGTCAATGCCAATGAGCCTCCCATCAATCCAATTCCAATAACTGCTAAACGCATGCTTTTACTCTTTTAATTGCTTCATTAAATTTTTCCATTGAGCCGCATAAACTCACACGGATGTAATTATTACCAGCGGTACCAAAAATGCCACCCGGTGTAATAAAGACATTCGCATCGTATAACACTTTATCACTTAATGCGTACCCGTCTTTATATTTGGCTGGTATTTTAGCCCATACAAACATCCCTACTTGTGTTTTTGAAAATGTACAATCTAAAAGATCTAACAATTCAAATACTTTTTCGCGACGCTCTGTATAAATTTTATTTACTGAATCATACCAAGATTGATCTAAGCTTAATGCTTTTGCTGCAGCCAATTGAACTGGCAAAAACATTCCACTATCCATATTAGATTTGAATCTTAATATTTCGTTGACCCTGTCTTCAGCCGCAATCAACATCCCTACTCTCCATCCTGCCATGTTCTGACTTTTACTTAAAGAGTTTAATTCAATCACTACCTCCTTGGCTCCTTCAATAGCTAATAAACTTTCTGGATGATCGTTTAAAATAAATGCATAAGGATTGTCATGACAGATTAAGATATGATGCTTCTTACCAAACGCTACTAATTTTTCAAATAAGGATTTGTTTGGCTGTTGACCTGTGGGCATCTGTGGATAGTTCACCCACATTAGTTTCACTTTTGATAAATCCGATTTTTCTAGATTGTCAAAATCCGGTGCCCAATTGTTCTCTGCAGTTAGCTCATAATATAGCGGAGTGCCCCCTGCTAATTTCACTGCACTTGTATAAGTAGGATATCCAGGATTAGGAATCAACACCTGATCTCCTTGATTAAGGTAAGTCATACAAATATGCATGATACCTTCTTTACTTCCTAACAGCGGAAGTATCTCTTTTGCTGGGTCGATATTATCTACCTCATAATATTTTTTATACCACTCAGCAATGGCTTCTCTTAATACCGGTGAGCCATTATAGGATTGATAAGCATGCACATTGTCTTTTGCAGCTTCTTCTTGTAATGTTTTAATAACTTCTGGATGTGGCGGCAAATCCGGGCTTCCTATACCCAAATTAATAATTTGCTTGCCTGCTTTATTCAATTCAGCTATCTCGCGCAATTTGGTGGCAAAATAATACTCACCAATGCCTTCTAATCTATTTGATAAAGTCCAATTCATATTTATCCCTTTACAACTTTTCCTTTTTTATACATTCCAAAAACTTTAAAACTATTGGTTGCTTCTTTTACATCTGTCAACACTTTTTCTATTTGTTTTAAATTCTCAAATTCTACATCTGCGTAAAAACCATATTTGAAAGTACTCCCTGGAATAGGCATACTTTGCAACTTGCTCAAATTGGCTCCTCTGTTAGCAATCTTCGCTAAAATCTTTGACAGAATTCCCTTGGAATGATCTGTTTGAAAATAGATAGATGCTTTATTCGCTCCTTCTATCACCAATGTTTTATTCTTAGGTACCATGATTAAAAAACGAGTGATATTGTTTTTTAAAGTATGGATATCAGGAGCTATCACTTCTAAATTATATAACTGAGCGGCGAACTTGCTCGCAATAGCAGCAATATGTTTACTCTTATGTTGATGAACCATCTTCGCACTTAATGCCGTGTCCTCTGATTCAACTAATTTATAATCGTGTTGCTCTAAAAAATCTAAACATTGTAAAATAGCCATTGGATGACTATGCACTTCTTTGATATCCTTTAATTGAACACCTGGATTCACCAATAAGTTTTGACTAATAGATAAGTACACTTCACCAATTACTTGCAAGCTGGATTTTTGCAATAAATTATAATTAGGAAGAATACTGCCTGCAATAGAATTTTCAATAGCCATCACTGCACCATCAGATTGTTTAGGATCTGAACCAATTTTGATCACATCTCTAAACGTATCACAAGTAATCACTTCTACCGTCTTCCCAAAGAACTGCCTTGCCGCCACTTGGTGGAAGCTTCCCTCGTATCCTTGTATGGTTACTTTTTTGTTCATATAAAAAAAATCCCGGCTCTTAGGCCGGGATTGTATATTTAGTTATTTCGTTTATGCTTTTACAAATACTACCCGGCTACTTTGATTAAAGTAGAAATAAAAGAAAAAGTAAAACCAGTTGCTATTTGCTTTCATCGTGATACAAAGATAGTCTAAAATAGGCGATTATAGGCTAAAAGAGGAAAGTTTTTTACATTTTACTAACAATGATTCGTAAACAAAAAAGCCCCCCAGTAGAAACTGCGGGGCTCTAACGATTGCTTGCCATATGAAAACCGGTAAATAACTATTGGTGGGCAAACAGTGATAAGTTTCCTTATCTAACCAATAGCCTAATTATTTGACTACTTAGTAGCAGCAGAATCAACCTTAGTTGAATCAGCAGCAACCATTGTAGAATCAACAGCAACAGCAGCTGTATCAACAGTTGCAGCAGCAGTATCAGTTGTAGCTTCAGTAGAAGCGCCACCACAAGCAGCTAATGCAGCGATAGCGAAAATTGCGAATACTTTTTTCATTAGAAAGTGTTTTAATTGATTAATTTATACACTTAATACAAAAACCTAAAGAAGGTAACCTAGGTTTTTTAAAAAAATCTAAAAAAATAAATAAATAGGGATTTTGGGTTACTTTTGGACCTCTTAAGTATTAATCTCTTGAAAGCTGAAATCAATGAACAGGCCCTCTTAAAAGGGCTAGCCCAAAATGACTCCAAAGCGGTGGAAGCCCTTTACAAAAGTCATTTTACCATGATTCAGCACTTCGTGCTCAACAATAATGGAAGTTTTGATGACGCAAGAGATCTTTTCCAGGAAGCTATGATCACTTTGTACGAAAAAGTTCAATCAGACAGTTTCGTCCTAAGTTGCCAAATTAAAACTTATCTCTTTTCAATTTGTAAAAACTTGTGGCTCAAGCGTTTACAACAAATGGGTAAATATAGTGCCCCTTTAAGTACAGAAGAAGAGAGTATAGCAGTGGAAGCAGATCTGGAAGAATTCCAAAAGAAAGATGCTGCTTTCTCCATTATGAATAGGGCTTTAAATAGTTTGGGAGAACCTTGTAAAAGCCTTTTAGAAGGTTACTATTTAAACAAAAAAGGAATGCAAGAGTTAGCAGATGATTTTGGCTACACGAATGCAGACAATGCGAAGAACCAAAAATATAAATGTTTAATGCGCTTAAAGAAATTATTCTTTTCGCAATACAATATAGGAGACTAAACAATGGATGATATTCAATTATTAGAAGCTATAGAAAGATACCTGGCAGGCGA
>CALCEA010000160.1 GCA_937900675.1 uncultured Chitinophagaceae bacterium
ACCACCGCCTACAAAATTTCCTCCACCACCGCCACTGCTTCCGCCAATACTACCTCCACCGCTATTAAAGCTAGGACTGCTATTAGATCTTACAGGGGATGAGTTGAAATTATTATTGTTAGAAAAACGAGAAGGTCTTTCCAATGAATTTGAATTATTGGATCTTGAACTATTATAAGCAGCATTACTACTTACAGCTCTCCTCATTAAGCTTCCAAAACTATTATTGTTAACAGTAGCACTATTGATATTTCTAGATCTGCCGCTATTCATATTATCATTTGGTCTGAAACCATTTCCATTAAAGCTTCTATTAGAATTATTGTAACCAGCTAAATTTGTTCTGCTTGGCTGCATAGGAATTCGCTCTCTTAATCTTCCACCATTATTGGGGAAACCAATTCCACCATAATATCCACCACCATAATAAATGGGTCTATATGGATTCCAGTAACCTGCGAAATAAGGGTTCCATCCAAGTCCGCCATAACCCCATCCTCCAAAGCCACCAAATCCTCCAAATCCACCAAACCATGGATCCCATGCCCAACTATTCCATCCAAAACCTCCAAAACCACCGAATCCTCCCCATCCACCATATCCAAATGGTGCGTACCAAGATGGTCCGTAGAATCCACTATACCATGGATCCCATCCCCAGTTGTTCCAACCCCAGCCAATTCCAACATTTCCAAAACCCCATCCACCAAAACCCATTCCATAGCCCATAGATAAACTCATTCTGTAGCTAGGATTATTCCAGTAGCCAAAATCGTCAATGGTAGACCATCTATTTCTATTAGCTACTTTTAATCTTAAAAAACGATCGTCTTGATAGTTTTGATATTCTTGATAATTCTCTTCTTGCGCATCTGCTGAAACGGCAACCTCTTTGGTAACTTCAGTAGTAGGTGAATCGTACAGGTCATCTTTTGCAATGCTTGCAGTAGTTTGTTGTAAACTGGTACAGCTGGTTTGCAATAAACTAAATGCCAATAAGCCTAAGCCTAAGACGCCAAAATGGATGTTAGTTTTTAGATTTTTCATGATACGATATTTTTGGTTTTAATATGCCCCTGATTTAGCATACTTTTGACAACCTAAAGGTACAAAAGTTTAATATATAAGGCGTTTTTCGTAGATGAATTGTTACTACCTAAAATGTTAATATTTTATCAATTATGGCAAAGGAATTAATGACAAGAGCACAAGACTATTCTCAATGGTACAATGATCTTATTTTAAAGGGAGATTTGGCTGATTATAGCGCAGTTAGAGGTTGTATGGTAATCAAACCTTATGGTTATGCATTATGGGAAAATATGCAACAAACATTAGACAAAATGTTTAAAGATACAGGGCACCAAAATGCCTACTTCCCGTTATTTGTTCCTAAGTCTTTGTTTGAGGCAGAAGAAAAGAATGCAGAAGGTTTTGCAAAAGAGTGTGCGATTGTTACCCATTATCGTTTGAAAACAGATCCTAATAATAAAGGAAAATTAATGGTGGATCCAGAAGCTAAATTGGAGGAAGAATTAATTGTTCGTCCAACCAGTGAAGCAATAATCTGGAATACCTATAAAACTTGGATTCAATCTTATAGAGACTTACCTATTTTAGTGAATCAATGGGCGAATGTGGTGAGATGGGAAATGAGAACAAGATTGTTTTTAAGAACAGCAGAGTTTTTATGGCAGGAAGGTCATACCGCACATGCCACTAAAGAAGAAGCTATCGAAGAAACAAAAATGATTTTGGATTTATATGCAGACTTCGCAGAGAATTGGATGGCGATGCCTGTGATTAAAGGAGTGAAAACACCTAACGAAAGATTTGCGGGAGCAGAAGACACTTATTGCATAGAAGCTTTAATGCAGGATGGTAAAGCATTACAAGCAGGTACTTCGCATTTCTTGGGACAAAACTTTGCAAAAGCTTTTGATGTTAAGTTCAGCGATAAGAGCAATCAATTAGATTATGTTTGGGCAACAAGCTGGGGTGTGAGTACAAGATTAATTGGAGGATTGGTAATGACACATAGTGATGATCAAGGATTAGTGTTGCCTCCAAAAATTGCTCCATTGCAAGTAGTGATTGTGCCAATTTATAAAGGGGATGAACAGAAAGCAGCGATAGATGTTAAAGTAAAAGAATTCATGCAATCTTTCAAAGCTGCGGGTATTAGAGTGAAGTATGATGATTCAGATAATCAAAGACCAGGTTGGAAATTTGCAGAATACGAATTAAAAGGAGTGCCTGTAAGAATTGCCATTGGTGCAAGAGATTTGGAAAATAACCAAGTAGAAATTGCTAGAAGAGATACCAAAGAAAAATCATCTGTATCAATGGATGGCTTAACCAATAGGGTAAGTACATTATTGGAAGAGATACAATCTAATTTATTTGAAAGAGCAAAGCAATATAGAGATGAACATATCACTAAAGCAGAAAGCTGGGATGAGTTTGTTCAAATCTTAGATACCAAGGCTGGTTTTGTTGCAGCACATTGGGATGGTACGCCTGAAACAGAAGAGAAAATCAAAGAATTGACTAAAGCAACTATTCGTTGTATACCATTAAATAATGAGCAAGAAGC
>CALCEA010000161.1 GCA_937900675.1 uncultured Chitinophagaceae bacterium
GTTGACAAAAACTTAACTAGTACAGGCCAAACTGCAGTAGAAGTAATGAAGAATATCCCCAACTTAAATGTGGATATTGACGGTAATGTTACATTAAGAAATGCTGCTCCAACATTGTTAATTGATAATAGACCTACTACTTTAACAATGGACCAAATTCCTGCAGATATTATAGATAGAGTAGAAATTATCACCAACCCTTCTTCTAAATATGATGCAACTGGTGGTAATGCCGGTATTTTAAATATCGTTCTAAAGAAAAACAGAAAGAATGGTTATAATGGAGGAATTAGAACTGGTATTGATATGAGAGGCAAGTTTAATGGCGGGGGTGATATCAACTTAAGAGATAATAAAATTAATTTCTCTGCCAATGCGAATATCAATCAGAGAAAATCTATTGGTACTTCTGAAAATACTAGAGATATTCTTGGCGCTTTAAATCCAACTAGCGTTAAGACCATCAATAACAGCACTAGTAATGGTAGTTTTAATTTTTTCAGAACAGGATTGGATTATTTACCAGACAATAGAAATACTTTTTCATTGTATGGTAATATTGTAAAAGGAAGCTTTAATAATATAGGTGATCAAGAGATTGATTCTATTATTTCTGGTAAAACAAAAGCCTATACACTAGACAATAATTCTCATTTTGAATTCTTGAATAAGGGTGGTCAATTAAGTTACAAACACTTATTTGCCGACAAAGGACATGAAATTAGCACTGATTTTAATTACAACGAGTCGGAGTCTAATAACTGGTCTACTATCAATTCAACTATATTGAATCAAAGAAGTGAAGGTGTTGGAAACAATAAAAACTATACTTACAATTTAGATTATGTAAGAGAGTTTAAAAACGAAATGAAGTTTGAAACTGGTGTAAGATATAATTATAGAAGCGAATACAATAAAAGAGATCAATTTAGAAACAATATTTTATTAGCCAACATTAGTAATCCATACAATTACGACGAAAAAACCTATGCTGCATATAGCAACCTAAGTTTTAAGAAAAATAATTTTAGTTATCAATTAGGATTAAGAGCGGAAAGCAGAGATTATAATGGAGCTATCTTAAATACAAGAGGATTAGATTCATTAAGATTTAGAAACACTTACCCAATTAGCTTATTCCCAAGTGCATTCATCAACTATAAGAAGAATGACAAAGAAGACTTTCAATTAAACTATTCAAAAAGAATAAGTGCACCTAATTTCTTCCAATTATTGCCTTTCCCTGATTATAGCGATCCTCAAAATATTCAAATTGGTAACCCTGGATTAAAGCCTCAGTTTACCCATTCATTTGAAGTAGCTTATAATAATGCTTATAAAAAAGGATCTAACTTTTTAGCAACAGCCTACTATAAATACAGTACTGATTTAATCACTAACTATGTTTATAGAGATATTAACCGTGCGAATAACAATGGAGATAGTGCATTTTTTACCTCTTATATTAATGCAAATACTGCCACTGTTTATGGATTGGAGTTAAGCAATAAAACAGCAGTTACAAAGTGGTGGGATTTAAACTTGAGTTTCAACTTATTTAAATCAGCAATTGAAGCAACCATACCTGGTCAAAATGTAAACAATGACTTAACCAGCTGGTTTAGTAAGATGAATAATACATTCAAATTGTCTAAAACATTGAGCTTCCAATTTAGTGGTCAATACCAAGCTAAGACCATTTTGCCTCCAGGAGGTAGCAGTAGCAGAGGTGGTGGATTTGGTGGTCCTGGTGGTGGTGGATTTGGTGGACCGCAATCAACAGCTCAAGGGTATAATTTACCAGTATATGATTTTGATATGGCTATTAGAAAAGAATGGGCAATCAAAGGGGGCAATACAGCAAGTTTATCATTTAGTGTAAACGATGTGTTTAAAACAAGAGTGAATAAAACCTATTCAGAAAGCCTTTACTTTATACAAAATCAAACAAGAGTAAGAGATCAACAATTCTTTAGAGTGAACTTCTCTTATCGCTTTGGTAAATTTGATATGAACTTATTAAGAAGAAAGAATAACAAAATGGAAGAAGGCGGAGGCGGTATGGATCAAATACCTCAGTAATTATTTCTGAGTCTTACCTTCCAACATGGGAACAAAAGAGAATTCATCAAAGGATTCTCTTTTTTCTTTTCCATCCTTTTTCTTAGTCAACCTTAACATTCTTTGAGTGGTATCCGATTCATCTACGGGAATAACCATCTTGCCTCCTACTTTCAACTGTTCCCAAAGTTTTTCTGGTATAGAAGGTGCTGCTGCAGTAATTAAAATCTTATCAAATGGCGCAAATTCAGGCAATCCCTCAAAGCCGTCTCCAAAATGAAAATATATATTCGGATACTGATCTTTAAAAATATATTTAGCTGTTTGATCAAACAATTGCTTTTGTCTTTCAATAGTAAAAACCTTAGCTCCCATTTGAGCCAATACTGTTGTTTGATACATACTACCCGTTCCAATTTCCAATACCTTATCTCCTGGCTTAATTTGCAATAATTGGGTTTGATAAGCTACTGTATAGGGTTGTGAAATAGTCTGATCCGCAGCAATGGGAAATGCCCTGTCTTCATAGGCTATTCGATCAAATGCTGAATCCAAAAAGAAATGTCTTGGAATAGACCCAATAGCATCCAAAACAGCAGTATCGGTAATGCCTTTTTCTTTCAGTAAATTAACCAATTGTTTTCTTAAACCTTTATGCAAATAAGCATCTTCTAATTTTCGCATGCGATTAATTTAACTGCATACTTTTAATGATGCCGTTTATTTTCTCTTCCAGCATGGTAAACTGTGCATCAAAATCTGCTTTGCTAGACAATTGAGTGTTTACACTAAAGTAAAATTTAATCTTAGGCTCTGTACCACTAGGTCTTGCCGAAATCTTACTACCATCTTCTGTTACAAATTGTAATACATTGCTCTTAGGTAGTTGTATAGTCCAAGTTTCACCTGTTAACAAATTGGTTCCTTTTTGTAATTCGTAATCTAATAAAGTGGTCACTTTAGCGCCATTGATTTGTACTGGCGGATTTTTTCGGTATCCTTCCATCATGGCTGCAATTTCTTGCTGACCATTCATGCCTTTCTTGGTAATGCTTATTAAGTTCTCATAATAAAAACCATATTGAACATACAAGTCAATCATTTTATCAAATAAGGTTCTTCCCTTACTCTTCTCATAAGCAGCCATTTCACAAAGTAAAGCCACTGCACTAATCGCATCCTTATCTCTAATTTGATCGCCAATCATTAGCCCAAAGCTTTCCTCGCCACCAATGATATAATTTTCTTTGCCTTCTTTTTCCTTGATCAATTCAGCAATCCATTTAAACCCAGTTAACACATTGTAACAGTTAACTTGATTTTGTTTAGCTACCTGATTAATCATTTCAGAAGTTACTATGGTAGTAACCACCATATCATTGGGTTGTGCAATACCTTTTGCCTTTCTTGCTTCCATCATGTAGGCAAATGCTAATACTGCAGTTTGATTACCATTCATTAACACCCATTCTCCTTTATGATTTTTCACACCAATACCTACTCTATCCGCATCAGGATCAGTACCCAATAAAATATCTGCATCCAAAGCTTTTGCTTTAGCTAAACCAATAGCCATGGTTTCACTTTCCTCTGGATTAGGATAACCTACAGTAGGGAAATTTCCATCTGGAGTAGATTGTTCTTCTACCACCGTAACATTGGTAAATCCAAATTCATTGAGCACTCTTGGCACCAATGTAATACCTGTACCATGAATTGGGGTGTATACAATTTTTAAATCTTTTTGTGCAGCAATGACTTCTGGATATACACTCAAGGATTTTACCATCTTGATATATGCATCATCCATTGAGGCTCCCATTAAATGAATATTCGCATCACCCCCAGTCCACTTCACATCATCTACTGATTGAATAGCTTCTACTTCAATGATAACATTTTTATCATGTGGTGGTACTAATTGACCGCCATCATTCCAATATGCTTTATATCCATTATACTCTTTTGGATTGTGCGAAGCTGTACAAACCACTCCCGCTTTGCAGCCCAAATGCCTAATGGCAAAACTTAATTCTGGAGTTGGTCTTAGGGTTTCAAAAATATGCACTTTGATTCCGTTGGCAGCAAATACCTGTGCCGTGGTTTCTGCAAAAAATCTTGAATTGTTTCGGCTATCATGACCAATGGCCACACTAACCGTTTCGTTTGGATAGGTCTTCAATAAATAATTAGCAAATCCTTGAGTAGCCATACCAATAGTGTACTTATTGATTCTATTGGTTCCAACACCCATAATACCTCTTAACCCTCCGGTTCCAAATTCTAGATTCTTATAAAAAGACTCTTCTAATTCAGATGGATGAGTGTTTTGTAATTCCTTGATGGTATTTTTAGTTGTCTCGTCATAATTTCCGTTTAACCAAGTGGCAATTTTCTGTGTTGTTTCTGGACTCATATCCTATGTTTTATAGACATTTATTGGTAATAGCGGCAAATTAAATAATTCCCTTTAAACTTGTGTATTATTTGAGGGTATTTTGGCTTAATTGCATACCAAAATGGGTTAAATTTGTCATTGTTGTTCATTACAATTAAAAACAGCTTATGGCA
>CALCEA010000162.1 GCA_937900675.1 uncultured Chitinophagaceae bacterium
ATGCGCATAGGCAAAATTACGCTATACTTAACAATTTATCCACCAATCTCTTAGATGCTTATCTGTCCAAGAATTGTATAGTAACTTTGAAATATGGCTAAACACTTGCAGCAATTAGATTTATTCGGAAACGATACACAACAGCCGGTGCATATCGCAGCTCCAGCAAGTACCAAAAGCATCAAAAAATCAAAGCCTACTCCAAAAGCCGAAGAACCGCTTCCAACAGTTTCAAGAACGAGTATCGGTTATAAGACCAATGCAGGTATACAAAAAAGAGGAAGAAAATCATTCGCCTCCATGGAAGGTGATATGGATAAATTACAAGTTCCTAGTGCAGAGATCTTAGCAAAGAAATTATATTACCCCATTGGAGAAGTAGCTACTTGGTTTAATGTAAATACTTCATTGATTAGATATTGGGAAAAAGAATTCAAACAATTACAACCTCGTAAAACAAGAAAGGGAGATCGTTTATTTAGATCTCAGGATATTGAATTTTTAAAACAGATTTATTTCTTGCTAAGAGAGAAAAAATATTCAATCGATGGGGCTAAAACTTATTTGAAAAACAATAAGGAAAAAGCAGACAAGGATATGGCTTTATTGAATAGCCTAAAAAATTTGAAAAGCTTCTTAACACATTTGAAAGAAAGCTTGTAAACTACAATTCAGCAAATTGAATTTGATGTTGATTAGCGTATTGGATGGCCTCAAGATTAATACGCTCTCTTAATATTTGAAAGGCAGTAATGTCTACATGCATACTTACAAACACTTCGGCATGTATAATATGTGCTTGCTTGCCAGCGTCAGTTAAAACCACTACTGCATTTAACACACCCGCTTGTTGTTTGATAAAGGTTCTGAAATGCTCTGTAAAAGCACTGATAGCTGATGCAGGCGTGTGAACACTTAACTGCATATCCATTTCAAATTTACGCTCCGATCTTAAACTAATATTATCTACTATATTATCTACCATCTGTTTATTGGGAACAGAGATATAAGTTTTCTCTTGTGTGCGAATTCGCGTACTTCTTAAACCAATTTTTTCAATCGTACCTGTGAAATTATTTACTTTTACCATATCTCCAACGGTAAAAGGTTTATCAAAGAAAATAATAAAAGATGCAATAATGTTTTCTAAACTCTCGCGCATAGATAAAGCAATCGCTGCACCCACAATACTTAAGCTTGTAACTAAATTGCCAATATTTTCATTAAATACATAATGCAAGATGAGTAAAGCGCCAATAATGTATAAGATAACTTTAAAGAAGTCTCTAAAGAACAACACTAATTGATCATCACTTTGATCTGTAGTTAACTTCGCTTTCTCTTCTAAAATTTTCGCAATGAATTCTAAGGTTCTTAAGCAAACACGAATCAACAAGATGATAAAAATCAATTTGGTAGAAGATTCGATAACCTGCTGTAAGCTTAATTTAAATAAATGCAGATTCCATACTTCAGGAAAATGCAATTCATATAAAGCAATCACAGCCACCAAGAACAATAAGAATTGTTCGATAGGCACAACCAATCTATGTAATTGAGCTTTCTTTAATTCGGCATGATTGTTTTTGACAATCCAAGTATAAATCAAGCCAGCAAAAAAACGAGAGATGATTCTTTTTACAATAAAGGCTACAGCAAAAATGCCTAGCACAATCAAATAGCTTTTGATGCTATTGCTTAAAAAAGTATCGTTTAGGTTCATGCTTCCCATTTTTTAAGTTGAAGGTCATTGCCATCAAAAACAGCGTAAGTATTAGATCTAATCCAATCACCTAAATTAATATATCTCGACTTATCGTTAATTTTTAAATCTAATGGATAATGTCTATGCCCGAATATAAAATAATTAGAAGTATTGGTTTGAGCCAATTCTTTGGTATAAATAATCAACCACTCTTTATCTTCCCCTAAAAATATTTCATCAGAGCTACCTGTTTTGATTCTGCTTTGACTGCTGAAAAAATTAGCCATTCTAATTCCTAGATCTGGGTGCAACCATCTAAACAACCACTTGCAAATAGGGTTGGTAAATATTTTCTTTAAAAACTTATACCCCTCATCTCCTGGGCCTAATCCATCTCCATGTGCAATAAAAAATTGCTTCCCAGAGAAATTAAATTCTTTGGCAGAGAAGTACACCGATGCACCAATTTCTTTGGTTAGATAATCCTGCATCCATAAATCATGGTTGCCTGTAAAAATATGAATCGGAATACCAGCGTCATTAATAGAAGCCAAACATCCTAGTAATCTCACAAAACCTTTTGGAACAACTTCTTTGTATTCAAACCAAAAATCAAAGATATCTCCTACTATAAAAATAGCAGCAGCGTCTTCTTTGGCTGTTTGTAAAAAACGAACAATATGCTCTTCGCGAACTCTACTGGCTTTTTCATTAGGAGCACCTAAATGAAAATCAGAAAGAAAATAAACTTTTTTGCCAGCAGCCAATTCCATGTGTTGGATTTAAATAATTTAATCAGTAGCCTTATCTACTAAGAAGCAATATACTTCTTTTGGACCATGCACACCCACTACCAATGTTTTTTCAATATCAGCAGTTCTACTTGGACCTGTTGCATAACTAATCATGCTAGGCAAATGCTCTTCTTCATTTTTAAACAATTGAAGACTATCCGCAATATCAAAAACCAATTGATGCGTATAAGCAATACAAATATGGATAGGCGCGTAAACACTAGAAGTTCTACCGCTTAATTGATTACTACTTAAAACAATGGTACCAGTTCTTGCTATTAAATGATCACATAAAGTAATGGCAACATCGCAACTATCTAAATCATCTGTATTTACTGGATCGAAATTGTACTCTTTCATATCATCCAACCAACCAGCTTCTCTAGAATAAACCTTGGTCCAATTTTGAGAATGAATCAGTTTGGTTAATTGATCTACTAGTTCAGCCTCATCTGCACAATAAACAAATTTGCCCAACAGTTCAGTAAATTTCTCTGCGAAGCCAATGGTCAATTCTTCTTCGGTTGGAAGAAAAATGGGCGCTTCAGAAACCTGTTCTGGGAAAGGCACCGCTACAGGATCTTTTAAAGCCTGCTTAATCTTGTTTAATATTTTACTTCTTGAACCCTGTGATTCCATTAGAAATATTATTCATTATTACCAGCAGCATCTGCTGCATCAATAGTTGCGTTCGCTGTATCAATCATATCATCAGCATGTGCACTATCTACAGTTGTTTCAGAAGGAGCAAAACTCTCCGCTTCAGTAACTTCTAAAGTTGTTTTTTCTTCAAAAGGTCTGTTACCAATTAATTCTTCAACATCTGATTTATGTAAAACTTCTCTTGTTAACAATGCTTGTGCTAATTTCTCCACTTCTGCTTTTCTTTCTTGTAATAAAGCTAAAGTTCTATGATAAGCAGCGTCAATCATCTTGCGAACTTCTTCATCAATAATTTTTCCAGTCTCTTCGCTAAAAGGTTTTTGGAAAGCATTTTCTTGAGAAGGATCGTAGAAGCTTACATTACCAATCTTATCATTCATACCATAAGTGGTTACCATAGAGTAAGCCATTCTAGTAATTTGTTGTAAATCGTTGGATGCGCCTGTAGAAATTTTACCAAAGAAAATTTGTTCGGCAGCACGACCACCTAAAGTCATACACATTTGATCCGTCAATTGCTCGATGGTATATAAATATTGTTCTTTAGGAGTGTATTGCGCATAACCCAATGCAGCTGTACCTCTTGGTACAATGGTTACTTTTAATAAAGGATAAGCATGTTCTAAGAACCAACCACAAATTGCATGACCCGCTTCGTGATATGCAATCACTTCTTTCTCGTCTTTAGAAATAATTTTATTTTTCTTTTCTAAACCACCAATTACTCTATCAATTGCGTCTTGGAAATCTTTCATCTCTACACCAGACTTTCCTTTACGCGCAGCAATCAAAGCAGCTTCGTTACAAACATTTGCAATGTCTGCACCAGCAAAACCTGGAGTTTGTTCAGCCAATTTATGAATGTCTAAACTTTCAGAAACTTTGATTGGACCTAAATGCACTTTGAAAATTTCTTCTCTACCTTTTACATCCGGACGATCAATAGAAATTTGACGGTCAAATCTTCCTGGTCTTAATAAAGCGCTATCCAATACATCTGGACGATTGGTTGCGGCTAAAATAATAATACCTGTATCGCCACCAAATCCATCCATCTCCACCAATAATTGGTTCAAAGTATTTTCACGCTCATCATTGCTCATCATCGCGTTTTTACCACGAGCACGACCAATCGCATCAATCTCATCAATGAAAATAATACATGGAGCTTTCTCTCTTGCTTGCTTAAATAAATCACGCACACGGCTTGCACCCACACCCACAAACATCTCCACAAAATCAGAACCACTCAAACTAAAGAATGGAACCTGTGCTTCACCAGCCATTGCTTTCGCTAATAAAGTTTTACCCGTACCTGGAGGGCCAATCAATAAAGCCCCTTTAGGAATTTTACCTCCAAGAGAAGTATATTTTTTAGGATGCTTTAAGAAATCAACTATCTCCATTACTTCTTCTTTCGCTTCTTCTAATCCAGCCACATCAGAGAAAGTAATATTCACTTTAGTACCACCTTTTTCAAATAAGGTTGCTTTAGATTTTCCTACATTAAATATACCCCCTGGGCCACCGCTACCTCCAGCGCCACCACCCATCTTACGCATTACTAATACCCAAACCACCACAATCAATACCAAAGAGAATACGGTATTAGCAATAGGACCAAACCAATCGTTCTCCTCTACTGCAGAACTATCCGGAATATTCACCACTGCGTACTTTGTATAAATATCTTCTAATTCTTTATTGAAAGAATCCCAACTATCTACTTTGTATTCAAATAAATAATTGCCCTTTACTTTTTCCTTGGCTAATTTTTGTTTGAACTTTTGAACATAAAAAGCTTTTTGAACACTATCTGGTTTAATGTAAAAACGAACAATTTTCTTGTTCTCAATTTTAACAAATTTTTCTACATCACCACTCGCCATCAACTTCACAAATTCGTTGTGAGAAATGGTAGAAACATCTGGCGCAATTTGGAAAAAACGCGCAGACAATAAAGACAAGGCAATTAAGCCATAAATCCAATAGATATTGAACTTAGGTAATTTAGGTCCGCCGCTTTTCGGTTTATTTTCAGGTATCATTGTAATGCTTTAAGTACTTATATAAACAAGTAAAATATAAATAAGTTTAGAGGTCATGTAGTTTGCTATCCGCGTCACTCCACATTTCTTCCAATTGGTAGAACTTTCGTGCGTCAGGATGCATAACATGTACCACAATATTGATATAGTCAATCAAAATCCATTGTGCTGCAGTCTTACCTTCTGTTTTATAAGGTAATTCATCACATTTGGTTTTCACTTCGTAATCGATATTGTCAATAATGGCTTTTAATTGAGGGGCGTTATTAGCTTCGCAAATAATAAAGAAATCAGCCACGGCTTCGTGTACTTTTCTTAGGTCTAAACTGATAATATTCTCGCCTTTTTTATCTTGGATAGCCGCGATAATGGTTTTGAAAATTTTACTACTGCGTGTTAATTGAGTCGGAGATTTTTTACGATCTTTTAAAGAAGAAAGAGGTTCCAATAGTTCTAATAATTTAAATGTTGAATGCCTAACTTTACAAAAATAGCAATTCTTTGTTACCTGCCACACCAATTATCACATTAGGAGCGCCGCTCATCGAACTGCCTTCGATAGATAGTACCAATATCTATGCCATGGAGCAAATCAAAGCGGGGAAAGCCATATCTGGCAGTTGTTATAATACCCCTTTTCAAACCCATGGGAAGGGACAACATGGAAGGGTTTGGGAGAGTGAAAAGGGACAAAACCTACTTTGTAGCTATGTTTTGGAGCTAAAAAGCTTAAATCCAAGTAAAAATTGGGGACCGGAAGACCAAAAAGGCCTTTCTGCAGCAGTGGCCATAGGTGCAAAAGCTTTTTTTGGAGCACATGCTGGAGAGGAAACCCTTATAAAATTGCCGAATGATATTTATTGGCGTGACAGAAAGGCAGGGGGGATTTTGATAGAAAACAGCCTTAGAGGAACAGAATGGACCTGGGCGGTAATAGGTATTGGATTCAATATCAATCAAACCAGTTTTAGTCCAGATGCACTCAATCCAGTTTCCTTAAGACAAATCACTGGAAGGCAATGGGAAATTGCTAGATTGCAGACCGAATTAAGTAAGGCATTAACTGATAGTATACAAAATTGGATACAGGTTGGTGAGGAAGCGACAATAGAAAACATGAAACCACTATGGAGATCAAATTAACGCAGCATTCAAAAGGAGGAGGATGTGGATGTAAGATTGCACCATCTGTATTATCAGAAATATTAGCAGCACATAATGTAGGTGCTAAAAATAATATCCCACAATTATTAGTAGGTAATGATAGCAGAGATGATGCAGCAGTGTATCAGATAGACGAAAAAAACGCCATCATTTCTACCACAGATTTTTTTATGCCTATTGTGGATGATGCATTTGCATTTGGACAAATTGCAGCAGCCAATGCCATAAGCGATGTGTATGCAATGGGTGGCAAACCTATTTTTGCATTAGCCGTTTTAGGATGGCCATTAGCCACACTTCCTGCAAGTGTTGCAGCACAAGTGATGGAAGGTGCTCGCAAAACCTGTGCTGATGCGGGTATCGTGATAGCAGGTGGACATAGTATAGATAGTCAGGATCCAATTTTTGGATTAGTAGTTAACGGAATGGTGGCGATAGAAAATTTAAAAAGAAATGATACTGCTAAAGAAGGAGATGTATTAATCTTAACCAAACCATTGGGTGTGGGCATCTTAGCCACTTCACAAAAAAGAGGATTGTTAACAGAAGCGCATTTAGAAAAATTAGTAAAGCAATTAACTACTATTAATAAAGCAGGAGAAGCATTAGGTAAATTAAGTACTGTGCATGCGATGACAGATGTCACTGGATTTGGATTAGCAGGACATTTAACAGAAATGATGCAGGGAAGTAATTTAACTGCAGAAATTAGTTATAGTAAATTACCCATCATACCAGAAGTAAGAGAATATATTGCACAAAAAGCCATTCCGGGTGCCACAGCAAGAAACTGGAATGCAACGCAAGCTGGTATTGAGTTAGCGCCAGAGATAGATGAAATAGAAGCGAGCTTATTATTGCCTGATCCACAAACCAATGGAGGATTATTAATTGCCGTTGCACCAGAAGCAGTCAAAGAAGTGCAAGCCATTTTAGAAAATCTAGGAATAGAATACAGAGAACCGATTGGTGTTTGTAAAGCAGCAACAGAAAAAAGAATACTTATTCAAAAATAAGGTGACCCTTGTTTTTAATTTGTTCGGGAGTTAGCTCTGCAACTAATTGCACGCCTTTGATATTACGAATGGTTTGTAAGATGTCATTTACTTTTTCATCTTCAATCCACTCTCCTCTTATCCACCAGATAAAATCCATATGTTTTAATTCTGGCAATAAATATTCACCATCAAATTGATTGTGGTACACAAAGTGTTGAATGCTTGTAGATGGCTCTGTGGCTTCATACATAGAGAAATAATAAGTTCTGTTTTTTCTCTTTAAAGCAATTTCGTGATTGGGATTAAATCTAAATTCAAAACCCATGTATTGATTGAGTAAAATACAAAACTGATAATTTTTTATAGGTGCAGTAATGCCTAGAATGCGCGAGCCTTCAAAGTCGCTTTCATTAATCGCATCCTGATCTAAAATTAGTTTCGCACTCATTTAATCAAATTTATAAAAATTCAAAACATTAAAATTGAATTTCAAAACTCAATTCTTTTGCATCTCTTTTAATGACTAAAGTAGTCTTATCCCCTTTTTTAAATTTACCCAAGGCTTGCATATAGCTCATGACATCAATTAATTTATAATCGCCCACTTGCATTAAAACATCGCCTTGCTTTAAACCAATTTTCTCACCCAACTTACCTGCACTAGCACCTTCAATTCTAACACCCGTACCTGTGAAAGCGTAGTCTGGCATGACTCCCAAGCTTACAGAAAACTTGGTGCTCTTACCCATAGATTGTTCTCTGGTTTTTAAGAAATCAAATTTACCTAAACCGTCTGCAGCCTGCACAATGTCTTGCACATAACGCACTACCGCTGCTTCCCCATCATAATTAATTTTATCCGCGTCATCTGTAGATTTATGATAATCAGAATGACTTCCAGTAAACATAAATAAAACAGGCATGTCTTTTCTATAAAAACTAGCATGATCACTTGGACCAGTACCAGCACTATCATAATGTGTAATTAAATCGGTAGAAACATTTTTTAAAATAGAAGACCAATTAGCGGAAGTACCATAACCACCCACGGTTAATTTACGCGCTGTATCATATCTACCTACCATGTCCATATTAATCATGTAGTTAAAATTAACTTGCATGGTTGGATGATCTAACCAATATTTACTACCCAATAAACCTAATTCTTCACCAGAGAAATGAATAATTAAATAGTTATTGTTCTTAGGAGATTTTTTCGAAAGTCCTTTAGCTAATTCCATCAAAGCCGCAGTACCACTGGCATTATCATCAGCGCCGTTATGAATATCATTGTTTAAATCCAAACCATGTTTGTCTTCGTTATATCCTAAGTGATCCAAATGCGCACCCAACACCACCGTATTCGCTGCATTGTTATTAATAAACGCAACCACATTGTGTGCAGTTCTTTTTGGATGATCAAATTGAATATTCGCTTCCACTTCGTAAGTGCCTGTTTCATCTTTAAAGAAGCTAGCAAAACCTTCTTTGGTAAAATACACTACTGGTAAATCTAAAGTTTTAGCAGTATCATATTTATTAAACTGAATATTATCAACCAAAGAACTATTATTGAATAAAAATAAAGCAGTAGCTCCTTTAGCTTTTACTTCGGCAGTAGTTTTATACAACCAATCGTTTAAATCAAAATGAGGATTGCTTTTATTATCTTCCAATACTTCTCCCAAATCTTTAAACCAAACTTGTTTAGCTTCATTTAAAACAATCGCAGCATCAGATTGAAAAGCGCCCGTGCCACTATTAGACAATGGGAAAAAATCTTTATTAATAACAGGTACTTGATTATTGATTTCTAAAAAAGCATTGCTTGCCCATTTCTTACCCTCATCAATAGGGAAAGACTGAATAAAACCATTCTCCCCTGCAGGCTTCAATCCTATTTTTTGATAGTTTCTAACAATATAGTCCACCGCTAATTCTTCACCCACCGAACCAGCTCTTCTACCTTCCAATGCATCACTTGCTAAATATTGAATATGCTCTTGCAAATTTTTGATCAAATTCTTATCTGATTTTTTGATTTTTTGAGCAGATACCAAAAATGGCATACATAGGGCGATCAGAATAACGGAAACTCTCATAAAGGCTGATTTATGTCACAAAATTACAGCTTTTCAATTTCTAATTTCGTAAGTAACGCATAAACTTAAAGGGTAGCTTTGCCCACTTATGAAAGCCGGCATACATATAGCACTTGTGGGTAATCCCAATAGCGGAAAAAGTTCGCTATTCAATGCTTTGACCGGCTTGCATCAGAAAGTGGGAAATTTCCCAGGTGTGACGGTAGATAAAAAAACAGGCGACCTAACTGTAGAACCTTATGACACCACATTAATCGATCTTCCAGGTACTTATAGTTTTTATCCCAAGAGAGAAGATGAATGGGTAGCGTATAGAGTATTAATGGGTGTGGATGAGCAAGTAAAAACAGATGTTATTTTACTAGTAGCAGATGCGAGTAACCTAAAAAGAAATTTATTATTTTGTTCTCAGATCATTGATTTGAAAATTCCAGTAGTACTAGCATTAACCATGAATGATTTGGCTGCGAAGAAAGGAATTAAAATAGATGTTACAGGATTACAAGAAGATTTAGGCATTCCAGTAGTTGCAGTGGATGCCAGAAAGAATAAAGGATTGAGTGCGTTAAAAGAAGTGATTAAAGAAATTATTGAAACACCAAGATCTAAAACGCAGGAAAGTTTTATTGATAATAAAAATTTAGCGGCAGAGGCAATTGATGATTTTAAAACATTGTATCCTACACATAGTGATTATGCAGCATTGCATTATTTAATGCATCATGAAACCTTTCCACTAGAAGCAGAAATGCAGGAGACGATTGAAAATATAGAGATCAAGCACAATTTCAATCATACCAAAACACAGGCAGCAGAAATTTTACAAAGGTATACGCGCATACAACAGATTATGAAGCGTCGTGTGACTGAGCCAGACCCAACAGAAAAGAAAAAAAGAACAGACCGATTAGATAATATATTCTTACACCGAGTTGGTGGATATTTTATTTTGTTGACTGTTTTGTTCTTATTGTTTCAATCTGTTTTCTGGATGGCAAAATTTCCAATGGAAGGGATTGAATGGATTTTTACAAACATCACCACTTATTTAAATACAGTATTGCCAGCAGCGTGGTGGCAGGATTTATTAGTGAATGGAATTATTGCAGGAATGGGTGGTATCGTAGTATTTGTGCCACAGATTATGATCTTGTTTGGTATTATCACTTTGTTAGAAGATACAGGCTACATGGCGCGTATTAGTTTTTTAAGTGATAAACTAATGCGTAAAGTGGGATTGAATGGAAAGAGCGTAATGCCTATGATCAGTGGCTTTGCTTGTGCCGTGCCTGCGATCATGAGTGCTAGAAATATTGAAAATAAAAAAGAAAGGCTCTTAACCATATTGGTTACGCCCTTCATGAGTTGTAGTGCAAGATTACCAGTATATACCATTTTGATTTCACTAGTGATTGACGAGAAAATGTATTTTGGATTTTTAAGTCTACAGGGATTAGTGATGATGGGATTATACTTACTAGGAATTGTGATGGCCTTACTAGCAAGTTTTGTGTTGAAGTTGTTTATCAAGATCAAAGAGAAGAGTTATTTTATTTTAGAACTACCAGTGTATCGTGCACCTAGATGGGGCAATATTGGAATGACCATGCTACAAAAAGCAAAAATATTTGTCACCGATGCAGGAAGAGTGATTATGATTATCAGTATTGTATTATGGTTTTTAAGTAGCTATGGTCCATCACAAAAAATGGATACCCTACAAAAAAACTACGAAGCTGCAGTACAAGCTAATCCAAGCAATACCGCTGTTTTAGAAAAACAATACCATACCGATAAATTAGCGAACTCATATGCTGGTATTTTAGGAAAACAAATCGAACCAGTGATTCAACCATTAGGATACGATTGGAAAATTGGTATTGCATTAGTGACTTCTTTTGCAGCAAGAGAAGTATTTGTGGGAACCATGGCCACATTGTATAGTGTGGAAGAAGATGACAATACAAGTCTAAGAGAAAAATTAAATGCAGCTGTTTGGCCTGATGGAAGAAAAGTATATAGTTTGGCAGCAGCATTATCACTGATGATATTTTATGTGTTGGCAATGCAGTGTATGAGCACACTGGCTATTGTAAAAAGAGAAACCGGCACATGGAAATGGCCGGTTGTACAATTTTTTATGATGACAGGATTGGCTTATGTATTAAGTTGGATTACTTATACCATCGCCTCTTAAACTACCATCCACTAATTTCTAGAATCTCTTCGGTATGCGCTTTGGTATCAGGCTTCTCAATAATATGTTGCACCATACCCGCTTCGTCAATCAAAAAAGTAGTCCTGGTAGTACCCATATAGGTTTTGCCCATAAACTTCTTCTGACCCCAAAGATTGTATTTGTCTACTATTTTCTTGTCTTCGTCGGCAATCAAAGAGAACGGTAGTTCGTATTTGGCAATGAATTTGCCATGAGAAGCTACCGAATCCACGCTCACCCCTAGGATAGCGATGCCTTTTTTCAATAATTTCTTATAATTATCCCTCAAATTGCAGGCCTGAGCCGTACAGCCCGGAGTATCGTCTTTTGGATAGAAGTACAAAACCAGTTTTTGACCCTTAAAATCGGCCAAAGCCACATTTTTTCCGTTTTGGTCCACCCCTTTAAACGCAGGAGCTTTAGACCCTTCTTTAATAACTGCCATAATGCTTGAATTAAGGTGAAGATAGGATTTTAAAAGCAGAAAAATGTTTGGGCTTCAAAAGGGGGAAAATGCAACCCATTTTTTGTAGATTTGCGCAATTTATATTTTTGTACCATGCCTAGAGACACATCCATCAAAACAGTATTAATTGTAGGTTCTGGACCCATTATTATTGGACAAGCCTGTGAATTTGATTATTCTGGTTCACAAGCCGCTCGTTCATTAAGAGAAGAAGGGATAAAAGTGATCTTAATTAATAGTAATCCAGCAACTATTATGACCGATCCGATGATGGCAGATAGAGTGTATTTATTACCATTGACGATTGAGAGCTTGGAGCAAATCTTACAAGAAAATCAAATTGATGCAGTGTTACCAACCATGGGTGGACAAACGGCATTGAACTTATGTAAGGAAGCAGATGAGATAGGATTATGGAAACAATATAATTGTAGAATGATTGGTGTGGATGTGGCAGCGATTGATACAGCAGAAGACAGAGAGAAGTTTAGACAATTGATGGTGAAGATTGGAATGCAAGTTGCACCAAGTCAGGTAGCCAATAGTTTTTTAGAAGGAAAAGAAATTGCACAAAGAATAGGATTCCCATTAGTAATTAGACCATCTTTTACATTAGGTGGAACCGGTGGTGGATTTGTGCACGATGCAAGTGAATTAGATGCAGCATTAGAAAAAGGATTGAAAGCTTCTCCCATGCATGAAGTGTTGGTAGAGAAAGCAGTGTTGGGATGGAAAGAATATGAATTAGAATTATTAAGAGATCAGGCAGATAATGTAGTGATAATTTGTACGGTAGAAAACCTAGATCCAATGGGTGTGCATACAGGAGATTCTATCACTGTAGCACCTGCTATGACATTGAGCGATACTGCATTCCAAGAAATGCGTAACAAAGCCATGTTAATGATGAGAAGCTTAGGTAATTTCTCTGGAGGATGTAATGTGCAGTTTGCATTGAATCCTGCAACAGAAGAATTAATCGCAGTGGAAATTAATCCTCGTGTATCTCGTTCTTCTGCATTAGCCTCTAAAGCAACGGGTTATCCGATTGCAAAGATTGCTGCAAAGTTGGCGATTGGCTATCATTTGGATGAATTGAAAAATCAAATCACTCAAACTACTTCAGCGTATTTTGAACCAGCATTGGATTATGTAATTGTAAAAGTACCAAGATGGAACTTTGATAAATTCAAAGGCGCGAACGATACTTTAGGATTGCAAATGAAGAGTGTGGGTGAAGTAATGGCGATTGGAAGAAGCTTTACAGAAGCGATACAAAAAGCATGTCAATCATTAGAGAACGAAGCAATAGGTTTAGGATATTATGGAAAGAGCTTGATGAAGAACGAAGAATTAATGGAATACATCAAGACACCAAAATGGGATAGAATATTTAGAATCAAAGATGCATTAATGCAAGGTTCAACGGTAAGATCTATTGCAGCTGCAACAGGAATTGATAATTGGTTCTTATATCAAATCAGAATCATCTGTGATATAGAAAAAGAATTAATGAAGCATACTATTGAGAGCTTGCCAACAGATGTATTGAAAGATGCTAAGAAACATGGCTTCAGTGATTTGCAAATTGCTAAATTATTACAAGGTAAAACCAATGACGATGCAGTGTATGAAAAGAGAAAAGCATTAGGTATTACCAGAGTATATAAAATGGTGGATACCTGCGCTGCAGAGTTTGAAGCAAAAACACCTTATTTTTACTCAACATTCGAAAACTAAATCAATCATTGCTACAAAAGCATTAATCAATTATATATGAACGCAAAAGATATAGTAGTACAAAACGAAAAAGAAACCAGAGCAGGATTTGGTGATGGTATCTTAGAAATTGCTAGAGAAAATAAAGAGGTTGTGGTATTAACTGCAGACTTAGCAGGTTCTTTTAAGTTAGGACCATTGATGAAAGAAATGCCAGAGCGTTTTATTGAAGTAGGTATTGCAGAAGCAAACATGATTGGTATTGCTGCAGGTTTAACTATTGGAGGAAAGATTCCTTACACAACTACTTTTGCAGGATTTAGTACAGGTAGAGTGTATGATCAAATTAGACAATCAGTTGCTTACTCAGATAAGAATGTAAAAATTTGTGCATCACACGCAGGATTAACATTAGGAGAAGATGGCGCAACACATCAGATATTAGAAGATATAGGATTGATGAAAATGTTACCAGGTATGACCGTGATTGTACCTTGTGATTATAATCAAACAAAAGCTGCAACCAAAGCAGTAGCTTCTTACCATGGACCAGTATACTTAAGATTTGGAAGACCAAAATGGCCCAACTTCACTAAAGAAGATGGATCAGATTTTGTAATTGGAAAAGCGCAGGTTTTAGCTGAAGGAAAAGATGTAAGTATTATTGCTTGCGGACACTTGGTATGGAAAGCGATTGAAGCGGCTAAGCAATTAGAAGCTGAAGGTATTAGCGTTGAAGTAATCAACTTACATACGATCAAACCATTGGATGAAGCTGCAATTATCAAGAGCTTACAAAAAACAGGTTGTGTAGTAACTGCTGAAGAACATAATATTATTGGAGGTATGGGAGATGTAGTTGCACAAGTAGCCGCTAAGAATTGTCCAGTACCACAAGAATACATTGGAACAAAAGATACTTTTGGAGAGAGCGGAACACCGAATCAATTATTAACCAAGTATGGTTTGGATGCAGTAAACATTGTTGACGCTGCTAAGAAAGTAATTGCTAGAAAATAATAGGTTACGGTGCTAGGCGAACGCGCACCCAATGTCCGTCTGCATGCAGACTATATTGAATGCGATCGTGTAAACGAGAACTACGACCTTGCCAAAATTCCATTTCAACTGGCTTAATGATATATCCACCCCAATGTGGAGGTAAAGGAATCTCCCCTTCTTTAAATTTCTCGGTATTTTCAGCAACTATTTCTTCTAAGAAAGACCTGTCTGGAATAATTCTACTTTGAGGAGAAGACCAAGCACCTATTTGACTTTCCTTGGGTCTGGATTTAAAATAAGTCTCGCTATCTGCTGCACTAATTTTTTCAATGGTACCCGTAATACGAACTTGTCTTTCTAATTCTTTCCAGAAAAAGTTCATGGCTACATTTGGATGCGATTCAATATGCTGACCTTTTGCACTTTCATAATTGGTAAAGAAAATAAAACCTTCAGGTGTATAGCCTTTTAATAATACCACACGAGAACTGGGTACACCATTTGCTTTAATAGTAGATAATACAAAAGCATTTACTTCATCAATATTACTTGCAATGGCTTCTTCCCACCATCTCTCAAACTGATCCATGGGTAATGCACCACAGGTATCTTCTTCTAAAGATGCTAATTGATAATCTCTTCTAATGCTTGCAATATCTCTGTTCATAAACTAGTCTTTGGTTATATAAATAATATTCACCACACTTAATAATAATAACATACCCACTAACTGATGCAACTGTGCTAACCATTCAAAGCCCGCCCAAACACCCGGCACAATTTGCGCACTACTTAGTACGGTAAAAATTCCTAATGCTACTTGAAACAATACAAAAGTCAATGGCATACGACGCATTAAATTCCAAAAAGCATTTCCATTAATGCGAAATAATTTGAAACTATATATTACAATCAACACTAATAATAAATACGCTAAACCTCTATGAATAAAGTGAATCCAAATAGTATTGTTCACAGCGTTTAAGAAAAATCCATCCTTGCTAGTTAATCCTGTTGGAATCCACTGTCCATTGATGGTTGGCCAAGTTGCAGCCACATTCGCAGCTTTATGTCCTGCCATTAATGCACCATAGATTAATTGAAAAAACAAGACTACTAAAATAAACCAACTCAAACTTTTAATAGAACGAATATGTTTAATAAACTTTAAGTCTTTATAAGATGCTTCCAAAGAAGGTTGCTCTTTTAATGTTTTTACTTTAAGTGATAAGGCAAACCAATAAGTATAAGACAGTAATCCTAAAGCAAAAATAAAATGCAATGCTAATCTTGTTGGTTTAACATACACGGCATCACCTTCTAAACCGCTTGCCACCATAATCCAACCAATGGCTCCTTGTAAAGCACCCAATAAAAAAAGCACTACCAATGGTTGAATCATTTTTGGTTGAAAATATTTTTTCACCAAGAAATAAATAAAGCCAATCGCAAAAACTAATCCAATAGTTCTAGCCCATAAACGGTGGAACCATTCCCAGAAGAAAATGAATTTGAAATTATCTATGGTAAAATCAAAATTGAGTAATTGAAACTGAGGAGTCGTTTTATATTTTGCAAATAAGGTTTGCCAAGCTGCTTCACTCATTGGAGGCAAAGCACCTGTTACCACATCCCATTCTGTAATAGATAAACCACTACCCGTTAATCTAGTGATACCACCCAACGCAATTTGAATAATAGTCATACCCACCCCTAGTAATAACCAATTGGCAACGGCCCTAGATTTATAGTCTTCTGTATGCATGAAATGTCTAAATATTGATACCACAAAGGTACTAAGTAATCAGATTGATTTTGGTTTGTG
>CALCEA010000163.1 GCA_937900675.1 uncultured Chitinophagaceae bacterium
TTTGACCAATATGTAAAGCATCATATTTTAGACCCTTTAGGACTATATGGAGGATACTGTGTTGACTCATTAGATAAATCTAGATTTGCGACAATTTATGATTACAATGTGGACTCTGCTAAATTCATTATGTCTCCAAATGCATACGCTGCAAGAAGTGAAGAAATTGCAAATTATACGATGGGTTATTCAACTCCAATATTTTCACCTACTGGAGGAATGAAAATTTCGGCTACAGATTTAGCGAAATATATGACCATGCATATGAATTATGGAACATATAAAGATGGAAGAATAATTACTAAGAAGAGCTCTAAACTTATGCAAACGCCTCTTTCTGTTGAAGAAAACTATGGATTTGCATTAGAAAATACCACCAAGATGGTTGATGGAATTCCATTAGTAGGCCACACAGGATCGGCTTATGGCTTATTTAGCGCTATGTTTTTTGATCCAAAGAAAAAATATGGAATTGTGGTTATTAGTAATGGTTGCCATCCAGCATACAAGGGAGGCTATAATAATGTTATTAAAAGAACAGTGAATGTGTTGTATGATAATTTAATTGCCAAACCTTAGAAAGGAATATTAACACCGGTATTCCATGTAAATGAAGTACCAGGCATATCGCTAATTGGCCAAGCAGTAGTTAAAAAAACATTGCATGGCCAATTTTGTTTTTGATAGGTGGTGGATTGAGCAGCAAAAAATCCACTCACCCATTTATAATCTTTAAGATAGAAAAAGCTGGGTCTTGTATTAACTATATTATTCCCAAATTTGATTTGATCAAAAGCATAAATAAAATTGACAAAGTCTTCATATAAGATTCCCACTTTATCTAATCTATCGGATCTCCAATAAGAAAAATACAATGTCTGATTTTTGGTTGGTCTAAATTGACCATTTAATTCCACCGATCCATATCGCTGTACTTGATACTCTTCGTTATTGATCATTGGTGCACGCTTCATGAAAAACCAATTGAGGTTTGCAGCAATGCCAATGGTCCATTTTTTATTTTCTACTAAATAATAGCCTGCTCTATAAAACATAGTCCATGGCTTTGCATCAATTCCTAAATTAAATTCAGGATTAAAATAGAATTTACCTTTTCTAATGGTTGCTGAAGTGAGCACTGCAGGCTTTCCTAATGCAAAAATTGGAACAGGAGCAACTCCATTATTGGTAAGCTGAATATTGCCGCTAGTTTGTGATTTAGCAATAATGGCAACAAACAAAAATATAGATAGTATCAGTGACTTTGTTCGAATCAAAACAACTAGTCTTTTAAAATTTGCTTATAAAATCCAACTGTTCTATTCAAATCTGTAATTCCAATGCGCTCATCAATACCATGAAATCCTTTTACATTTTGAATGGGTGTAAAATTCAATACAGCTTCACTAAATCCTCTAAAGTATCTAGAATCTGTAGCACCAATCAATAAAAATGGTGATACAATTACATTGGGTACTGATTTATATAAAACTGATTCTAATTTCTTAAAAGCTGGATTTTCAAAAGATGTTATTGCCGATGGCTCCATCAATGAAATAGTTTGTTTTTTAACATTTACTCTTTCGTCTTTTACTGCTTTTTTGACAAACTCAACTACATCATCACTTGTTTGACCTGGTAAAATACGGCTATTAAATGTTGCTTTAGCCACAGAAGGTATAACATTGTCTTTGATACCTGAATGTACAATGGTAGGTACCAAAGTGGTATGCGTCATGGCATTGGTCTCTTTAGTCTTGCTTAATTGATTTAAGACAAGGCCATTAAATAACCATAAATTACTCAACACCATTCTTTTAGTAAATGATTCAGCAGATTTAGTTCTATTCAGCATTTCGATTATGGTTGGCGGGATAGATCCTGGCATTTGATGCTCTCTAATTTTTACAATCGCTTTATTCAAAACATCAATAGCAGTTTCTGGGCTAGGCATAGAAGAATGTCCTCCTGGAATCTCTACTGTTAAATCAATATTTACATAACCCTTCTCACTAGTACCAATTAATGCCATAGGTCTTTTCAATTGCTCAAAATGCTTTGTATCAATTTGACCACCCTCATCTAATACCAATGCAGGTTTAATATTGTTGTCTTTAAACCATTGACTATATATCTTAGCTCCTCTTTTTCCAGAAATTTCTTCATCATGACCAAAGCATAAATAGAAAGTTCTATTAGGTGTATAATTTTGTTTTAATAACTGTTCAACTGCTTCAAGAATTGCAATCACAGAAACCTTATCATCTACAGCACCTCTTCCCCAAATGGTATCATTTTTGATTGCTCCACTAAATGAAGGAACCGTCCATTTACTTTCTGCTACTGCTTCTACAGGCACAACATCCATATGTCCCATTAGTACATAAGGTGCTAAACTAGTATCCTTGCCTGTCCATTTGTACACATAACTAAACTCGTTAAAAGTTTGTTTAGTTAATTTAGAAGCAATATTAGGATAAGTGGTTTCAATAAATTTTCTAAACTTTAAAAATTCAGCAGTATCAATGGCCAAGGTATCACCAAAAGAAACTGTTTTGATTTGTATAGCTTGGCTCAGGTGTTGAGCTGCCGAATCTCCGCTTGTTTCAAAAGATTGATCTACTGTATAATTAGGCAAAGATTTATTATATCTTAAAGTATTAACAACTAATACTATGATTAATAATAAAAGAGCAGCGCCTAATAAAGAGAACAATCTTTTCATGGTTATTTTTTTATGAATTTACTTATTTTTTCTTAACTGCATATTTTTGGGTTCTGGCATCTTTAATTACACCTTTCCAGTTTAATCCAAAGCCAAAGTCATAGATATTACCTTGTGCGTCTTTATAAGGAACCATATCATGTGGCACATCTTCAAATTGCTTTTCTACTGTACTCATATCTTTTGGCATTTGTAAAGGAAGTAAGCCAGAAGGCTCTACTTTACCTGAGATGATATCTAATTGAGCATCGATTTGAACACCAAATTCACCTACAATAGCATCTACTTCTTTTTCAAACTCACCAAATACCATTGGATTTGTAATTGCAACAGATACTATTACAGGCTTACCATTCATTGCCTTCTTGGTTTCTAAAATAGTGTTTAAATCAGGATATGAATTAGACTTAGAAGTTTTGCCTTTATAAGATCTATTGGTAATAGTAGGATCAATCACTGGGTCACCAGCAGCAATGCTATGTTCTCTTGCATCTACCGCCGTGTAATCTTTTAATTGCAAGCTAATTGGCATATAACCATTTCCTCCAGCTTCTCTATCAGCTCTGCTATATCCATTACTTATTGGGCTCTTGATAAATACTATAGCAAAATCAGCTTTAGCAGGATCATCAGTAACATTATAATACTTCTTGATCAATTCAAGATTTACAGGGTATTCAGTTTTTTCTGGAGAAGGCATCCCAAAAAAGTTAATGCCTGCGGGTGTAGTTCTTTTTGGAACATACACTGTTTTGCCTTTTGCAATTGGCAAAGTTTTATTTTGATTCTTAATTAA
>CALCEA010000164.1 GCA_937900675.1 uncultured Chitinophagaceae bacterium
GTGCGCCGTATTCAAAAGCTCCCAATAAGAAACCAAATTTATGTTGTGCCTCTTCTGGACTCATTCCTAAAGCAGCAAACATTTTTTCTTGTAAGTTTCTTTGGAATATTCTGATAGATCCACCGCCAATTTCATTACCATTTAATACCATATCATAAGCGTTGGCCTTAATATTGGCATAAGGGTGTTCTAAATATTTAGCAGCATCTTTAATTTCAGGTGCATTGTTGATCATGATATCAATATGATCAGGTTTAGGAGAAGTGAATGGATGGTGTCTAGCTACCCAACGATTTCCTTCTTCATCATATTCAAATAATGGGAAGTCTAATACCCAAAGCAATTTGAATTCATCTTCTTTTCTAAAACCTAATTGCTTTCCTAATTCCAATCTTAATTCACTAATAGCTTTTCTGGTTCTTTCTTCTGCACCAGCTAAGATCAACACTAAATCACCTGCTTTTGCATTCGCAGCAGTCGCAATGGCTTTTAATTTATCTTCTGAGTAAAATTTATCTACACTGCTTTTGAAAGTTCCATCGGTATTGCATTTTATGAATACCAATCCTTTCATTCCAATTTGCGGACGCTTTACCCATTCAGTCAATTCATCTGTTTGTTTACGAGAGTATTCGCTACAACCTGGTGCTGCAATGGCAATCACCGTTTCTGCTTCGTCAAATACTTTAAAATCAACCCCATTAATTAATGCAGCTTGATCTGCTTTATCAGAAAAAACATGTGCAGGTTTTTTCAAGTTGCACAATTCCATGCCAAAGCGAATATCTGGTTTATCATTACCATAATTCCACATGGCATCTTCCCAAGTCATTCTTTGTACAGTCTCAGTGTAATCGATATTCTTTACTTCTTTGAAAATACTTTTTACTAAGCCTTCAAACATGTTTAAAATATCTTCTTGCTCCACAAAACTCATTTCGCAGTCAATCTGTGTAAATTCAGGCTGTCTATCTGCTCTTAAGTCTTCGTCTCTAAAACATTTTACAATTTGGTAATAGCGATCATAACCACTTACCATTAATAATTGCTTGAAGGTTTGAGGAGACTGCGGTAATGCATAAAACTCTCCTGGGTTCATTCTACTTGGTACCACAAAATCTCTTGCACCTTCTGGAGTAGATTTAATTAAAAAAGGAGTTTCAATATCCATGAATCCTTTTTCGTGTAAATAGTTTCTAGTAGCTCTATTCACATTATATCTTAATTCTAAATTCTTCTTAACAGCGTTTCTTCTTAAATCCAAGAAACGATATTTCATTCTGATATCGTCTCCGCCATCTGTATCATCTTGAATGGTGAATGGTGGAACAATAGAAGCGTTTAATATTTTGAATGAAGCAACTTTGATTTCAATTTCACCAGTAGGGATATTGCTATTTTTATTAGAGCGCTCAATCACCGTTCCTTTTACTTGTAATACAAATTCACGACCAAGGGGCTGTGCATCTAGTTGAGCCTGCAGTTCTTCTCCAATCAATAATTGGGTAATACCATAACGGTCTCTAAGGTCCACAAAAGTAATGGCTCCAAATTTACGAATGGTTTGAACCCAGCCAGCTAGGGTTACTTCTTGGCCCACAAATTGAATATTTAAGGCGCCGCAATGGTGTGTACGATACATATAAATCTATTGAAATATGATAGGTCTGCAAATATAGCCCAATTCCCAGAAAAACCCCATCTTTGCCTTATGACAGAAAGCACTATTTCTCCTAATACCAGACGCATTGTTTTATCTGGTTTTTTCTTTCTAACAGGTATTTGTTTTGCTAGCTGGGCTAGTCGTATTCCTGATATAAAAATGCAATTAGGGTTGAGTGATGGAGCATTTGGGGGGTTATTGTTTTTCTTGCCTATTGGCTCATTTTTAGGCATACCTATTTCAGGCACTTTAACTGCCAGGTATGGTAGCAAGAAGATTGTTTCTATTGCAGCCATTATTTATCCATTAACATTGGTTGCTTTAGGATTTGCCAATACCACTGTTTTGTTAGCGATCACTTTATTCTTTTTTGGAATGGGAGGTAATATGTTCAATGTGTCTGTGAATACACAAGCAGCAGCATTATCTAAATTATTTGATAAAAGTATTACTTCAAGATTTCATGGATTTTGGAGTTTGGCTGGATTTTCTGGAGGGGTGCTAGGAGGATTTTTTGTAGCTCATGCTATTTCACCATTACAACAATTTATATCAGTAGCTATTGTCGGTTGGATCTTTTTATTTTTTACTCGTCACTATTTAATGCCAGGAGAGCCCAATAAAAATCATGTTGCAAAATTATGGACTAAGCCTAGCCCTTTGATGTGGCAGTTTGGATTAATTGCATTTAGTAATATGATTTGTGAAGGGATGATGTTTGATTGGAGTGGGGTATACTTTCAAGATATTGTAAAAGCAAGTGCTGAATGGAGAACCACAGGGTATATCTGTTTTATGGGAAGTATGACTACAGGAAGAATGTTTTCTGATAATTTAATTAACTATTGGGGTGCAAGAAAACAATTGGTCTTAAGTGGTTTGGTAGTAACCATTGGTTTAATTATTGCGACTATTTATCCAAGTTTATTAATTAGTTCAATTGGGTTTATGCTAGTAGGTTTTGGGGTATCATCTGTAATACCTACTATTTATGGAACGGTTGGCAAAACCACAGAGCCAAGCCAGGTGAGTATTGCACTAGCTTCTGTTTCCTCTGTTGGCTTTTTTGGATTCTTAATTGGTCCACCCATTATTGGATTTTTATCTCAAGCCATTGGATTAAGATGGGCTTTTTTAACTGTGGGTAGTTTAGGAATTATTACAGCACTAAGAGCCAATCAACTAAAGAAATATTTATAAGGTCTGCGCTTCATCTTGATGTCTTGGCTTGTACCATAAATAGTAATAGGCTAAAATTAGAACACCTGTTACAAAAGGAATCATGGCAAGATGTTTCACAGTAGTTGTGCCAAAAACAACCAAGTGATCAACGCCAAAAAATTCAGTACACATCCAAAAAGAATTAGCGCTAATCCATACTGTGATAGCTAGGTTATGACATAACTCTGAAACAATTTTTCTGGTTCTCCATGCAATGATGATTGAAATAGCCATGGTAGGAATAATCATGGTAACACCAAGCAACTTTAATGATAAGCACCAAGCGATATCTTTGAATAACCAAAAAACAATATGTAAATTTTCCATCTTACGATAAGCGATGGGAATATTATAAAATGTTGTTTTGTTGTCAGGCATAGTTTATGTTTAATATACTTTCAAATCTTTTAATATCGGCCTCTGGATCCAGGGCTTTTCCGTTGTCAAGATAATCAATTAATTGTTTAGAAAAATAAGGTGCTAATGAACAGCCCTTTGTTCCCATTCCATTGCAAATGGCTAAAGATGGGTAGTTGGGGTGCGTCCCTACAAATGGTCTTCTCTCTGTATTGGCAGGTCTTATACCTGTAATATGATCTACAATGGTATAGGGAACTTTTAAGCAGTTATCTAATGCTTGAATCATTTTCTCTTTAAAAGCAGCACTTGGAGACGCGTCTTTGAAATCCCATTCATAATTAGAACCCACCCAAAATAGATCTTCTTTCCAAGGTACTATTGAAAAACTATTTTTATAAATAAATTGATTGGATAAGCCTTTTATAGATACAATCAAGGCTTCACCTTTGTTAGGTGCAAAGGGTAGCGCTTTAAAATAATTATTCTGCATGCTATTATTTCCGTCACAAAAAATAATATGCTTTGCAGTAAATGACTTCCACTGAACTTGTTCTTTTTCAACAACTAAATCAGTTAATTCAAATCGCTCTTCTATCAAAGCCTTTGATTTAACTAATTTCTTTTTCCAAGCATCCAACATGGTATTTAAATCAATCCAATAACTACTATTAATTTGTCCTGTACCAAATGGTGTCTTGAAAAATGAGTCAAAATCAGTTGTATTGTTATTGCTTAAATAAACATTCTCGTGTGTCAATCTATACTCAAAACTTTCTTTCATTTGCATAGAAGGATGTAACAAAACTACCGGTGCTTCTTGAATCAATTGTTGATCTAAATGATCTCCTAATTCTTTGTAGGCATTTACTGCATTAGGAAGCAACTCGTCAATTTTCCAAGTTTGTACAATTCTTCTTCCTGTAACTGGATTAATCACGCCACTTGCAACAGAAGTGGAAGAGGGGATTTTGGGGTCATTAATTATTATAAAAGTCTTGCCAGCTTTTTGAGCATAGTAACTCATCCAAGTACCCACCAAACCTTGCCCAACAATGATATAATCTAATGGAGTTGTCATGTTGGTCGCACTTATTTTTTGGCATTAGTGAATACTGTATACCTAACGCTATCTTTTTGCGCTTGCACTTTTGCAACTAACTCTATATCAAAACTGCCTTTATATTCATGAGGCACAGTGAAAGGAAATTCTACTTCAAAATTTTCTTTATCAATGGTTGTGAAATATTGAAAAGGAAAAATATTGATAAACCAACCATCTACTGATTTACCAGTGGAATGGTTATACAATGCTAAAGTTAAAGTGCCCGTTTTCTCTTCCTTTAATTGATGCGAAACCTTCACTTGTAATTTAATAGACTGTCCAGCATTTGCTTTTGTAGGTGGGGTACAAATAATTTTAAGTGCTTTGGTTTGTCCCCAACTATTGCTGCTAGCAATTAATAATAATAAACTCAATAAGACTTTGTTCATCTCTCAAAAGTACAATAAAAAATCCCTTATCTTTATGGGATAAGGGATTGCTATAAAAAGGTTTGCTTATTTCTTTAAAGCAGCTGCCATTGTTTTACCAATATCAGCAGGGCTAGCACAAACATGAATACCACATGCAGCCATAATTTTCATTTTAGCAGCGGCTGTATCATCAGCACCACCAACAATTGCACCAGCATGACCCATACGGCGTCCTGGAGGAGCAGTTTGACCAGCGATAAATCCAACTACTGGTTTTTTCATATTGTCTTTGATCCAATTTGCAGCATCAGCTTCCATGCTACCACCAATCTCACCAATCATGATGATACCTTCAGTCGCTGGATCGTTCATTAATAATTCTACAGCTTCTTTAGTAGTTGTACCAATAATTGGATCACCACCAATGCCGATTGCAGTAGTAATACCTAAACCAGCTTTCACTACTTGGTCAGCAGCTTCATAAGTTAAAGTACCACTCTTAGATACGATACCGATAGTTCCTTTCTTGAAAATAAATCCTGGCATGATACCCACTTTTGCTTCTTCAGCTGTGATCACACCTGGACAGTTAGGTCCTATTAATCTTGTAGTCTTTCCTAATAAATAATTTTTCACTTTCACCATATCCTGCACTGGGATACCTTCTGTAATACAAACAACCAAAGCAATACCTGCATCTGCAGCTTCCATAATTGCATCAGCAGCAAAAGCTGGAGGTACAAATATGATACTTACATCAGCACCAGTTGTTTTAACTGCATCCGCTACAGTATTAAATACTGGACGATCCAAATGAGTAGTACCACCTTTACCTGGAGTTACACCACCTACCAACTGCGTTCCATATTCAATCATTTGAGATGCATGGAAACTACCTTCTGTACCGGTAAAACCTTGTACAATGATCTTCGAATTTTTGTTAACTAATACTGACATGTGCTCTGAATTTGTTATTTGTGGCGCAAAAATACGCTAAACAGCCATTTTTTACCCTTATTTACCAACAAAAATTATAGGTTTTTTTATAAATGGCCGGCAAGTGCTACTTTTGTGCCTCGCAAAGACAAATTAAAAAACAACATTATGGCAACAACATCAGACATCAGTCGTGGAATGATCTTAAAATTAGATGGTAGTTTATACTCTGTAGTAGAATTTGGTGAAAATAAAACTGCTCGTGCAGCTGCAAAAGTTTGGGCTAAATTAAAGGGCGTGGATAATAACCGTTCTATTGAGAAAACTTGGAATAGCGGTGAAACCGTGTTCCCAGTGCGTGTTGAGAAAAAAGCTTTCCAATTTTTATACAAGGATGATAGCGGTTATAACTTAATGAACAATGAGACTTTTGAGCAAATCGCTATGGCTGAAGAAATGATTGATGCTCCTCAGTTCTTAAAAGAAGGTGCTGAAGTATTTGTATTTATGAATACAGAAACTGAAATGCCAATTGGTGCTGAATTGCCAGAAAAGATCGATGTATTGATTACTTATTGCGAACCAGGGGTTAAGGGTGATACTGCAACTCGTGCTTTAAAAGCTGCTACTATCGAGTCTGGTGCAACAGTAATGGTGCCTTTATTCGTGAACGAAGGGGAGAAGATCAAGATTAATACTAAATCTGGTGAATACGTAGAGAGAGTGAAGTAGTTTTTAATCAAGCTTTTACTTTGAAAATAAAGCTTGATTAAAAACACTCTAATGATTTTCAAAAAAGGGCCCCATAAACGGGCCCTTTTTATTTCTTCTGCCTATCAAAATATTACAAAAAATGGCCATTTTTGGATAAAAAAAGGTCATTTTATTGTGATTTTTAATAAAAATACCCCAATTTTACCCAAAATTGCTAAAAATGGACTTAAAACAAATTCATGATTTAATCAAGGTGGTTAACAAGAGTAATATCGGTGAAATCAGCATCGAAGACAAGGACGGTAAAGTAACCATCAAACAAAAAGAAGAAAGAGTTACAGTTAGTTCTGCACCAGTATATGCTGCTGCTCCAGCACCAGCTCCAGCTCCAGTAGCTGCTACTGCCGCTGCCCCTGTGTCTGCTGCTCCAGCTCCAGCTGCTGCAACAGATAATCTAATTACTATTAAGAGTCCAATGATTGGTACTTTCTATAGAAGAGCAGCTCCTGATAAGCCATTATTGGCTGAAGAGGGAACAGAAGTAAGCCCAGGTAAAGTGGTTTGTATTATTGAAGCAATGAAATTGTTCAATGAAATCGAATCAGAAGTAAAAGGTACTATCGTAAAAGTATTAGTGGATGATGCAAGCCCAGTGGAGTTTGATCAACCATTATTCTTGGTACAACCTGCTTAGGCATTTACATTCATTCATTTTAATTTCTGAAAATGTTTAAAAAGATATTGATAGCCAATCGTGGCGAAATTGCTTTGCGTATTATTAGAACCTGTCGTGAGATGGGTATTAAAACCGTAGCAGTTTATTCAACAGCGGATAAAGATAGTTTGCATGTAAAGTTTGCAGACGAAGCTGTTTGTATTGGCGGACCGAAGAGTGCAGAATCCTATTTGAATATTCCGCATATCATGGCTGCATGTGAAATTACTAATGCAGATGCAGTGCATCCTGGCTACGGATTCTTAGCAGAGAATGCAAAGTTTGCTCAGATCTGTGCTGACCATGGTATTAAATTTATTGGACCTACTCCTGAGATGATTAATAAAATGGGAGACAAGATCACCGCTAAAGAAACAATGATCAAAGCAGGTGTACCTGTTGTTCCAGGTGGAGAAGGTTTGTTAGAAAGTGTAGAGGAAGCAAAAAAATTAGCCAAAGAAATTGTTTATCCGGTAATCATCAAAGCAACAGCTGGTGGTGGTGGAAAGGGTATGCGTGTGGTATGGTCAGAAGCAGATTTGGAAAAAGCATTTAATGATGCGAAGATGGAAGCTGCTGCAAGTTTCAAGAATGATGGTTTATACATGGAGAAATTTGTGGAAGAACCAAGACATATTGAAATTCAAGTAGCAGGTGATCAGTTTGGTAATGTTTGTCATTTAAGTGAACGCGATTGTTCTATTCAAAGAAGACACCAAAAATTGGTTGAAGAATCTCCTTCTCCATTTATGACACCAGAACTTCGTCAAAGAATGGGTGAAGCTGCAATCAAAGCTGCTGCAGCTATTAACTATGAAAGTGTAGGAACTATTGAGTTCTTAGTGGATAAGCATCGTAACTTCTATTTCATGGAAATGAATACGCGTATTCAAGTTGAACATTGCGTTACTGAAGAAGTAGTAAGCTATGATTTGATCAAAGAACAAATCAAGATTGCTGCAGGAGAAAAAATCTCTGGAAAAAATTACGAACCTCAATTGCATGCGATTGAATGTCGTATCAATGCAGAAGATCCATACAATGATTTTAGACCTTCTCCAGGTAAGATTACTGTATTACATACTCCAGGTGGACATGGTGTTCGTGTAGATAGCCATGTATACGCAGGTTATGTAATTCCTCCATATTACGATTCAATGATTGGTAAATTAATCACAGTTGCACAAACTCGTGAAGAAGCCATCAATACGATGTATCGTGCATTGAGCGAATATGTAATTGAAGGAGTGAAAACAACTATTCCTTTCCATTTGCAATTAATGCAAAATGAAGATTTTAGAAAAGGTAATTTCACTACTAAATTCTTGGAAAGTTTCAAAATGAAGTAATTTTTTCTTCGCTTTTTATTGAAAGATAAAAGCTTGAAAAAATTATCTAATGAAAAATAATAAGGGACCCCATTAACGGGTCCCTTATTATTTTGTGAACATTTTGATTTTATTGAAAGATAAACATCAAACAGCCCCGTATATGGGGGCTGTTTGAAAAAATCATAAGAGGCTAAATGAAATAACTCCTACATTTTGTTAGGAGTTATTTCATAGCTTATCTTAAGAATAACAATTCTCTATATTTAGGCAGGGTCCATAATTCGTCATCTACCAATTGTTCTAATTTGTCAACATGGTAACGAATCTTGTCAAAATATTGTGCTTTCACTTTCGCTTCATAAGCAATGGCTTTTTCACGAGAGTTTTCAATATTGTTAGCCACTTTTCTTTCTTCTACCATCGCATGTGTATTCTCATACACTTGTTGGATATGCGTACTTACATCTTTTAACAAAGTCAATTGACCTTTGTATAATTTTTCTGGTAACGCAGCTTCTCTAAGTAAGCTTACATTCTTCAATAATTCATTTTGATACTTAATTGCAGCTGGTATAATATGGTTAGTAGCTAAATCGCCCATTACGCGCGCTTCAATTTGTACTTTCTTAATGTACTTCTCTAACTCAATTTCGTGTCTAGCTTCTAATTCAGCATGAGAATAAATGCCATTGTCTTTAAACAATTTTTTTGCTTTATCCGTCACCATTGCATCCAAAGCAACAGGAGTTGTTTTTAAATTAGGTAAGCCTCTTTTCTCTGCTTCCTTGTGCCATGCTTCGCTATAACCATCTCCTTCAAATAAGATCTTCTTACTAGCAACAATATACTTTTGAATCACTTGCATGATCGCAATTTCTTTCTTGTCACCTTTTTCAATCAATGCATCTACTTCTTGAGAGAACTTTACTAATGTGTCTGCAACAATGGTATTTAAAACCGTCATTGGCAATGCGCAGTTAGCAGTAGAACCCACCGCACGGAATTCAAATTTATTTCCGGTAAATGCGAATGGAGAAGTTCTGTTTCTATCTGTATTATCAATTAATAATTCAGGGATACTTCTATGTAAATCCAATTTTAAGATAGCTTCATCTTGCTCATCAAATTTGCTATTCACTCTACTCTCTACATCGTTTAATACTTTTGTTAAGTAATCACCAATGAATACTGAGATGATTGCTGGAGGTGCTTCGTTTGCACCTAAGCGGAAATCATTGGATGCAGAAGCGATAGAAGCTCTTAATATATCTGCATAATCATGCACCGCTTTAATGGTGTTTACAAAGAAAGTCAAGAACATTAAGTTGGTCTTAGGTGTCTTACCTGGTGCCAATAAATTCACACCAGTATCTGTTGCTAAACTCCAGTTATTGTGTTTGCCACTACCGTTAATTCCTGCAAATGGTTTTTCGTGTAATAATACTACTAAGTGATGACGCTTTGCCACTCTAGTCATCACATCCATTAATAAGATATTATGATCTACTGCAATATTTACTTCTTCAAAAATTGGAGCACACTCAAACTGAGCAGGTGCCACTTCATTATGTCTTGTTCTTAAAGGAATACCTAATTTATAAGATTCATTTTCGAAGTCACGCATAAATGCATACACTCTTTCTGGAATAGATCCGAAATAATGATCTTCTAATTGCTGACCTTTAGCTGGAGTAAAACCAAAAACGGTTCTTCCACATTGTACTAAGTCAGGTCTTGCATTTACCAATGCTTCATCAATAACAAAATATTCTTGTTCCCAACCTAATGTTGGTGCTACTTTAGTAACATTCTTATCAAAGTAATTACAAACATTCACTGCTGCTTTGTTCACTGCTTCAACAGCTTTCATCAAAGGAGCTTTGTAGTCCAAAGATTCACCTGTGTAAGAAATAAATATTGTTGGGATACATAATGTTTTACCATTACCAATTTCAATAATGAATGGGGGAGAAGATGGATCCCAAGCAGAATAACCTCTTGCTTCGAATGTTGCTCTTAATCCACCATTAGGGAAAGAAGATGCATCTGGTTCTTGTTGAATTAATGCTGCTCCTTCAAATTCTTCAATAGCAGTACCATCGCCTTTTAATGTAAAGAATGAATCGTGTTTTTCTGCAGTAGTACCCGTTAATGGTTGGAACCAGTGTGTGTAGTGTGTTACACCTTTGCTTTCTGCCCAAGCGCGCATACCAGAAGCAATCTGACCTGCTACTTGACGATCAATTTTTTTACCACCTTTGATACTTGCAACCAAGCTCTTATAAGCTTCATCACTTAAATATTCTCTTGCTGTTTTTAAAGTGAATACATTTTCACCAAATACACCAGTGATTTTGGCGCCTTTGATATCTGGAGAATTTACTTTACCATGACTCACATGGTTGACAGCATCTGTTCTTAATGACATATATAATTATTTTAGATTTTTAAGCAATGCAAAACTACCCCCCATTTTTTAAGGCATAAGCGTTTTTAAAATGCTTTAATGCACAAAAAATCCCCCATTTTCATGGGGGATTACAATTCAAAACACTATTTATGAACCATTTTCATTAAAAATCAAGGGCTTACACTTTTGCAGTTTTTACGGTCTTGATAATTCTAGCTGCTACTTTGTAAGGGTCTGCTGCAGAGTTTGGACGACGATCTTCTAACCATCCTTTCCATCCTTTTTCTACTGCTCCGATTGGAATACGAATAGAAGCTCCTCTGTCTGATACACCGAAAGAGAAATCATGGATAGATGCAGTCTCGTGCTTGCCTGTTAAACGCAAGTGATTGTCTGCTCCGTATACTTCAATATGTTCTTTCACTACTGGGCGGAAAGCTTCACAAATGGTTTCATACACTTCTTTCTTACCACAAGTTCTTAATGTGGTGTTAGAGAAGTTTGCATGCATACCTGAACCATTCCAGTCTAAAGTACCTAATGGTTTACAATGCCAGTTAATAGATACACCGTATGTTTCACCAATTCTTTCTAATAAATATCTTGCTACCCAAATTTGATCACCTGCTTCTTTAGCACCTTTTGCAAAAATTTGGAATTCCCATTGTCCTGCTGCAACCTCAGCATTAATACCTTCTACATTCAAGCCAGCTTCTAAACAAATATCTAAATGTTCTTCTACAATATTTCTACCGTAGGCATTGTTAGCTCCCACCGAACAATAGTAAGGACCTTGAGGACCAGGGTATCCACCTTCAGGGAAACCTAATGGCTTATTGGTTGCTGGGTTCCACAAGAAATATTCTTGCTCAAATCCAAACCAGAAATCATTATCATCATCTTGAATTGTCGCACGACCATTAGATGCATGTGGAGTACCATCAGAGTTCAATACTTCGCACATTACTAAATAAGCATTTTTTCTACCTGGGTCTTTACAAATAAATACAGGCTTTAATAAACAATCAGAAGAACCCCCTGGTGCTTGCTCAGTAGAAGAGCCATCAAAGCTCCACATATCGCAATCTTCTAATTTTCCACTAAAGTTGTTTTCAATTTTTGTCTTACTTCTTAAAGACTGAGTTGGTTTGTAACCATCTAACCAGATGTACTCCAATTTTGATTTAGACATGGTACGAATGTTTAAATATTAAAATAAATAATTATGTGTTAATTAATGCTCTAAAACTTTAATTCCGGAGCGAAAATAATAAAGTATGTGAAACATTTGTCCATATTATTATAAATATTTCAAGAATTTAGTCATAAATATTAACATTAAAAAATAATATAATATAAATAAAATCACAAACTATTGATTTTCAATTGGCTATTTTTTTGATACACATTTTGCTCATGGATATGTTGGTAATTCAAGCAAATGCACTCGACTCCATTTTGTAACTTCGCCACAACTTTAATCGCTTAAGATAATATTCCATGGAAATCACTGTAAAAACAGCCCAACAATTAAGACTAACAGAAGAAGAGTTCGAATTAATCAAACAAAAACTAGGTCGTACCCCCAATTTTACAGAGCTATGTGCTTTTAGTGGAATGTGGTCTGAGCACTGTAGTTATAAAAACTCTATTAAGTGGTTAAAAACGCTTCCAAGAGATGGAGGTAGAATGTTGGTGGCAGCTGGTGAAGAGAATGCAGGATTGATGGATATTGGAAATGATTATGGAGTTGTTTTCAAAATTGAATCACATAATCACCCAAGTGCGTTGGAGCCATTTCAAGGTGCTGCAACAGGTGTGGGTGGAATACAGAGAGATATTTTTACAATGGGTGCTCGTCCCATAGCATCTTTAAATAGTTTACGATTTGGAAAACTAGAAGATACTAAAACAAAAAGATTATTGGCTGGTGTGGTACATGGTATTGGACATTATGGAAACTGTTTTGGTGTACCAACAGTAGGTGGTGAATTATATTTTGAAGATTGTTATCACACTAACCCATTGGTGAATGCAATGAGCGTTGGTATTGTAAAAGCTGGTAAGACCGTTAGTGCGATTGCATTAGGAAAAGGTAATCCAGTATTTTTTGTTGGAAGTGCCACAGGTAAAGATGGTATTGGTGGTGCAAGTTTTGCTTCTGCAGAAATTACAGCAGATAGTGTGGAAGAATTACCAGCAGTACAAGTAGGTGATCCATTTCAAGAAAAGAAATTATTAGAAGCTTGTTTAGAAGTAATTGAAACAGGTGGAGTAGTGGGTATGCAAGATATGGGTGCAGCAGGTATTATTTGTTCTACTGCAGAGATGAGTGCAAAGGGACAAGTGGGGATGCGTATTGATTTAGACAAAGTGCCAACGCGTCAACAAAATATGAAGGCTTGGGAATTATTATTAAGTGAGAGCCAAGAACGCATGTTGATGGTGGTAGAGAAAGGAAGAGAGGCAGATGTATTAGCAGTGTTTGAAAAATGGGATTTGTCTTGTAGCAATATTGGTGAAGTAACCGATGATGGTTTATTGAATTTTTATATGCATGGTGAATTAGAAGCTTCTTTACCAGCTTATGAATTGGTATTAGGTGGAGGTGCTCCTCAATATACGCGTGAATATAAAGAACCTGCATACTTAGCTAAAGTGAATGCATTTGATATGAATACAATTGCTGATACAGATAATTTAAAAGCATCTGTTGAGGCCTTGATTCAATTACCCAATATTGCTTCTAAGCGTTGGGTATATACACAGTATGATAGTATGGTGGGTGCTGCAAATACTTCTACCAATGCACCAAGTGATGCAGCAGTGGTATTAGCAAAAGGTACTGGTAAAGCATTAGCGATGACAGTAGATTGTAATAGTAAATATGTTTTTGCTGATCCATATAAAGGAGCCATGATTGCAGTGTCTGAAGCAGCAAGAAATATTGTTTGCTCTGGTGGTGAACCTATTGGTGTAACCAACTGTTTGAATTTTGGTAATCCTTACGATCCTGAAGTGTATTATCAGTTTGTAAAATCTGTAGAAGGTATGGGTGCTGCTTGTAGAAAATTCAATACACCTGTAACAGGTGGTAATGTGAGTTTCTATAATCAAAACCCTGATGGTCCTGTTTTCCCAACACCTACAATTGGTATGGTAGGTATTGTAGAAGATATGAAAAACAGAATGACTTTAGACTTTAAAGAAGAGGGTGATACGATTGTTTTATTAGGAACTCAAAGAAATGATATTGGTTCTTCTGAGTATTTGAATAAATTAAAAGGGGTGGCTCATTCTTCTGCTCCTCATTTTGAATTAGAAGAAGAATTTGCTTTACAACAATTAGTTGCTCAATTAATCAAAGATCATACTATTGAATCTGCACATGATATTTCAGAAGGTGGCTTGATTGTTACATTACTAGAATCGGCTTACTTTAATAACAAAGGTTTTGAAGTGAGTTCAAACAATAGTGATTTAAGAAAAGACGCTTATTGGATGGGTGAAGCACAAAGCAGGGTGGTGGTATCATGTAAAGCAACATCTGTTGCTGCTATTGAAGCTGCTGCAGCTAAAGTTGGAATTACAACTTTGGTGTTGGGTAAAGTAACTGGCGGTGCTGTAAAAGTTGAAGGAGAAGATTGGGGTAATATCAGTGCTTGGAAAAATAAGTACGATACTGCTATTGAAAATAAATTAAAATAAGGGTTCAGCTTCATGTCAAAACAACCCACTATAGTAGTTACTGGAGCCGCTGGTTTTATTGGTTCAGTATTTGTTCAATATTTAAATGAACAAGGGTTTAATCAATTACTATTGGTAGATGATTTTGGCGTAGAAGAAAAAAGAAAGAACTGGGAGCAAAAACAATTCATCAAAGTAATCGAGCGACAATCTTTAGTTACTCAATTAGAAAATGATGAATTTGAAATAGATGCCATTGTGCATTTAGGTGCAAGAACGGATACTACAGAATTTAATTATGCTATTCATGAAGAGTTAAATTTGAATTATTCAAAGTCTTTATGGAATTATGCAACGCAAAAAAAGATTCCATTCATTTATGCCTCTTCAGCTGCTACTTATGGTGCAGGAGAGCATGGCTATGATGATAACCATGATATAGTTCATCAGTTGAATCCACTAAATCCATATGGTATTAGTAAGAATGAATTTGATAAATGGGCACTTGCTCAAAACAATCAACCTGATGTTTGGGCAGGTTTAAAATTCTTTAATGTCTATGGTCCTAATGAATCGCATAAAGCTAGAATGGCCAGTGTGATATTTCATTCATTCAATCAAATCAAGCAAACAGGTTTGGTTAAATTATTTAAAAGTCACAAAGAAGGATTTAAAGATGGAGAGCAATTGCGAGACTTTGTATATGTAAAAGATTTAGTGAAAGTCATTGGTTGGATGCTACACCATATGATGTCCAATACTTGGGATGCCAACAAAAATGGTTTGTATAATTTAGGAACAGGTAAAGCAAGATCTTTTTATGATTTAGCTGCCAATACTTTTAAAGCACAGGGATTAGCACCTAATATTGAATTCATCGATATGCCTTTGGATATTAGAGATAAATATCAATACTTCACAGAAGCCAATATGACAAAGCTTCGCGACGCAGGATACACCGCACCGTTCTATACATTGGAAGAGGGCGTTTCCGATTATGTTGCCAATTATTTACTGCCCGCAAAGGGTTATTAAAATTTTCTTTTCCATTTAATTAATAGAATATACTTACGAAACATAATCGTAATAAAATTGCTTTCACTAGCCAACCGGCAAGAACCGATGTTGTCCGCGTGGAACAATTTTAATTACGCTTCTTTTACATTAAGCTTTGTTATACATTAACAGGAAAAAAATAAAAAATGAATCATTCAAACATAACAATCATTGGCGGGGGGAATCTTGGAACGGCTATTGCAGAGGGATTAATTCAAAGTGGTTTCATAAAAGCCAGCCAAATCACTATCACAAAAAGAAATCTTTCAACAATTCAGCATTTATCAGACCAAGGTGTTACCACTTTAGCCGACAATTCAATAGCAGTTAAAAACGCAGATTATATTGTTCTAGCGGTAAAGCCTTTTCAATTAAAAGATATCCTTGAAGAAATAAAGCCATCACTAATTCCTACTCAACATACTATAATTAGTGTTGCCACAGGAGTTTGGTTAAAAGATTTGGAAGATGAATTAGGTAAAGAATTTGCTTTATTTAGAGCTATGCCAAATACAGCTATTTCCATACAAGAAAGTATGACTTGTATTTGTGCTAATCAAAAAGCTGCTATGCAGGTAGATTTTGTAACAACATTATTTAATCAATTGGGTAAATCTATTATAATTGACGAGAAATTAATGGATGCTGCAACCGTTTTGGGAGCTTGTGGTACTGCATATGCTTTAAGATATATCAGAGCCAATATTCAGGGTGGTATTGAAATTGGATTTAGTGCTGCACAAGCTTCACTTATAGCAGCTCAAACTGTAAAAGGTGCAGCAGATTTACTACTCAAAAAGAATACACATCCAGAACAAGAAATTGATAAAGTAACTACCCCAATGGGATGCACCATCGCAGGTTTAAATGAGATGGAGCATCAAGGGTTTAGTTCTTCTTTAATTCGAGGGCTTACATCAAGCTATCGAAAAATTAAGAATGAAATGTAATTAAATTAATGAGCTTTTAAGAAGGATATTGCTTTAGCGTAAGAGTCTGTTTTTGCTGCAGCATTAAATGATGGATTACTTGGATTGGCAAAGCCATGTCCAGCATCATATCTATTTACATTTAAATTCTTACCAGCTTCTTTCATATTCTTTTCAAACTCATTAACCATTGCAGGAGAAGGGGCTTGATCTTTATTGCCAAAGAAGCCAATGATATCACATTGAATAGATTTTAATTTCTCCATATTGGTTTCTGGACGACCATAATACATCACAGAACCTTTTGCTTGTGGTCCTGCAAGGATCGCTGTTTGTAAACTCCACATGCCACCAAAACACCAACCTACGCTATAGATACTTGCTTTAGATCCTGCATGCTTAATTGCACCTTGAATAATAGCGGTCATTCTATTCATGTCAGCGCCACGCATTAATTTCATCGCACTATCTGGAGTAGCTGCTACTTTTCCATCATACATATCTACTGCAATTACATTCATATCGCCTAGGTCATTAAAATATTGGTCTGCTTCCATTTTGATATTGTCATTTAATCCCCACCACTCTTGAATAACAATAAGCCATTTATTAGACTTCTTTTTTGCAGGAATGAAATAAGCATTGGCTTTATTGCCATCCGCTGCATCAAATTGGATCATAGTACCCGCTAAGTCTGTTGGATTTACAGTCATTGGGGAAATATGCAATTTGGCAAAAGCTGGGGTAGATGCTTCCAACTGATATGCCTGCTGAGTTTCCATATTTAAACACTCAATGACATCGCCTTTTTGAACGGTTGGGTGTTGGTTCTTTTTCCATTCCCAGCTTGTAAGAACTAGGGTAAAAAGGGCGAAGCTTAATAAAAGGGCTGTTTTTTTCATATTTTTTGGTTTTGGGCGTGAAGATGTTCACTTTTAAATAACATTTATAAACATTTATTGTTCAATCTAAAACCCATTTTGTAGGGGGCTTTTTTTCGCGTATTTTTGTATGACCTCTAAGAAATTTTCCAAATTAAAAGACGGTCACATTAAAAACCAATTGAATGGGTTTACCTCAATAGGCAACTATTGCTGGAATTCCTTTTTCAATATTATATGAATTTACAGTTATGGCAAAGTACATTTTTGTTACAGGTGGTGTTACGAGTAGTTTGGGTAAGGGCATTATTGCTGCGTCATTGGCAAAATTATTGCAGGCTAGAGGTATCAGTACAACTATTCAAAAATTTGATCCTTACATTAATGTGGATCCAGGTACTTTGAATCCATATGAGCATGGAGAATGTTATGTGACAGAAGATGGTGCAGAAACCGATTTGGATTTGGGCCACTACGAGCGTTTTTTAAATACACCTACTTCACAAGCAAACAATGTGACAACAGGTAGAATTTATCAAACAGTCATTAATAAAGAAAGAGCTGGTGAGTTTTTAGGTAAAACTGTACAAGTTGTTCCTCATATTACAGACGAGATTAAACATAGAATGTTATTGTTGGGTAAGGATGGTAAATATGATGTAGTGATTACAGAAATTGGTGGAACTGTGGGTGATATCGAGAGTTTGCCCTTTGTTGAAACTGTTCGTCAAATTCAATGGGAATTACCAGAAGAAGATGTAATGGTAGTGCATTTAACTTTAATCCCTTATTTAAAAGCAGCTAAAGAATTAAAAACAAAGCCAACACAACATAGTGTTAGAATGTTAAGTGAAACGGGTGTACATCCTGATGTAATTGTGTGTAGAACAGAAGAGCCTTTGAATGATGATATCAAGAGAAAGATTGCTTTGTTCTGTAATGTAAAACCTGGAAATGTTATTGAAGCTGCGGATGCAAGCACTATTTACGAAGTGCCTTTATTAATGCAGAAAGAAAAGTTAGATGAAATTGTTTTAAAGAAATTTAATTTACAAGCATCTCCAGCACCAGACTTAACAAAATGGAATGCATTTTTAACTAAGTTGAAAAATCCAAAGAGCACCATTCAAATTGGATTGATTGGTAAGTATATTGAATTACAAGATGCTTACAAATCAATCTTAGAAAGCTTTATTCATGCAGGAGCAATGAATGAAGTAAAAGTGAAAGTGGTGAATATCCATAGTGAGAATTTAACTAAAGAAAATGTGAACGAGCAATTAAAAGGTTTACATGGTTTATTAGTAGCTCCTGGATTTGGAAATAGAGGTATAGAAGGAAAAATTGTTGCTGTTCAATATGCAAGAGAAAATAAATTACCATTCTTTGGTATTTGTTTAGGTATGCAAATGGCCGTGATTGAATACGGTAGAAATGTATTGGGTTTACAAAAAGCACATTCTGTGGAAATGGACCCAAATAGTCCTGATCCAGTGATCAATATGATGGAAGAGCAAAAAAGAATTACCATGATGGGAGGAACCATGCGTTTGGGTGCATATCCTTGTAAGATTACGGAAGGTACTTTGGCGCATCGTATCTATGGATCAACTGAGATTAGCGAGCGTCACCGTCATAGATATGAATTTAACAATGCATATTTAACAGCATTTCAAAATGCAGGAATGGTTACCAGTGGTGTGAACCCAGCAACTGGTTTGGTGGAAATTGTGGAATTACCCAACCATCCTTTCTTTATAGGCGTTCAATATCACCCAGAATTAAAAAGTACAGTGGAAGCTCCAGCTCCATTATTTGTGCATTTTATTGCTGCCGCTAAAGAACAGGCTTCCAAAAATTAATTGAATTTTTCATTGCTTTTTACTGCTAACATTTGTTAGCTTTGTGGCATGAAAAATATTCGAATTTTAACCTCAACTAGTTTGTTTGATGGGCATGATGCATCTATAAATATCATGCGTAGAGTGTTGCAAGAGAAAGGTGTTGAAATTATTCATTTAGGGCATAATCGATCAGCACTTGAAATTGTGACAGCAGCGATTGAAGAAGATGTGCATGGTATTGCGATTACTTCTTATCAAGGCGGTCATATGGAGTTCTTCTCTTACTTAAGAACACTACTTAATGAAAATGGGTATCAACATATTAAAATTGTGGGAGGTGGAGGAGGAACTATATTACCTAAAGAAGCATTAGCATTAGAAAAAATAGGTATCTCAAAAATCTATCTTCCTGAAGATGGACTAAAATTAGGAATTGATGGAATGATCGATGAAGTGGTTCGAATTTGTAGTTATGAACTTAAAAAATTGGATCCCAAAAAATTACCTGCATTAAGTTTTGAGAAAAAAATTGATCCAAGAAATCTTGCTAGACAGATTACCTTATTGCAAAACAACGGTTTAAAAAAGTCAAAGAAAAAAGTTTCAAAAAATATCCCCATCATAGGATTAACGGGTACGGGTGGTGCAGGTAAATCAACGGTTTGCGATAGATTGATTCAATATTTCACTATAGCGAATCCTACCAAAACAATTGCGATTGTTTCAATAGATCCAAGTAAAAGAAAAACAGGTGGAGCATTGTTGGGAGATAGAATAAGAATGAATGCTATCAACCATTCCAATGTGTATATGCGTTCTTTGGCTACAAGAACCGATAAGAGTAGTATTTCTGATTCAATTGACAATGTGATTGAATTATGTAAAGAAGAAGGATTCGATGCTATTATTATTGAAACTGCTGGAGTGGGTCAAAATGATGCATCAATAGTTGATCTTGTGACTATTCCTATGTATGTGATGACTCCGGAATTTGGAGCACCCACTCAATTGGAGAAAATTAATATGATCGATTATGCACAAATCATTGCTATCAATAAATTTGACAGAACTGGAGGATTGGATGCAATCATTGATGTTAGAAAACAATTTCGTCGGTCTCATCATAGTTGGAATGCAGATGTTTCTTCAATGCCCATTTTTGGTACAATTGCTTCCAATTATAATGATCCTGGCATACAAGCAATGTATAATTGCTTAGTGGATATTGTGAATCAGCAACATCATCAAACATGGAAGAAAATAGAATGGTCAATTGAATATGATCCTAATAAAACGCCACCTTCATTACTTTCAAATAATCGAAAAAATTATTTAGGCGAGGTGGTTGATGTAATCAGAAAAAACAATCAATGGATTGCTGAGCAAAAATTAATAGCATCAAAATGGTATTGTTTTCAAGAGGTTTTAAGTGTAGCTGGATTAAGTAAAGAGAAAAAGTTATTGGATGCAAATAATGCGATAGAGCAGAAGGTAGATGATCAAGTAAAAGCAATTATCAAAGATTGGCCTACTGTTTCAAAAGCATATCAACAAAGTACTCTTGAATATGAGATCAGTGGTAAAAAACTAAAGCAAGCATTGAACTTTGAAACTCAATCTGGTATTGTCATTCAAAAAGTTCAATTACCTAAGTTCAAAGATTGGGGGGATATTACTGAATGGCATTTAAAAGAGAATTTACCTGGATTTTTCCCTTTCACCAATGGAGTGTTTAAATTCAAACAAGGTAATGAGGATCCAACTAGGATGTTTGCAGGAGAGGGTTGTCCAGAAAGAACCAATTTGAGATTCCATTTTTTAAGTAAGGGACAATCTGCTATTAGATTATCTACTGCTTTTGATAGTGTTACTTTGTACGGTCATGATCCAGAAAAGAGATTAGATGTTTTTGGGAAAATTGGTAATGCAGGTGTAAGTATTGCTACCATAGATGATCTCAAAAAATTATACAGTGGATTGGATTTAAATAGTAAGTCTACTTCTGTGAGTATGACCATCAATGGTCCAGCTCCCATTTTGATGGCGCAGTTTTTCAATGCAGCTATAGATCAAGCCTGTGAAAAATATATTACTGAAAATAAACTATGGCCGCATGTTAATAAAAAAATCAAACAATTAATTAATGACAAAGAGAGGCCCGAGTATATCAATTTAACCAAGGATAAGTCTTTGAATGAATGGCATAATGGTTTAGGATTAAAGTTATTGGGGGTTTCAGGTGATCAAGTACTTCCAATAGAAGTATACCAAGAAATTAAAAAAGGCGTATTAGCAAATGTTAGAGGAACTTTACAAGCAGATATATTAAAAGAAGATCAGGCTCAAAACACTTGTATTTTCTCCACAGAGTTTGCTTTGAAAATGATGGGAGATGTTCAATCTTATTTTGCAGAAAACAAAGTAAGACATTTCTATAGTATTTCTATTTCAGGATATCATATTGCAGAAGCTGGTGCAAATCCAATAACACAATTGGCATTCACTTTAGCGAATGGATTTACTTATGTAGAATATTTTATTCATCGAGGAATTCCAGTAGACGATTTTTGTCATAATCTAAGTTTCTTTTTTAGCAATGGAATGGATCCAGAATATGCAGTAATAGGAAGAGTTGCCAGAAGAATTTGGGCTAGGGTGTTGAAATACAAATACAATGCAAACGAGCGATCTCAAAAATTAAAATATCATATTCAAACAAGTGGAAGAAGCTTGCATGCACAAGAAATTAATTTTAATGATATAAGAACAACACTGCAGGCTTTGTACGCTATTTATGATCAATGTAATAGTTTACATACTAATGCATATGATGAGGCAATCACTACACCTACAGAAGAAAGTGTAAGAAGAGCATTGGCTATTCAATTAATTATTAATAAAGAATTAGGCACTACCAAAGTGGAGAATTTCCAACAAGGAAGTTTTTTAATCACTGAATTAACAGATTTGGTGGAAGAAGCAGTTTTATTGGAATTTGATAGAATCAATCAAAGAGGTGGTGTATTAGGTGCCATGGAAAGAATGTATCAAAGAACTAAAATTCAAGAAGAAAGTCTTTCTTATGAAACCAAAAAGCATAATGGAGAAATACCTATAATTGGCGTGAATTCATTCTTGAACATATCAGAAGATAAAAACATCGATCAGCAGCCTATTTTTAGGTCTTCTAATTTGGAACAAAATCTTCAAATTAAGCATCTAGCAACCTTTAAAAAAAGAAATAAAGATCAGTCAAAAACATACTTAAATAAACTTCAGCAAGCAGCCATAAACAATGAGAATATTTTTGCCATTTTGATGGAGGCAGTTAAATATTGCAGTTTGGGTCAAATTTCCAATGCCTTGTACCAGATAGGGGGGAAATACAGCCGTAATTTGTAAAAAAGCAATACCTTTGAAACTCGTCAAAAACGGTAAAATTACTTTAAATGAATACGGATAAAAATACGGTCATTGGTTTTGTGTTATTAGCAGGTTTATTCTTTGCTTATTTCTGGTTTACAAATAAGCAGCAAAATGAGTTGCAAGCTTATAAAAAGCATTACGACGATTCTGTAGCGATGGTGAAAGCGGCTGCAGATAAAGTAGCTGCTTTGAAAACAGCTGCACTTGTAGACAGTACTATTAAAACAGCAGTAGGAGATTCTACAGCTGTTGATACACTTAAAGAGCAGTTGGTAGTTATTGAGAACGAAGTTGTGAAAGTTACTTTAACTAATAAAGGTGGACAGGTTGCAAAAGTATTGTTGAAGAACTATGTAAATTTTAACAAGCAACAAGTTGTTTTAGGGGATAGTACCAGTTTGAATTATCCTATTAATATCGCTGCTAATCAATCTGCACAAATCAATCAATTGATTTTCCAAAAAGCAGAGGTATTGCCTTCAGAGAATGGTGTACAAAAAGTAGCATTTACTTTAACAACACCAACTGGTAACACCATTACGCACTTATTTAGCTTAGCACCTAATAAATACAATATTGATTGGAAAATTCAATTCAATGGCGCAGATCAATTATTGACGAATAGACAATTAAATGTTTTATGGGAGGCGCATTCATTTAAACAAGAAAGAACTTTGAATTATGAGCGTCAGATGTCTAATATCTGTTTCTCAGAAGGCAAAGAGTTTGATTATATCTCTAGCAAAACAACCAAGACTTTTGAAAAGCCAGTACAATGGGTGGGCTTGGTGCAGCAGTTTTTCAATACGACTTTAATGACAAAGTCAGATTTTGCAAGTGGTAAAATTGATTGGCAAAGAAGAGTGGATAGCAGTAATTCTTTAGCAGCTTTACAAGCACAATTTCAAACTAAATTAGAAACTAACAATGCCGAATTAGGTTTAGCATTATACTATGGTCCAAATGATATGAATATCTTAAAGACACAAGCTCCAGAAATGGATAAGATTGTGAACTTAGGTAGAGATTTATATTCTTTTGTTAGACCTATCAACAAATATATTATTGGTCCAGTATTTGATTTCTTTGCTGGTTTTGTGAGCAATTATGGATGGGTTGTATTATTATTAACCATCTTTATTAGATTAGTTACCTCTCCTTTAACTTACTCAAGTTATTTAAGCAGCGCTAAGATGAAAGTCTTAAAACCTGAATTAGATGAGGTGAAAAAGAAATTTGGTGATGATCAGCAGGGTTTTGCTATGGAGCAAATGAAATTATTCAGAGAAGCAGGTGTGAATCCATTAGGTGGTTGTATTCCTGCTTTATTACAAATTCCTATCTTCTTTGCTTTGTATAGCTTCTTTAACTCTAATATCTCTTTAAGAGGCCAAGCATTTTTATGGAGTAAGGATTTATCTAGTTATGATGTAATTGCAACATTGCCATTTAGTATTCCAATGGGATTTGGTAATCATATTAGTTTATTTACGATTACTGCTGTTGTGACTAGTTTAATTATGTCTGTTTATAATATGGCGATGACGCCAACACAAGATAATCCTGCATTGAAATACATGCCGTATATCTTCCCTGTAATGTTATTGTTTATTTTCAACAGCTTACCATCTGCCTTAACTTGGTATTATACTGTTTCAAATATTGTGACTTTATTATTGCAGTTTGTGATTCAGAAATTCATCATCAACCATGATAAGATCTTGGCAGAGATACAAGTGAAAAGAAAAACGCCAAAGAAAAAGAGCAATTGGCAAACCAAGTATGAAGAAATGATGGATGCACAAAAAAAAGTACAAGCACTAAAAGACAAAACTAAAAAATAATTCCCCCTGAGAGGCCTCTTTACGGAGGCCTCTCATTATTTAATTTGAATGAAGTATAAAATTACCCCCATAATTGTATACCTATTGCTGGCATTGTCTACCAATGCCCAAACTAAAGTTGTAGGCGAGTGCAGTGTTCAGTTTGATATAGAACAATTCCAAAATCAATCATGGCAGCCATTGGGCCAAAAGACGGTTCAGGTTAAAGGCAATCAATGTAAAACAACTTTGGTTACACCTAAACTTCAACAAAGTGTTATCTTTTCTTCACAAGAAGATTCTGCTGTAGTGCTAAAAGAAATTGGTGAAAGTAAGTTCTTTCAAAAAATAGCTTTTCCTCAAAAGAACCTACCTGAATTGGTTACGATGAAAAAAATGAATACAGATTCAGTTATTCATATTGCAGGATATCCATGTAATGCTGTACAATTGGTTTTTAGTGACGAAACAATTTATGATGTATTGTATACCAATGCCATTGTTCCAACCATTCCTAATTTTGAAATGGCTTTTAAAGATATTCCAGGACTCGTATTATCTTATTCTATTACTACAAAGAAAGGCGTGCCTGTTAGGTATCAAGCAACCAATGTGGATTTAAGCCCAATTACATTGAATCAATTTGAGTTCAATAAGAACGAGTACCAAATTATTGATTAAAAAATAGAGCAACTTATGGTTGCGTAGGAGAAGGTGTCTTGAATCTAGGTAACACCATTTTGTATCTGTAAGGGATTACATAAGAAATATTACCCTTGTTAAATTTCAAATAATTCGCGTTAGATTTATTAGCTGCCATTCCTTTAAACTCCAAACTTGATCTTAAAGTGTAAAAAGTGGAAGTTTTTAAAGAAGCATTACCAATATTCTTTAAACTATATTTTTCAGCAATACTAGTGGATGAAGATTTGTTTTCAGTACTGTTTAAAACAACCGTACTAGCTTTAGTCTGGCTTTGAATAAATATAGTCAGGGCAACAATAAATAGTATTTGTTTAACGGTACGCATGGTTATTACGAAGATAAGTAAACTAGTAGATTCTTTAAAAAAATATTTTAAACTCATTTTAGGGCCAATGTGCAGAACAAAATATGGCCAAATCCAAGCTAGTCAGTATATTTATTATGATCAATGGTTAAAATACTTTAATTTCTAAGATATTGATAATCAATGATTAATTACTAAACCCTATAATCTAATCAGCCATGTTCGAACCGCATAGAGACGAAGAAGGAGGAGATATCCAAGATTTATTACAGCGTTTTCAAAATTTAAAGAACGGTAGAGCGAATGCATATATTGAGGAAGATGACTTTGAGCGAATTATTGAGCATTTAGACGAAAAAGATGAGATTGTAGACGCTATTGAAGCAGCTGATTTAGGATTGGAACAATATCCTCATTCTGCTTTATTGATGATTAAAAAAGCAGATTTATTATTAGCCACTAGAAAATATAAAGAAGCACTTAAGCTATTAGATGCGGCCACTTTATATGATCATAAAGAAATGAATCTGTTTATTTTAAAAACAGATGCTTACTTAGCATTGGATCAGCCAGAGAAGGCCATTGTACTTTTACAAGAGGCATTGCATTTATTTGAGGGTGCTGAAAGAACCGAAGTATTATTTGAATTAGCAGATGTGTATGACGACCATGAAGCATTTGATAAAGTATTTGATTGCTTACAATTAATATTAGAAGAAGATCCAAACAATGAAGAAGCATTGTATAAAATTTGTTTTTGGACAGACTTTACGGGTAGAAATGAAGAGAGCATTAGATTACACGAGCGCATTATCAATGAACAACCATACAATGCATTGGCTTGGTTTAATTTAGCGGCAGCATATCAGGGCTTGAAGTTGTATGAAAAAGCAATCGATGCATATCAGTATGCAATTGTGATTGATGAGAAATTTGATTATGCATATCGCAATATGGGTGACGCTTATTTGCGATTGAGAAAATATAAAGAAGCTATTGAGGCTTTAGAAAAAGTATTAGAATTATCCAGACCAGAAGATGTTATCTATGAAGCAATTGGTCACTGTTATCATAGAATGAAAAACTATGCGCAAGCAAGATTTCATTATAAAAAAGCCGTGCATTTAAATCCAGATGATAGCAGATTGTATCAAAAAATTGCTAGTACTTATATGCAAGAAGGGCATTGGGAAATGGCTATCAAACAAATGGAACATGCGCTTCGTATCCACAAGCATATCAATGAGTATTATATACAGTTGGGTGAATGTTATATGCAACTAGAGCAATATGTTGAAGCGGCTGGCTATTTCGGCACAGTGGTAGCTAATAAGCCAAAGCAAATTGCTGGATGGGAATATTTGATTAGAAGTTTAATGGCCAATAATCAATTAGATGCTGCACTAGAGCAAACCGAATTAGCCTACATGTCTACGCAGGGTAAAACATTATTTATTTATTATAGAAGTGCTATTTTATTTAAAATGGGTAAGTCTAATGAAGGCTTATTACAATTAGAAATGGCATTGTCTAAATCTGCTAAGTGGTTAAATAAATTTGTAAAATTTTATCCAGAGGTAGTGCAGGATACTAAAGTGATGACTTTGCTCAGTCAGTATAAAAAGAGCAAGAAGAGCAAGGGTTCTTGATTAATTTTAAATTAACTTTGCAAAAAATAGCTTAAACATGAATTTTAATATCAGTCAAATCCCAGAAAGAACAGCACAGCCTCGTCAACATGGTTTAACAATGGTGATGGATAAGGGTTTAAGTTATACAGAAGCTGAGAACTTTATTAGTGTGGGTAAGCCACATACAGATATTGTAAAATTGGGATTTGGTACTTCTTTTGTTACCCCTAATTTGAGAAAGAAGATTGAATTATATCAAAGTCATAATATACCAGTGTATTTTGGTGGAACCTTATTTGAAGCTTTTTTGATTCGTAATCAAATGGACGATTATATTGCTATTTGTAAAGATTATGGTATCAATGTAATTGAAGTGAGTGATGGTTCTATCGAAATTCCACACTCTGAAAAATGTGGTCATATCGAAAAGATTGCCAAGTTTGCAAAAGTATTAAGTGAAGTGGGTAGCAAAGATGCTGCACATATTATTCCTCCATACAAATGGATTGAATTAATGAGTGCTGAATTAAATGCTGGTGCTTCATATGTCATTGCAGAAGCAAGAGAAGCGGGTAATGTAGGTATTTACAGAGGTAGCGGAGAAGTGAGAGAGGGATTAGTGCAAGAGATTCTTACAAAGATACCTGCTGAAAAAATTATTTGGGAAGCCCCACAAAAAGCACAGCAATTATATTTCTTAGAATTGATTGGTTGTAATGTAAACTTGGGTAATATCGCCCCTTCTGAAATTATCCCATTAGAAGCTATGAGAATTGGCTTAAGAGGAGATACTTTCCATTTATATTTAAACAAATAATGGAACGCAGGTTTGGCCTCATAGGATTTCCATTATCTCATTCCTTTTCAAAAGGATTTTTTGCAGAGAAGTTTGCGAAAGAAAATATTGCCAATACGCAATATGAAAATTATCCTATTGAATCTATTGATCAATTCAAGCAATTGTGGGAAATTGTCCCGCAGTTAGAAGGAATCAATATTACTATTCCACACAAGAAAGCAGTTATTCCTTTTTTAGATCATCCTTCTTCTGTTGTCAAAGCTATAAATGCTTGTAATTGCATTCGCAAATACAAAGGACAATTGTATGGTTATAATACCGATGTGATTGGTTTTGAAAAATCTTTAAAACCCTTCTTACAACCCTATCATCAAAAAGCTTTGATATTAGGAACAGGAGGTGCCGCAGCGGCGGTGGCTTGGGTGCTTCAAAAATTAGGTATCTCTTTTAAATATGTTTCAAGGTCTTCCAAATTAGAAGAGGTAATAAGTTATGAGGCATTGAACAATACAATTTTACAAGAACATCTTTTGATCATCAATACTAGTCCAGTAGGCATGTATCCTCATGTGAATGAAGCGCCTGCTTTGAATTATGAAGCACTAACCGATAAGCATCATTTGTATGATTTAATTTATAATCCTGCTGAAACTTTATTTTTAACAAAAGGGAAGGAGCGTGGTGCAAGTATTCAAAATGGTTTAGAAATGTTGCATTTGCAAGCTGAAGCCAGTTGGGAAATTTGGAATAGTGAAAAGCCCTTGGTACAATAATTCTTAGTACAATAAAAATGCTTTCTTAAATTTTATTGTTTCCTTAAAAATTCAAAAAGTTGTGTAACTGCTTTTTGTCTGTGACTAAATCTATTTTTTTCTTCCATATTCATTTCAGCAAAACTTTTATTGGAACCTTCTGGAACAAAAATAGGATCATAGCCAAACCCTTTTTCTCCTTGCATACTTATGGAGATATGGCCTTTGCATATTCCTTCAAAATAATATGTTTGACCTTCCCAAATTAAACAGATGACAGTTCTAAATTGTGCCTGTCTATTTTCAACATTTTTGAGTTGATCTAAAACCTTATCAATATTGGCTTGAAAGTTTCTATCCTCACCCGCATACCTTGCACTTTTCACGCCAGGTGCTCCATTCAGTGCTTCAATTTCTAATCCAGTGTCTTCACTGAAACAATTGGTCTTGGTAATATTGAAAATAGTTTGCGCTTTTTCTAAAGCATTTTCATTCAGTGTATAATGTGGTTCTGGAATATCTATATCAATACCTGCAGACTTCATATCAATAATCGAAAAATCTGGTCCAACCAAGGATTGGATTTCTGCAATTTTATGGGCGTTATTGGTAGCGAAAATTAATGTATACATATGCAAAAATTACAGCTCAAATATTTTCTTTAATACTGTCCAAAGTTTTGCTTTTTCTTGCTTTGCTTCAACACCTGTTCCTTGCATAGTGGATAGTGAATTGCTAAATAAAATATGCGTATCTCCTAATTGAGTTACTTTATACAAAGTATTAGGAAGTTTAACTTTTAATTGAGTTGCATCCACTGCAAAAGAGATGAGTAGGGTGGATGGGTATTCTTGTAAAATTTGATGAAGACCAACGGGTTGTTTGCCCAAATTAATCAATGCAATATCTGCGATGGTTAATCTACATGCATTTAATATAGAAGTCAATAAAATAAAATCTGATTCATTCAAGTGAACAGAGTTTGGATCATTCACTACCACGGTGATTTTTTTATGATGTTCCCCTAAAGATTTGATAGGCCCTTCCCAAGTTTCTTGTTTAATTACCTCCTTTTTATCTTCTACAACTGGTTGAACAAAATTGGTTGTTGTAGTAGGGATATCCTCAATAACCACAAGGCTCTCCTTATAGAGATTAACTATATCGGCTGCAGAAAGTTGGGTATTTTCGGTATTCATAAAATGGAAAATTAAATGAATTAGACCAATAAGAAAAATAACACTTGTAAGTCTTTAATTTTTGTCGTTTCTTTGTGCTCAATATTGATACATTTAAATAGTTAGTTTATGTCAACTCCAGTGATTCCAGTAATCAAAAACACAGCACCTAAATTGCCAACTTACAACATGAAGGAAATTGCATTCGGGAAAAATTTTACCGATCATATGTTGGTGGCAGATTATGAAAATGGAGAATGGAAAAATGTTGTCATTAAACCTTATGAGCCTTTACAATTAGATCCATCTTGTGCAACCTTGCATTATGGTCAAACCATTTTTGAAGGAATCAAAGCTTTTAAAAATGAGAAAGATGAAGTGGTAATTTTTAGACCAGATCAAAACTTTATTCGTTTCAATAAATCTGCAGAGCGTATGCAAATGCCTGCTGTACCAGAATGGTTATTCATGGATGGTATGAAACAATTAATTGATATTGAAAGAGGTTGGATTCCTAATTTACCTGAATGTTCTTTATATATCAGACCTTTTATGATTGCAACTGATCCTTTCTTAGGAGTAAGACCTTCGCAAACATATAAGTTCATGATTATTCTTGGACCAAGTGGTGCATATTTTTCTGCACCAATGAAAATTTTAATTGAACAACATTATACGCGTGCAACTCCAGGTGGTGTTGGCTTTGCAAAGAATGGAGGAAATTACGGAGGTAGTTTATTTCCTGTATCATTAGCACAACAAAAAGGTTTTGATCAAGTATTGTGGACAGATGCTATCGAACATAAATATGTAGAAGAAGTGGGTATGATGAATGTGATGTTCGTGATAGATGGAAAAGTGATTACTCCAAGTGTAGATAGAGGAACTGTATTAAAAGGAGTTACTAGAGCAAGCTCCATTATTTTATTGAGAGATATGGGCTATGAAGTAGAAGAAAGAAATTTATCAGTAGCAGAAATTGTGGATGCACATAAGAAAGGATTATTCCAAGAAGTATTTGGGGTAGGTACCGCAGCTGTGGTTTCTTATATTTCAAGATTGTCTCATGGTGATTATCATATGGATTTTGACATGGAGGCATTAAAAGTAGCCCCAGCACTTAAAAAACACCTGAATGATATTAGAATGGGCAATGTACCAGATAAATATAATTGGTTGATGCATATCTAGTACAAAACATTGGTAAACAGCCATTTACGACCCCTAACAGATTTATTTATGGGCTTTTTTCAAAAATAGCCAATAAACATTTTGGGAATTCGTTTACAGGCATTACCTTTGCCGTCCGAATTTTTTATAACCAGAATTGAACAAAACAGCATAATAAATGCCTACTATTCAACAATTAGTGAGAAAAGGCCGTGAGATCATCAGGGCTAAAAGTAAATCAAGAGCTTTGGATGCATGTCCTCAGCGTCGTGGTGTATGTACAAGAGTTTATACTACAACTCCTAAAAAGCCAAACTCTGCGTTACGTAAAGTAGCGAAAGTGCGTTTGACTAATAAGATTGAAGTAATCGCTTATATCCCAGGTGAAGGTCATAACTTACAAGAGCACAGTATCGTTTTGATTCGTGGTGGTCGTGTGAAAGACTTACCAGGTGTGCGTTACCATATTGTTCGTGGTAGTTTGGATACTGCTGGTGTTAAAGACCGTAAGCAGTCTCGTTCTAAGTATGGTACTAAGAAAGAAAAAGCAAAAAAATAATAACAACTCATTAATATTCGACTGACATGCGTAAAGCACAACCTAAAAAGATTCCATTAGCACCAGATCCTCGTTTTAACGATAAATTGGTTACTCGTTTTATCAATAACATTATGTTAGATGGTAAAAAGACTACAGCTTTCAATATTTTCTATGATGCATTAGACAAAGTGAGCAAATTCACTGGAGAAGATGGATATGAAATGTGGAAGAAAGCAGTAGCTAATGTTACTCCTGCTGTAGAAGTTCGTAGCCGTCGTATTGGTGGTGCAACTTTCCAAATTCCTTCAGAAGTTCGTCCTGACAGAAAGATTTCTTTAAGTATGAAGTGGTTAGTTCGTTACAGCCGTGAGCGTAATGGTAAGACAATGGCAGACAAGTTAGCGAACGAGATCATCGCAGCTACAAAAGGTGAAGGTGCAGCTTTCAAAAAGAAAGAAGATGTTCACCGTATGGCAGAAGCCAACAAGGCTTTCTCTCACTTCAAAGTGTAAGGATCATTTAATTGATTTAAATTTATACAAAACCCCATTTATTTGGGGTTTTTTGTTTGTTCAATCACTTATATCATTAACTTTGCGCCTCGGAATTTAGACTAAAAAATAAACAAATTAATATGGCGGACTTAAGACTACAAAGAAACTTTGGTATTGCAGCCCACATTGATGCGGGTAAAACAACTACCACTGAGCGTATTTTACGTTACACAGGTATGATTCACAAAATTGGTGAAGTACACGATGGTGGTGCTACCACTGACTGGATGGAGCAAGAAAAAGAAAGAGGTATTACAATTACTTCTGCAGCGGTGTCTTGTCAATGGCAGTTCCCAACAGTATTAGGTAAGCCTGATGCAAATACAAAGAATTATTATTTCAACATTATCGATACTCCAGGTCACGTGGACTTTACTGTAGAGGTAGAGCGTTCTATGCGTGTATTGGATGGTTTGATCGCGTTGTTCTCTGCAGTGGATGGTGTAGAACCTCAATCAGAAACAGTATGGCGTCAAGCAAACCGTTATAAAGTTCCTCGTATTGGTTTCGTTAACAAAATGGACCGTGCGGGTGCTGACTTCTTAATGGTGGTAAACCAAGTAAGAGAAATGTTAGGTGCTAAAGCGGTGCCTTTACAATTACCAATTGGTGCTGAAGATAATTTCAAAGGCGTGGTGGATTTAATTAAAATGAAAGGTATCATGTGGGATGATGCTACAGAAGGTATGACTTATGTAGAAGTTCCTGTACCAGATGATATGAAAGAAGATGTGGATTACTGGAGAGCTCAATTAATTGAAGCGGTTGCTGAATATGATGATAAGTTAATGGAGAAGTTTTTTGAAAATCCAGATTCAATTTCTGAAGATGAGGTGCATGAAGCGATCCGTAAAGCTTGTATCGATTTAAGTATCGTTCCAATGATGTGTGGATCTTCATTCAAAAATAAAGGTGTACAAACAGCATTAGATGCAGTTTGTCGTTACTTGCCTTCACCAGTAGATGTAGAAGATACAGAAGGTACAGACCCAGATACAGGTGAGAAGATCACTCGTAAACCAAATGCAAAAGAACCATTCTCTGCATTGGCATTCAAAATTATGACAGATCCATTCGTAGGTCGTTTAGCGTTCTTCAGATGTTATTCTGGTCACTTAGATGCAGGTTCTTATGTAAGAAATGTGCGAAGTGGTAAGAACGAGCGTATCTCTCGTATCATGAAAATGTTTGCGAACAAACAAAACCCAATCGACTTTATCGAAGCAGGTGATATCGCAGCAGCTGTAGGTTTCAAAGAAATTAAAACAGGAGATACATTATGTGATGAGAATCACTTAATCGTATTGGAGAATATGTTTATTCCAGAACCAGTTATCTCTGTAGCTGTTGAGCCTAAGACGCAAGCAGACGTAGATAAAATGGGTATGGCTATTGCAAAATTAGTAGAGGAAGATCCTACCTTAAGAGTAAAGACTGATGAAGACACTGGTCAAACAATCTTATCTGGTATGGGTGAATTACACTTAGAAATTATCGTTGACCGTATGCGTCGTGAATTCAAAGTGGAAATCAACCAAGGTAATCCTCAGGTAGCATATAAAGAAGCATTCGGAACAACTATCGAGCACAGAGAAGTATTGAAAAAGCAATCTGGTGGTCGTGGTAAGTTCGCAGATATTCAATTCTCTATTGGACCAGCTGACGAAGAGTGGTTAAAAGAGAATGGAGATAAGAAAGCTTTCCAATTTGTAAACGATTTATTTGGTGGATCTATCCCTAAGGAATTCGTTCCAGCAATTACTAAAGGTTTCGAAACAGCAATGTCTACAGGTGTTTTAGCTGGTTTCCCAGTGAACAACATGAAGATCCGCGTATTTGATGGTTCTTACCACGATGTGGATTCTGACGCAATGTCTTTTGAATTGTGTGCTAAAGCTGGTTTCAGAACTGCAGGTAAAAAAGCGAAGCCTACATTATTAGAACCAATCATGAAAGTGGAAGTAGTAACTCCTGACCAATACATGGGTGACGTTACAGGTGATTTGAACCGTCGTCGTGGTATGTTAGAAGGTATGGATAGCCGTGGTAACTTACAAGTTATCAAAGCAAAAGTTCCATTGAGTGAAATGTTCGGATATGTAACTCAATTGCGTTCATTAAGCTCTGGTCGTGCAACTTCAACTATGGAGTTCAGCCACTATTCTCCAGCACCAAACAATATTGCTGAGGAAGTAATGGCTAAGAACAAGGGCCGTATCAAGGATGAGGAATAGTCAATTTTTCTCAGCCTTTATTAAAAATTTAAAGGCCTCGAAAAACTTACTCTAATGATATTAAAAATCCTTCCTGAAATTTCAGGAAGGATTTTTAAGTTTAAGTAATTAGTAATCAATTACTTAAGTAAAACGGAGGGGGTTTTTTCTTGAGCCAAAAGGGGAGGATAAATTATTTTCAAAAAAAATGAAAAAAAGCACAATATTTCTTGAATGTTAGGTTACAAGGCATTACCTTTGCAACCCCAAGATAATTTGGAAAAATAAGCTATGTCTCAGAGAATTAGAATAAAATTACAGTCTTACGATCACAACTTAGTAGATAAGTCTGCAGAGAAAATCGTAAAAACAGTTCGCAGTACAGGTGCAGTAGTAACTGGTCCTATTCCTTTGCCTACACACAAACGCATTTTTACTGTGTTACGTTCACCACACGTTAATAAGAAAAGTCGTGAGCAGTTCCAATTAGCTACGCACAAGCGTTTATTGGATATCTACACTTCTTCTTCTAAAACAGTTGATGCCTTAAGTAAGTTAGACTTACCTTCTGGTGTTGAAGTGGAGATCAAAGCATAACACTATTTATAATTACCATCTCCCAATCACTGCCCATTATGCAGCAGTCGAAAAAGGAGCGCTGGTTTGAAGTAAGTAAAATATAAACAGGCCCTTCGAGGTTTGTTTACTTCCGGTACTTCCCCTCTCAATTGAGAAACAAAGGAAAAGGTCGGCAGCAAACAGGGATTGAATCCGAGCTATCATTAAAAGATAGCATCATCATCGGATGTCCTCAGAACCAAACGCGGGGCATAAACCGCAAAAAAGATGAAAGGTATTATTGGAAAGAAAATCGGCATGACTAGCATCTTCGCAGAAGATGGAAAGCAAATTGCTTGCACCATTATCGAAGCTGGTCCATGTACAGTAACTCAGGTGAAGACTCCTGAAGTGGATGGCTATAGCGCAGTACAATTAGCGTTAGGCGACAAGAAAGAAAAACATTCTACTAAGTCTGAAATCAATCACTACGCGAAAGCTCAGACTGCTCCCAAAAAATTTGTAAAGGAATTCCGCAACTACGATCTAGAAGCTGCATTAGGAACTACTATTACCTTAGACATGTTCTCTGAAGGAGATACTGTTGAAGTTGTTGGTACAACAAAGGGTAAAGGTTTCCAAGGTGTTGTTAAGCGTCATGGATTTAGTGGTGTGGGTGAAGCTACACACGGTCAACACGATCGTTCTCGTGCTCCAGGTTCTATTGGTGGATCTTCTTATCCTTCAAGAGTATTCAAAGGAATGCGTATGGCTGGTCATATGGGTAATGATCGCGTTAAAACAAAAGGATTAAAAGTATTAAAGTTATTCCCAGAGAAGAACTACTTATTAGTAAGTGGATCTGTTCCAGGTCATAACGGATCAATCGTTTTAATCCAAAAGTAATCACCAATTAATCGACAATCATGCAATTAGAAGTATTAGATATAAAAGGCAAAAAGACTGGCAGACAGGTAGAATTACCTGCTGAAATCTTTGGAGCAACTCCAAACGACCATGTTATTTATTTAGCCGTTAAGCAATATTTAGCAGCACGCCGTTCAGGTACGCATAAAGTTAAAACTCGTGCGGAAGTACAAGGTGCTAGCAGAAAATTACACAAGCAAAAAGGTACTGGTGGTGCTCGTAAGGGTAATATCCGTAACCCATTGTATAAGGGTGGTGGTACCATCTTTGGACCTAAGCCTCACGCTTACGATTTCAAATTGAACCGTAAAGTAAAAGATTTAGCAAAAATTTCTGCTTTATCTCACAAAGCAATTGATCAAGCAATTTTAGTGTTAGAAGACATCAAATTAGATGCTCCAAAAACATCTGCTGTTGCTGCAATTATGAGTCAATTGAAATTAGACAACAAAAAGACTTTGGTGATTTTACCAGAGTATAATGATAATGTTTATTTAAGCACTCGCAATATTCCAAATGTAGCAAGTTCTTTATTAGCTGATATCAATACATACGACATTATGAATGCTGATGTATTAGTAATCACTGAAAGTGCTGCTAAAATTTTTAACGAAGAAGAAGCTGCAGCTTAATTTAAATAGTATTGTTTTAAAAACTGACAATCATGAAAGTAACAGAAATATTAATAAAGCCGATTTTAACTGAAAAAGCAAATGCTCAACAAGAGTCATTAAGAAGATATGCTTTCAAAGTAAATCGTCGTGCAAACAAATTGGAAATCAAAAACGCAGTAGAGCAATTCTATGGCGTGAATGTGTTAGAAGTTAACACATTAGTGGTTCCAGGTAAAAACAAAACAAGATCAACTAAGTCTGGTATTATCTCTGGTATCAAATCTGGATATAAGAAAGCATTAGTGACAGTTGCGGAAGGTGAAACCATTGACCTATACGCAAGCATTTAATAATAGCAAGCGAAGCTGAAAATTTCGCAGGTAAAAAAACAAAAACAAAATGGCATTAAGAAAGTACAAACCGATTACAGCAGGAACTCGTTGGAGAATTGGCAACGCGTACGCTGAAATCACTACTAACAAACCAGAAAAGAGTTTGTTAGAACCGCAAAAGAAAACTGCAGGACGTAACTTCCAAGGTCGTCGTGCAATGCGTTACATGGGTGGTGGTCACAGACAACACTATCGTATCATCGATTTCAAGAGAAATAAAAAAGACATGAACGCAACTGTTGTGTCTATCGAGTACGATCCAAACAGAACTGCATTTATCGCATTAGTACAATATACTGATGGCGAGAAAAGATATATCATTGCTCCACAAGGTTTACAAGTGGGTGCAACTGTAGCTTCAGGTGATAATGTTGTTCCAGAAGTGGGTAACGCATTACCAATGAAGAATATGCCTTTAGGTACAATCATTCACAACATCGAAATGCAACCTGGTCAAGGTGGTAAATTGGTGAGAAGTGCTGGTGCTTCTGCGCAATTAGCGAACAAAGAAGAAGAGTACGCAGTATTGAAAATGCCTTCTGGTGAATTAAGAAAATTATTGATCAACTGTTATGCAACTGTAGGAACAGTATCTAATAGTGACCATAGCCTTGAAACAGCTGGTAAAGCTGGTAGAAACCGTTGGAAAGGCGTAAGACCTCGTGTAAGAGGTGTTGCGATGAACCCAGTGGATCACCCGATGGGTGGTGGTGAAGGTAGAGCGTCTGGTGGTCATCCAAGAAGCAGAACTGGTAAGTATGCTAAAGGAGAGAAAACTAGAACAAGAGGTAAGGGTAGCGATAAGTTGATCATTCAACGTCGTGATGGTAAAAAATTGACTAAATAATTAACATTCAAATTAACTCATAACTATGGGTCGTTCGATTAAAAAAGGTCCTTATATAGATCATAATCTTGAAGAGAAAGTAGAGGCTATGAACGAAGGAAAAAACAAGAAAGCAGTTATCAAAACTTGGAGCCGTAGAAGTACGATTTCTCCAGATTTCGTTGGACACACTTTCGCAGTTCATAATGGAAATAAATTTATCCCAGTATATGTTACCGAATTCATGGTAGGACATAAACTAGGTGAATTCTCTCCAACTAGAAACTTCAGAGGACACGCAGGTAGCAAAAAGTAGTAAATAAACATTAAGGTTTGACCTAAAAATCAAACACTAAACAATAAAGAAATGGAAGCAGTAGCTAAACTAAACAATTATCCCACAGGCCCACGCAAGATGCGTTTGATCGCAGACGTAATTCGTGGCATGGAAGTGGAAAAAGCATTGGCAATTTTGGAATTCCATCCTCAACACAATGCAGTTCCATTAGCAAAGTTGTTAAAAAGTGCAATCAGTAACTGGGAGCAAAAAAACAACGGCGCAAGCGCAGCAGACAGCAACTTAGTAGTAAAGACTGTATTTGTAGATGGTGGTCGTACGTTAAAGCGTATGCGTCCAGCTCCACAAGGTCGTGGCTATAGAGTGCGTAAGCGTAGCAACCACGTAACATTGATTGTAGACACAAAATCAGATTCAAAAAATTAAATTCTAAACCATCACTATGGGTCAGAAAGCAAATCCAATAGGTAACAGATTAGGCATCATCCGCGGATGGGAAAGCAACTGGTATGGTAATAAAAAAGATTACGCAACCAAGTTAATCGAAGACCAAAAAATTCGTAAGTACTTAAACGCTCGTATCAATAAAGGCGGTATCGCTCGTATTGTTATCGAAAGAACTTTAGGTAAGTTAATTGTAACAATTCATACTTCTAAGCCAGGTATCATCATTGGTAAAGGCGGTGGAGAAGTGGATCGTATCAAAGAAGAGTTAAAGAAATTAACTGGAAAAGATGATGTTCAAATCAACATCTTAGAAATACGTCGTCCAGAGTTAGATGCAACAATTGTAGGTGATACAATTGCTCGTCAAATCGAAAACCGTATCAATTACAAGCGTGCTATTAAAATGGCGATTGCTTCTACCTTAAGAATGGGTGCAGAAGGTATCAAAATTAAAGTAGGTGGTCGTATTGGTGGTGCTGAGATTGCTCGTAGCGAAGAAATTAAGCAAGGTAGAGTTCCTTTACATACTTTCAGAATGGATATCGATTATGCTAATGTTTATGCATTAACTGTATACGGTAAGATTGGTATCAAAGTATGGATCTGTAAAGGTGAAGTTTTAGGCAAGCGCGAATTGAACCCTAACTTTGTAGGTGGTAAAGAAGGTGGTGAAAGAGCTGACTTCCGTGGTGGTGATCGTCGTGACGATCGTCGTGATGGTGGAGACCGTCGTGGAGGTGCAGGCGCAAGAAGAAAATAAACTCGAACAAAAACAATTTATAAAAGAGATAACAATATAATAAGATGTTACAGCCAAAAAGAAGTAAACACAGAAAACAACAGAAAGGACGCATTCGCGAAGTAGCGAAGCGCGGTACTTCTATTGCATTTGGTTCTTTTGCATTAAAGTCATTAGATCCAATCTGGTTAACAAGTAGACAAATTGAGTCTGCTCGTCAAGCCATGACTCGTGCAATGAAAAGAGAAGGTAATGTATGGATTCGTGTTTTCCCAGATAAAATTATCACTCATAAGCCTGCAGAGGTGAGAATGGGTAAAGGTAAAGGTAACCCTGAGTATTGGGCTGCTGTAGTAGAACCAGGTCGTATCATTTTTGAAATCGACGGTGTTACTCCAGAAGTTGCAAAAGAAGCAATGGGATTAGCTGCACAAAAATTACCAATCAAAACTAAGTTCGTTACAAGAAGAGACTTGTAATTTAATTAGAAGAAAATTAAAAAAGCATTTGCTATGGCAAACAAAAAATACGATTTCAACAAAGGCTTAAAAGACTTGAGCGTTGCAGATTTAACTGCTCGTATCAATGAAGATAGTTTAAGACTTAAAAAATTAGAGTTCGCTCATGCTATTTCTCCTTTAGAGAATCCAATGAGTATTCGCGGACTTCGTAAAGATATTGCCCGTTTAAAAACGGAATTAAAGAAAAAAGAGTTAGGTATCTAACCATAAATCAAAAACAATGGTAGTAAGAAATTTACGTAAAACGAGAATTGGTGTTGTAACTAGTAACAAAATGAATAAAACCATTACTGTTGCTGTTGAAAGAAAAGTAAAACACCCTATCTACGGTAAGTTCGTGAAAAAAACAACAAAGTTCCATGCACACGACGAGAAAGACGAGTGTACAATGGGGGATATTGTTAAGATCATGGAAACTCGCCCGTTGAGTAAAACAAAGCGTTGGAGATTAGTTGAAGTTGTAGAAAAAGCTAAATAAGCTTTCCTACAGAAACCATCTTCAAAAAAGAACTAAGTAATAAATAATAAAAAGCTAAAAGCTAAATAAAATGATTCAGCAAGAAAGTAGGCTCAATGTAGCTGATAATAGCGGCGCTAAAGAAGTACTTTGTATCAAAGTATTAGGTAATAGCGGACAAGACTATGCAAAAATCGGTGATACGATTGTTGTAACAGTGAAAGATGCTATTCCAGCAGGCGGTATCAAAAAAGGTACTGTATCTAAAGCAGTTATTGTTCGTACTAAAAACAAATTGCGTAGAAAAGACGGATCTTATATCCGTTTTGATGACAACGCTGTAGTATTATTAAACAATTCAGAAGAACCAAGAGGTACGCGTATTTTTGGACCAGTGGCTCGTGAATTGCGTGATAAAGGATACATGAAAATTGTTTCATTAGCACCAGAGGTGTTATAAAATAAATATAATTATGAGTAACAGATTCAAACCCAAATACAACATCAAGAAAGGTGATACCGTTGTGGTAATCGCTGGTGATGACAAGGACTTGAAAAAACCTCGCAAGGTGTTGGAAGTGGATGTAGAAAAAGGCCGTGTAGTTGTTGAAGGCGTAGCTATCGCAACTAAGCACACAAAACCATCTGCATCTAATACTAAAGGTGGTATCGTTAAAGTGGAAGCTTCTATCAACATTAGTAATGTAATGTTATGGGATGCTAAGACTAGCGCTGCAACTAAAGTAAAGCGTTCAAGAGAGACAGGTAAATTAGTAAGAATTTCTAAAAAATCAGGGGAGGTAATTAAATAATGAGTACCGTAAAATACACTCCAAGATTAGCAGATAAGTACACTAAAGAAGTAGTACCTGCTTTATCTAAAAAGTTTGGTTACAAGTCTGTAATGCAAACTCCTAAGTTGGAAAAAATTTGCATCAACCGTGGTGTAAATGGCGCAGTAAATGACAAGAAGTTGGTAGACATCGCTATCGATGAATTAACAACTATCACTGGTCAAAAAGCAGTTCCAACCATCTCTAAAAAAGATATCTCTAACTTCAAATTGCGTAAGGGAATGCCAATTGGTGCTCGCGTAACTTTAAGAGGTGAGAAGATGTTTGAATTCTTAGATCGTTTAGTATCTGTTGCGTTACCTCGTGTGCGTGATTTCAAAGGTGTTAGCGATAAGGCATTTGATGGCCGTGGTAACTACACATTAGGTGTTACTGAGCAAATCATTTTCCCAGAAATCGACATCGATAAAGTAAATAAAATTACTGGTTTAGATATCACTTTCGTGACATCTGCACAAACCAACGAAGAAGCATACGAATTATTGAAAGAATTAGGTATGCCATTCAAAAACATCAAAAAAGATAACAACTAATTAAATTATAATTATGGCAAGAGAATCAGTTAAGGCCAGACAAAGAAAGCGTGAAGCAACAGTTAAACAATATGCTGAAAAGCGTGCTGCTTTAAAAGCTGCTGGTGATTATGCAGGTTTAGATAAATTACCTAAAAATGCATCTCCAGTTAGATTGAAAAATCGTTGTCAATTAACAGGTCGTCCTAAAGGGTATATGAGATACTTCGGTATTTCAAGAAACATGTTCCGCGACATGGCCTTGAATGGTTTGATCCCAGGCGTTAAAAAAGCAAGCTGGTAAGAACAGCAATCAATTGATTTAAGTTCAATCTCGTATTGAATACTGAAACAAAACAACATTAAGAACTGATTTAAAATACTAATATGGTAACAGATCCAATAGCAGACTTTTTAACGAGAATACGTAATGCTCAAATGGCACAACATAGAATCGTAGAAATCCCTGCATCTAATTTAAAGAAGCGTATCACTGAAATTTTATATGACCAAGGTTATATCTTGAAGTATAAATTCGAAGACGATACAAAACAAGGTTTAATTAAGATCGCGTTAAAATACGATCCTAATACAAAACAACCAGCTATCCGTTCTTTAGAGCGTATTAGCCGTCCAGGTTTACGTCAGTACGCAAAGCCAGCTGAAATTAAGAGAGTAAGCAATGGTTTAGGTATTGCTATCTTATCTACTTCAAAAGGAGTATTAACTGATAAGCAAGCTAAAGCGAACAATGTAGGTGGTGAGGTATTGTGTTCAATATCTTAATGGATATTTAGAAAATTAAATTCATTCATACTTAGTTTGCGTTTAAGCCTTTTAGTCGGGGCTGAAAACAGCTAAGTGAAAAATAAAAAAAACGACTATGTCTCGTATAGGAAAAAAACCAATCGCAATCCCAGCAGGGGTTACAGTTACGGTAAAAGATTCAGTGGTTACTGTTAAAGGACCAAAAGGAGAATTATCTCAACAAGTGGATCGTGATATCGAAGTGAAAGTGGAAGGTGCTGAAATTATCGTAGCACGCCCAACAGAGCAAATCCGTCACAGAGCAATGCACGGTTTATACCGTTCTTTAATTGCAAACTTAGTGAAGGGTGTAACTGATGGATACAAAAAAGAATTAGAATTAGTGGGTGTGGGTTTTAAAGCGGCGAACCAAGGAAATTTGTTAGACTTAGCTTTAGGTTATTCTCACAACATTATTTTTGAAATACCTAAAGAATTAAAAGTATCTACTACTACTGAAAAAGGTCAAAACCCTAAGATTTTCTTAGAAGGAAGCGACAAACAATTGATCGGTGCAGTAGCTGCTAAATTAAGAAGCTTGCGTAAGCCTGAACCATACAAAGGAAAAGGTGTGAAGTACTCTGATGAGATCGTAAGAAGAAAAGCAGGTAAAGCAGCAGGTAAATAATAAACATTAAAAAATCAAGGAGAGCGGCAGCATCGCTCTCCGATAAAAATAAATCATATGAGTAAATTAGCTCAAAGACAAAAAATCAGATACAGAATTCGCAAGAAAGTACAAGGTACTGCAAGCAAGCCTCGTTTATCTGTATTTAGAAGTAACGCAGAAATTTATTGTCAATTGATTGATGATGAAAACGGTGTAACATTAGCAGCTTCTTCTTCTGCTGAAAAAGATATTGCAGCTCAAAAAGTTGTAAAGATTGAAAAAGCAAAATTAGCTGGTCAATCAATTGCAAAGAAAGCGGCAGCTTTGTCTATCACTACATGTGTATTTGATAGAGGTGGTAACTTATACCACGGTAGAATCAAAGCAGTAGCTGATGGTGCAAGAGAAGGAGGACTTCAATTTTAATTTGAAAAAAATACTAATAGAAAATCATGTCTAAAGGAAACGTAAATAAAGTTAAAGCGGCAGGTGATGTTGAACTAAAAGAAAAAGTAGTTTCAATCAACCGCGTAGTTAAAACAACAAAGGGTGGTCGTACTTTTAGCTTTTCAGCTTTAGTAGTAGTTGGTAACGAAAATGGCGTTGTAGGTCAAGGTTTAGGTAAAGCCAAAGAAGTTCAAGAAGCTATTACAAAAGGTATCGAAGATGCAAAGAAGAATTTAGTGAAAGTGCCAATTATGCACGGAACTATTCCTCACGATCAGTTAGCTAAAGACGGTGCTGCTAAAGTATTGATTAAGCCAGCTGCACACGGAGCCGGTGTAATTGCGGGTGGTAGCATGCGTGCTGTATTAGAGAGCGCTGGTGTTACTGACGTATTAGCAAAGAGCTTAGGTTCTGCTAACCCTCACAATGTGGTTAAAGCAACTATTAAGGCTTTAGGTTTATTAAGAGAGCCAGTACAAGTTGCAAAAACAAGAAACATTAAATTATCAAAAGTATTTACTGGTCAGTAATTTGATTACTACAGCCATTAATACGTTCATAAATAATTAAAGATGAAAAAGATTAAAATTACTCAAGTAAAAAGCGGCATTGACAGATCTGAGCGTCAAAAACAAACTTTGATTGCATTAGGTTTGAAGAAATTAAATGCTTCAAGAGAAGTAGAGGCAACTCCACAGATCTTAGGTATGATCAATAAAGTAAACCACTTGGTAAAAGTAGAAGAAGTAGCTTAATTGCTGCTTTCTTCATTATTAATAAGCGAGGGGAGATTCCCCGAAAGTTAAAATCAATAACATGAAATTACACAATTTAAAACCTGCAGAAGGTTCAGTACACAAAGCAATTAGAATTGGTAGAGGTGAAGCATCTGGTAAAGGTGGTACATCTACAAAAGGTAACAAAGGTGGTCAGTCTCGTGCTGGTTATAAAAGCAAAATGGCTCACGAAGGTGGTCAGATGCCAATTCAAAGAAGAATCCCTAAGCGTGGATTTAAGAACATCAACCGTGTTGAGTATGTAGTATTCAACTTAGGTCAATTAGACCAATTAATCGAGAAATACGGTTTCACAGAAATCACTCCAGAGAATTTATACATGAACAGTTTGATAAGCCGCACTGATTTAGTGAAGATCTTAGCAACTGGCGAATTGAAAACAAAGATCAATTTCAGAGTAAACAAAGCGAGCAAGAAGGCACAAGACGCCATTATCGCAGCGGGTGGCACTATTGAAATTATCTAAAAATATTTTTGTATATTGAGTCGCATTACAAAAGCGACTCTTTATATTAAAAGTCGACTGTACATTAACTAAATTCTGATGAAAAAATTAATAGACACATTAAAAAATATCTGGGCTATCGATGAGCTAAAGAGTAAAATCTTAGTAACATTAGCGTTGGTATTAACTTATAGAATTGGTGCACAAATCACTTTACCTGGTATCAATCCTTTAGCTATTGAAGCTGCTCAAAAAGCAGGTAAGAGCAATGGGTTGTTAGGTATCTTTGATATGTTCGCAGGTGGTGCCTTCTCTCAAGCATCTATTTTGGCTTTAGGTATCATGCCATATATCTCTGCTTCTATCTTCATGCAATTGATGACCATCTTAGTTCCTCAATTACAAAAGATTCAAAAAGAAGGAGAGAGCGGAAGAAACAAAATCAATCAATGGACTCGTTATTTGACAGTAATTGTAACTGCTTTCCAAGCAGGTGCATATGTTGCTTATTTAAATAGTCCTGGTTATGCAGATGCTTTAATCCCTGCATACAAACCATATTTCTGGTTCTCTACTGTAATCACTTTAACTGCAGGTACATTATTTGTAATGTGGTTAGGTGAGAAGATTCAAGATAAGGGATTAGGTAATGGTACTTCTATCATCATCATGGTAGGTATCTTAGCTCGTCTTCCACAATCTATCATTTTAGAATTCGGTTCTAAAAGCCAAAAAGGCGGTGGTGGATTATTGATCTTCTTAATTGAAGTAGCTATTTTAGTAACAATCATTATGGGCTTAATCGTATTGGTTCAAGGTGTTCGTAAGATCCCTGTAACTTATGCTAAGCAAGTAATTGGTGGTGCTCAAGTAGGTGGTGCTCGTCAGTTCTTACCTGTTAAAGTAAACAGTGCTGGTGTAATGCCAATCATCTTTGCGCAAGCAATCATGTTCTTGCCAACATTGGTTTCTTTCACCAATATTGATTCTGCTCAAGGTATTGTTAGAATATTCAATGATCATAGTAATGTTTGGTACATGGTGATCTATTCAGTGATGGTTATTGGATTTACATTCTTATACACTGCATTGATCTTTAACCCTAAGCAAATCTCTGAAGATTTAAAACGCAATAACGGATTTGTACCTGGTGTTAAGCCTGGTCAACCAACTACAGATTATATTGGTGCTGTAATGGATAGAATTACTTTACCTGGTGCAATTTTATTAGCATTAGTAGGTATCCTTCCAGGTTTCGCACAAAAATTAGGTGTAACACAAGGTTTCAGTACATTCTTTGGTGGTACATCATTGTTAATCATGGTAGGGGTAATTTTAGATACCTTACAACAAATTGAGACTTACTTATTAATGCGTCAATACGATGGTTTAATGAGCTCTGGTCGTGTTCAAGGTAGACAAGGAATTGTTAATTCAACAATATAGTTTTTAAAATATTTATATTTACAAACCTGTCCCAAAAAGGCAGGTTTGTTTTTTTAGTTTAACATAGAAAGTTTTTTATATGATTCATATTAAAACAGAGGAGCAGGTTGGATTAATGCAAGAAGCTGCATTGTTAGTGAGTAAGACTTTGACGGAAGTGGCCAAGATCTTAAAGCCAGGTATGACTACATTGGACATTGATCAGTTTTGCATGAACTATGTTAAGGATCATAAAGCAACTTTATCTTTTTACAATTATCATGGTTATCCGCATCATATTTGTGCTTCTGTAAATGATGTAGTGGTGCATGGATTCCCTAATAAAACTGCATTAAAAGAAGGGGATATTGTTTCAATAGATTTAGGAGTAATTTTAAATGGATGGCATGGAGATCATGCATATACTTTTATTTTAGGTGAAGCTGCACCTGATGCTATACAATTGGTTAAAGTAACCAAAGAGTCTTTGTATAAAGGCATTGAGAAAGCGATTGTAAATAATAGAGTAGGAGATATTGGTTATGCAATTCAAGAGCATACAGAAAAATTACATGGATATGGTGTGGTTAGAGAATTAGTGGGACATGGATTAGGAAAAGAATTACATGAAGATCCACAAGTACCTAATTATGGTAAGAGAGGTACTGGATTAAAGATGAAAGAAAATTTAGTATTGGCTATTGAGCCCATGATTAATTTGGGTACGCATAAGGTATTCACAGACGAAGACGGATGGACAGTGAAAACACAGGACGGAAAAGTATCTGTACACTTTGAACATGATGTTTGTGTAAAAGCTGGTCAAGCTTTGATTTTATCTGATTTCTCTATTATTGAAGCGGCAGAAAAAGCGAATAGTAATTTAAATAGTTCATACTATTAATCCACTGCTATGCAGCCTACTAAAGCCATCATTATTGGAGGGGGAGCAGCAGGTTTCTTTTGCGCCATTCGATTAGCAGAATTACATCCTGATTGGGATATACAAATACTTGAAAAATCTAATAAGGTTTTATCCAAAGTGAAAGTGAGTGGTGGTGGGCGTTGTAATGTAACGCATGCTTGTCCTGATGTAGAAAATTTATTACAAAAATATCCAAGGGGTACAAGGTTTTTGAAAAAAGCATTTTATCAATTTGCTACAAAAGAAACCATACAATGGTTTGCTCATAATGGTGTTAGCTTACACACAGAGAAAGATGGTAGAATGTTTCCTACCACTAATAATTCAGAGACCATTATACAATGCTTCTTAAAAAAGATTGATCAGTATAAAATAAAATTAAGATTACAGGCAGATGTTGTAGATGTTACGAAAGAAAAAGATTTTATAATTCGATTGGCCAACGGTGAGCAATTGCATGCAACTACCATCTGTGTTGCAACAGGCGGAATGTTAAAAGCAGATAAACTTCAATGGTTAGAGAAATTAGGAAACGATATTGTTGCACCAGTGCCATCCTTATTTACTTTTAATGTAGCCGAAAAAAATATCACTACATTAATGGGCGTAGCAGTAGACAATGCAAGTATACAATGGAAAGGCAATAAGCATGTTGAGCAAGGCCCTTTATTAATTACACATTGGGGTATTAGTGGACCAGCTGCCATTAAATTATCTGCATGGTGTGCAAGAGAAATGGCATTAGAAAATTATGAAGGAGCTATTCAAATTAATTGGGTGCCCACTTACAATGCACAAAGTTTAAAAATGGAGTGGTTGAATTTTAGAACCGATTTAGGTAAAAGAGAAATAGGCAATAAAAATCCTTTTGCATTACCACAGAGACTTTGGCAATATCTTTTACAAGAAGCAAAAATTTTACCCAATACAAAATGGGCAGATGTAAAAAGTGCAGAGCAAAATGTATTGATACAATTACTTACCACTTACACATTAACCATCAAAGGGAAAACAACTTTTAAAGAAGAGTTTGTTACTTGTGGGGGAGTGGATTTGAGTGGTATTAATGCTGCGCATATGGAAAGTAAAACCTGCCCAGGATTGCATTTTGCAGGTGAAATGATGGATGTGGATGGCATCACAGGGGGCTTCAATTTTCAGCATGCTTGGACCTCTGGCTGGCTGGCGGCCAATCATATGGCAGAATTAGGCTAATGCCTACAATTTTACAATTGAAAATCAAATAGTTACAAATTTTCTCGGCTAATTTTTTAGCCATAAAATAGGCCCTAATTTGGGCTTTTTTGGTACCTTTGCCCTCCGGTTTAAAAACGCCGGTTATTTTATGAAAATATTTTTCAAAACCTTAAACGCAGACGCTCAGGAATTAGCTGGTGGCAACACTACTAATGCAGCTGCGACAAAAACTGCCCCTGAAGTACAAACTGCTCACGATGATTTTGACTGGAGCGTTGACAAAAGAAACGTAAGTCATTATGCTGAAGCAGAAAGAGCAAAGTATGATAAAGTGTATGATAACACTTTCGTACAAATCAATGATGGCGAAATCATGAATGGTTTGGTTGTTGCTTTAACTAAAACAGATGTTGTTGTAAACATTGGTTTTAAAAGTGATGGCTTAGTATCATTGAATGAATTCCGTGACACCAATGGTGTTAAGACTGGTGATACAGTTGAAGTAATGGTAGTAGAAAAAGAAGACCGTGATGGTAATCTTCACTTAAGCCGTAAGTCTGCTCGTATCTTCCGTGCTTGGGAAAGAATTATGGAAGTACACAAAACTGGTGAAGTAGTAACTGGTTTAGTAACTAGCAAAACAAAAGGTGGTTTGATCGTTGATGTATTTGGTATGGAAACATTCTTACCAGGTTCTCAAATCGATGTGAAGCCTGTAACTGATTACGATCAATTCGTAGGTAAAACTATGGAGTTCAAAGTTGTTAAGATTAACGAAACAATTAAGAACGCGGTTGTATCACATAAAGCATTAATTGAAAGCGATATCGAAGCACAACGTGCAGAGATCATGAGTAAATTAGAGAAAGGCCAAGTATTAGAAGGTGTTGTTAAAAACATCACTGATTTTGGTGCATTCATGGACTTAGGTGGATTAGATGGTTTATTATACATCACTGATATTTCTTGGGGTAGAATTTCTCACCCTAGTGAAGTGGTGAAGATGGATCAAAAGATTCAAGTTGTTGTATTAGACTTTGATGATGACAAGAAGCGTATCAGCTTAGGTTTAAAACAATTGACTCCACATCCTTGGGATGTATTACCTGGCGATTTAGCAGAAGGTAGTGTAGTAAAAGGTAAAGTAGTAAACATTGAAGACTACGGTGCTTTCTTAGAAATTCAACCAGGTGTTGAAGGTTTAGTACACGTTTCTGAAATCACTTGGGCTAATACACCAATCAACGCTAAAGAATTCTTCAAATTAGGAGATGAGCATGAAGCGAAAGTGGTAACATTAGATAAAGATGCGCGTAAGATGAGCTTGAGCATTAAACAAATGACACAAGATCCTTGGAACGCAATCGAAAATAAATTCCCAGAAAACAGCAAGCACAAAGGTTTAGTGAAGAACATCACTCCTTACGGTGTATTTGTTGAATTAGAATCTGGAATTGGTGGAATGATTCACATCAGCGATTTAAGCTGGTTGAAGCGTTTCAATCACCCATCTGAGTATGTAAAAGTTGGAGATAACATTGATATCATCATCTTGAACATCGACAAAGAAAACAGAAAATTACAATTAGGTCATAAGCAATTAGAAGAAGATCCTTGGAATGCATTAGAAGAAACTTTTGCAATCGGATCAATTCATGATGGTACAATCGTTCGTAAAGACGATAAAGGTGCTATCGTACAAATGCCTCATGGCTTAGAAGGTTTTGCTCCTAACCGTCACTTAGCAAAAGAAGATGGTAAGCAAGTTCAAGCAGAAGAAACTGCTCCATTCATGGTGATCGAATTTGATCGTAATGAAAAGAGAATTGTTGTTTCTCATGCAAGAATCTGGGAACAAAATATTGTAGAAGAAAAAGAAGCCGCTAAGAAAGAAGCGAAAGCTGATTCTGAGAAGACTAAAAAAGCAGTAAAAACTATTCAAGCTAAAGTAGAAAAATCTACTTTGGGTGATTTAGGTGCTTTAGCAGAAATCAAGGCTAAATTAGACGAAAACAACGGTTAATAACCTGTTTTACAATAGTCCAAAGCCCCGCCTAACCGCGGGGCTTTTTGTTTTCTACACCTTTTTATAAAAATTAAAGGTTTGAAAACAAACTTTTATGATTTTTAAGCCCCGCTTTTTAGCGGGGCTTTGGTATTTTTGGGGATTTCTTAACTTAAAGCCCTTTATTCGCAATCTTTTTAGGCCTAAATTGCTGAATATTAGTTAATTTTGCCTCCCTGTATGAATAGAATTATAGTAGTATTTATTGTTATTTTAAGCCTGGGTTCTTGTACTTCAAAGTTTCAAAAAGTGATGAAGAATAAGGATACAGATTATAAAATTAAAATGGCGGAAGAGTACTATAAGCAAAAGAAGTACGTAAACGCACAACAGCTCTTTGAATCTGTCATCAATTTTGTAAAGGGAACACCTCGTTACGAAGAATTGTATTTGATGTATGCGAATTCTTATTATTACGATAAGGATTATGAAAATGCTGAAAACCTTTTCAAAACATTTATCGAATACTTTCCTAATAGTACAAAAACAGAAGAAGTAGAATATTTAAGAGCGTATACTTATTTTTTAAGATCTCCTAAAGCAGAGTTGGATCAAACAACAACCAATAGAACGATTCAGTTAATGCAAAGTTTTATTGATGCGCATCCAACTAGCCCAAGAGTTAAAGCTGCAACAGAAACGATAGATGCATGTAGAGCAAAGTTAGAATTGAAAGATTACAAAACAGCTACATTGTATTTTGATTTGGCTTTATATCGCGCTGCTGCTATCTCTTATGGTTTATTGTCAGATGGATATCCTGATTCAAAAGATGCAGATAAATATAAATTATTGACTTTAAAGTCTTACTATAAATTCGCAGAAAACAGCTTTGTAGAAAAGCAAAAAGAGCGTTTTGATAAAGTGATTGAAGAGTACAATGATTTCGTGGATAGATTTAGTGATAGTCCGTTATTACCGGAAGCAAAGAAGATTAAAACACAAACTGATAATATTTTAAAAAATATAAAATGAGCAAATTAAGAAGACATATGGGTGCTAATACACCTGCAGTTGTTGAGACTAAAAGTTTAAAAGCTTTAAAAGCTAAAACTGGTAATTTATACGAGTCTATTGCTATTATCGCTCGAAGAGCTAATCAAATCAACATTTCTATTAGAGAAGAATTACACTCTAAATTAGAAGAGTTCGCAAGTCATACAGATAGCTTAGAAGAGATCCATGAGAACAAAGAGCAAATCGAAATCTCTAAAGCTTATGAGCGTATGCCAAACCCAGCTATCTTAGCTACTGCGGAATTTATAGATGATAAGATCTATCACCGTAAGAATGAAGAAACAGATCTTTTCCGTTAATTCGGTTATGAATAAATTAAAAACGTCCCGATTTATCGGGACGTTTTTGTATTTTAGAAGTACAAATCAATTCTATGCGTTTTAAGCAGTTTTTCTTGTCTCTTTTTGTTGTATGCACAAGTATAATTGCGCATGGTCAAGAGTTGGCTGCAACTGTGAATGTGCAAACCAATAAGATAGAAAATCAAATTGACACTAAAATATTTACACAGTTCCAGAAGCAGTTAAAGGATTTTATCAATCAAAGAAAATGGACAACAGATGCATTTTCGGTGGAAGAAAAAATTGATTGTAGTTTTTATATTACCATTGAATCTATTGTTTCTCCGGGTGTATATGAGGCAAAATTAAGTGTGGTGGCTAATCGACCTGTTTATAATGCAAATTATACAACACCTTTGTTGAATATGCAGGACGCGAATTTTACTTTTAAATATCAGTTATCTCAGCCCATGGAATTCAATGAGAATAGGGTACAGGGGGCTGATCCTTTAGAAGCTAATTTGACTGCAGTGATTGCGTATTATATTAACATAATCATTGGTTTAGATTATGATTCATTTGCGCCAAAAGCAGGAATGCCTTATTTTAATAAAGCTTTGAATATTGTATATAATGCACCAGAGGGTTCAGGTATTAATGGTTGGAAATCTTATGATGGTCAAAGAAATAGATACATATTTGTTGACAATTTAACCAAGAGTGGATTTGATAAATTACACGAAGTAATTTATGCATATAACAGAGATGGTCTAGATCAAATGGCAGAAAAGCCAGAAATAGCTAGAACGGCTATTTTAAACGCCTTAATGGGAATGCAGGAAATAAATGAGGCTAATGTGAATTCTATGGTAGTACCCATTTTAATGCAAGGAAAATTCACTGAAATAGTTGGTATTTTCGGGAATGCAGATAAAACGATGAAAAAGCAGTTGTTAAACACTTTGTCTTCCATAGATATTGCTAATATTAACAGATATAAAGAGAAATTGGAATGAGAAAGCTATGTATAGTGTTATGTTTATTTGCAATCTCTTGTCAAGACAAGGAGCAACTTGAAAATAAAGTACCTTTTGACAAGATGAAAGTTGTTTTGTATCAATTGATGAAGGCAGATGAGTACTATACTAGAACGGTATCGGCTGATTCTACGATGCAAAAGGAAAAAAAGAATATTCAATTTTATAAGCAAATTTTTGAGATGAATAAAGTGAATAGGGATGACTTTTTTGCTACCTTAACCTATTTGCAAAAGCGACCTATAGAGTTTAAAGTGTTGATGGATTCGGCCTATGAATTGTCGAAAAGGGAAAAACTACAGTTAAACGTACACTAATTAAGCATTAATTGCCCAACAGTTTTTACTTTTGGGCTCATAACAATAAAACAACTTACTATGAGTAATTTAATCGGCAAAGCAGCGCCTCAATTCACATTATTTGACACAGATAAGAATCCAGTTTCTTTATCAGATTTAAAAGGAAAAAATGTAGTGGTATTGTTTTTCCCTTTAGCATTTACTGGAGTATGTACTACTGAATTATGTAATATCAGAGACAATATCGGTATGTATAATGCAACCAATGCAACTGTATTAGGTATTTCTGTAGATTCTTTATTTGCATTAGGCAAATTCAAAGAAGAGCAAAAATTAAACTTCCAATTATTAAGTGATTTTAATAAAACAACTGCAAAAGCATTTGATGTATTATATGAAACTTTCCCAGCTTTTGAAATGCAAGGTGTAAGCAAGCGTGCTGCGTTTGTAATTGATAAAGATGGTGTAGTTCAATACGAAGAAGTATGTGCAACTCCTGGCGACTTGCCAAACTTCGAAGCAATCCAAACTACATTGAATACCTTAAATTGAAATATTGCTTCTTGTTAGCATAATAAAAAAAGCCTCCGAATTTTCGGAGGCTTTTTTTATCGGTCGCAGACCTCTACTATTAAAAACTTCAAATAATGTGTATTCTCCATTCCCCAAATAATTGGATGATCACTGGATTGTGTTTGGAAAGTGACTTGTCTAATTCTTTTTCTAGCATCCTTTGCAGCCATATTAATGGTTTCTAAAAATAATTCAGGGCTCACTAAATTAGTACAGCTAGAGGTTACTAAGAAGCCGCCATTCTTAATCAATTTCATTCCTCTTAAATTGATTTCTTTATATCCTGTAATGGCTTTTTGAATATTAGATCTACTCTTGGTAAATGCAGGTGGATCCAGCATTACTACATCATATTTTCTTCCTTCTTTACCCCATGATTTTAATACATCAAATGCATTCATGGCTTCGAACTTCACAATATGATCTAATTTATTTAATGCTGCGTTTTTATTGGCTTGCGCTACTGCATTTTCTGAGATATCAATTCCTAAAACAGATTTCGCTCCATAATGTGCTGCATGAATTTCAAAAGTACCGGTATAAGTAAAAGCGCCTAAAACATCTGCGTCTTTTACAATATGCTGAATAGCTCTTCTATTATCTTGCTGATCTAAGAAGTAACCAGTCTTTTGTCCTGTTTCAATGTTTACATAAAACTGTAAACCATTTTCATTAATAATAATTTCTGTAGGGAAGGGGTTGCTTAAATAATCCTTGATCTGTGTCAATCCCTCTAACTCTCTAACTGGCACATCATTTCTTTCATAAATTCCTTTTGGACTAAACACACTATTTAAAGCATCCACAATAGCGGGTTTCCACATGTCCATTCCTAGTGCTAATGTTTGAATCACAAAATAATCATTGAATTTATCAATGATTAATGCGGGTAATCCATCGGCCTCTCCAAAAATCAATCTACAGTTTTCTGTATAACCCATTTTTTGGCGATAAGACCATGCTTCTTTTATTTTCAATAAAAAGAAATCTGCATTGATCTCTTCTTTCTTTCTGGTAAGTAATCTGACAATAATTTGTGAAGCAGGATTAATATACCCTCTACCAGCAAACTGCTCATCACCATAGTAAACTTCCACAATATCCCCAGCTGTAACTGGCCCTACAATCTTCTCTACTTCATTGTTAAAGATCCAAGGATGCCCAAGGGCAATTCTTTGGGAAATTTTACGCTTTAAATACACTTTAGTCATGGCGCAAAGATAGGCACCAAATAGGTGACAACTTGTTCATTTTGAGCCCGATTTCTGCCAATTTTGCCCTATTTATTGCTTTGGCCAAATTTTTGGAAGATATTTGCAATAATATAAACCTATGGAAGAGACTGTATTGAATCAAGAGGCCAACGAAAACACTGCTCCAAACGGAGAAAATACCCCTCAAAATGAGGTAGAAACTACTCAAAATCCTTTGAGTGAGCTAGAGCAAGCACAAGCTGAAATTGCAGAGCAAAAGGACAAATATTTACGCCTAATGGCTGAATTTGAGAACTTTAAAAGAAGAACAGCCAAAGAAAGAATTGATTTAATCCAAACTGCTGGTAAGGATGTTATTGTGTCTTTATTGGAGGTATTGGATGATTGTGATAGAGCAGAGAAACAATTAGCTAGTTCTGATGATATCGCTTTGCAAAAAGAGGGGATCCAATTGGTGTTTAATAAGGTAAGATCTATTATGCAATCAAAGGGTTTAAAGGCAATGGAAAGTATCAATACTCCATTTGATGTAGAATTACATGAAGCTATTACAGAAGTACCTGTACCAGATGAAATGAAAGGTAAAGTAGTGGATGAAGTAACCAAGGGTTATTTATTAAATGATAAAATTATTCGTTTCGCTAAAGTGGTTGTAGGCAAATAAAAAAACTATTATGTCAAAAAGAGATTTTTACGAAATTCTAGGTGTGAGCAAATCTGCTTCAGCGGATGAAATCAAAAAAGCATACCGTAAAGTAGCGATGCAATATCATCCAGATAGAAATCCTGGAGATAAAGCAGCCGAAGAAAAATTTAAAGAAGCTGCAGAAGCCTACGAGATTTTAAGTGATGCTGATAAAAAAGCAAAATACGATCGCTTTGGACATCAGGCATTTGGTCCTGGTTCTGGTGGCGGTGGATTCCACGGCGGAGCGGGTATGGATATGAATGATATCTTTAGTCAGTTTGGAGATATTTTTGGAGACGATGCTTTTGGAAGTTTCTTTGGGGGAGGTGGCAGATCAAGAGGTGGTGCAAGAGCAAGAGGTCAAAGAGGAAGCAATTTGCGTATTAAATTAAAATTGAATTTTGAAGAGATTGCGAATGGTGTAAACAAGCAAGTGAAAGTAAAAAAGCATGTGCTTTGTACAACCTGTGGTGGTAATGGTGCAAAAGATAAAGACAGTATGCAAACCTGCGGAACTTGTAAGGGTTCTGGACAAGTAAAGAAAGTAACCAATACTTTCTTAGGACAAATGCAAACAGTGAATACTTGTCCTACATGTAATGGTGAGGGAAGTACAGTAACTGCGAAGTGTGGTTCTTGTAAAGGAGAAGGTAGAGTATACGGAGAAGAAACTATTTCAATTGATATTCCAGCAGGTGTGAGTGATGGTATGCAATTAAGCATGTCTGGGAAAGGGAATGCTGGAGAGCGTGGTGGTATGTCTGGAGATCTAATCATTATGATCGAAGAAGAGCCACATGAGTTTTTACATAGAGATGGGGTGAATGTGGCTTATGATTTATACATCACTATTCCAGATGCAATATTTGGTACCAATGTAGAAGTCCCTACCATTGATGGTAGAGCAAAGATTAAAATACCAGCTGGTACACAAAGTGGTAAAATGTTTAGATTGAAAGGAAAAGGTTTCCCAGAAGTACAAGGATATGGAAGAGGGGATCAATTAATTCATGTGAATATTTGGACACCACAACATGTTTCTGATGAAGAAAAAGCAGCATTGGAAAAAATGCAAGCAAGTGAAAACTTTCAACCAAAACCAACGAAGGGAGAGAAGAGTTTTTATGAAAAAGTAAAAGACGCGTTTAAATAAAAAAGGGGGGGTACAATAGTTACCCCCTTTTTTATTTATATCTTTTTTTATTTAAGTTGATAAATTACTTTAGAATTTCTACCTAGACCATCATAGTCTAAGCCATAGCCTACTACAAATTTGTTGGGGATATCAAAACAGCTATAATCTACTTTCACTGGGAAGGCTAATGCTTCTTTCTTATTTAATAACACTGCGATTTTAACACTTGCGGGTTGTTGGCTTTCTAATTGAGGTAAATAGTGATGCAGGGTTTTGCCTGTGTCAATAATATCTTCCAAAATAATGATATGTCTATCTCTAACATTAGCATCTAAGCCAATTGCAGTAATCACATTACCAGTAGAAGTAGTTCCTTTATAAGAAGCTAATTTGATAAAGCAAACTTCTGCTTCAATAGTGATTTGTTTAAATAGGTCTGCTGTAAATAGAAAAGAACCATTTAAAATAGACAAGAAGATGGGCTTCTTTCCTTCATATTCTTTATTCAATATGGCAGCTAATTCAGTAATTTTTTCTTGAATAGAAGCTTCGCTTAAATAGGGCACAAATTCTTTATCTAATACTTTGATAGTAGACATGGGTTTTATTTATTTTTTCTTTTGAACAAATTAAATGTATTTCTTGCTGGCACTTTCGCTGGTGCTTTTGCTGGTATTACAATAGGTGTCGCTTCTTTTGGTTTAAATAAAAAGACATTGGTTCCTTCTTTTAAAAGCCCCTTTGGAAGATTGATATTATAAGAAATTAAAAATTTCAATTGAACACCTTCAGTTTGGCAGATACTATATAAGGTTTCTCCTTCCTTTGCTATATGTATACTTTTTTCTCCAGTTTTTTTCTTTTCTGATAAAAATACTAATTGATCTTCTGATAAAATATCAGCCTCTTCGATATCATTGTATGCAAATAATTTATACAAAGGAATACGATAGGTTTGAGCAATTTGTAAATATGAACTTCCAGCTTCAGCCCAGATAGCAGGTACTTGGTTTATTTTGAATCTTCCTTTAGGATAATTTACAAGATTCTTTATGATGGGAACTGGAATAGGTTCGTTTTTAGTTGTATCGATTGATGCAATGGGCTTAACAAGGCTATCTTTAGTAGTGTTTTCTTTCAAAATTTCTACTCCTTTCATTGTAGGAATTTCATTAGAATAGCCAGAGTCAATAGAGTTTACTCCACTTACTTTAGATAATGAAATGGAACTAGAATCTGCTGCTATTATTTGAGCTTGGGTGATCGTTCGAATTGTATCCACTTTGGTATTGGATATAGTATCTTTTCCTTTAGCAACTAAAGTATCTTTTAATTTGGGAAGAATGATATCTTTGGTTTTAGTCACAACAGAATCTTTTTCTTCTATCTCGTCATCTAATTCTGGAAAATTATATTGAGACAGTTCATAGTCATCTATAATTTTTAATAATCTTTTTGGGTAGTCAGCAGCAGTAGCATATCCTGCTTTTTTTAAGCCATATGCCCAAGCGCTATCATCTACTGGATCCAAGGCAAATAAAGGAGCATAGTTTGGTCTGTTTTTTAAGAAATCAGAATGGTCTTTAAAAGAAGCTAATGCAGTAGGGTATACCCTAAAACATTCTTGTTTAGTATCGTCATCTTGAAAAGTCGTTTCTCCTTTCCAATCTGACTTACACTTAATTCCAAAATGATTATTGAATTGTTTTGCCAAATTGCTCTCTCCGCTATTAGATTCAAGAATACCTTGTGCTAATGTAATTGATGCAGGAATACCTGTACGTTTCATTTCTTGCACAGCAATTTTCTTGTATAATTCAATGTATACTACTGTGGCCTCTGATTGAGCATGGGTTGATTGTATGCCCATCAATAAACACACTAATATTAAAAAATGTTTTATCATATTTTTATTTTATTCTGATGAGTGTTAATCCATCTCTTATTGTTAACATGATCTTTTCAGTATCTGTTTCTTGAGCAATCATTTCATTAAATGCTTGAATGGCTTTTGCATTTTTTCCACTTATTTTCTCTTCCAATACCTCTCCATGAAACAAAGTATTATCTACTATAATAATGCCGTTTGAATTCATTTTGGGTTTCAAGATGGTATAATAGTCTATATATCCAGTTTTATCTGCATCAATAAAAGCTAAATCGTATGTATGAGGAAGATTAGGTAGGATGGCTTTAGCATCACCTATATGTTGTATGATACTTTTGTCCTGACTATATTGATTAAAATAAGACTGGGCTCTTCGAGCATCTTCTTCTCTCAGTTCAATAGTATCTATTTGTCCTCCATTAGTTAAACCTTCGGCCAAGCATAAAGTACTAAAGCCATTGAATGTTCCAATTTCAATAATGAATTTAGGTTGTATAATCTTGCTAAAAAAAGCCAAAAACCCACCTTGGTTCCAATTGCTTTGCAAATGGGCATGAGGGTGCTCGGCCAAAATGGCTTCGTACATAGCTTTTAAAACTGGGGGGGTAGCGTTGCTATATTGATCTACATAATCGTTTGCCTTGGGATGAATCAAGTCCATGCGCAAAGGTCTATATTTTTTTGATACCAGGCTTTGAAATTAGCCATAAACCTATAAAAGTAATTAAACCATTAATGATCAATAGTTCTTGTCCTATTTTAAAATCGCCCAAAATAGCATTTTGGTATTTGTCCAATATCAAACAAATGATTGGTGCAGCAAAACAAGGGATTGGAGACCACTTATCATTGATTGTTCTACTGGTTAATATCCCAAAGGCAAATAAGCCTAGTAGAGGCCCGTATGTATAGGAAGCAATCTTCAATAATAAATCAATGGTACTCTTGTTATCAATCCATTTAAAAATCATTACTATAACTAAAAAGATCAAAGCAAAACTCAAGTGAACTGTTTGTCTGATTTTCTTCTTCTTCGCCTCATCCCATTCTTGATTTCTTTGCATGCCCAATAAATCAATACAGAAACTAGAAGTTAATGCAGTAATTGCTCCATCTGCACTTGGAAATAATGCAGAAATTAAAGCAAGGATAAAAATGATAGATAAATAGGGAGGCATATGGTTTAATGCTAAAGCAGGGAATAAGTCATCACCCACTGCATTCACGCTTACCATTCTTCCGTAAATATGTAATAAGCCACCTAGGAATAAAAACATGCTTATTACAATTAACATAGTGATACCAATGGTGATCATATTTTTTTGCGCATCTTTCAAAGTCTTTACAGAAATATTCTTTTGCATCATTTCTTGATCTAATCCAGTCATCGTTAAAGTCACAAATGCACCACCAATAATTTGTTTCAAAAAGAAGGACTTGCTATTCACATCTATATCAAAGATGGTTGCATAGCCTCTTGATTGCATGGCTGTATAAGCTTGCATGGCAGTAAAGTCCATAGTTGAAAGTATATACACACTACAGATAATTAATCCCAATAACATGCCTGATGTTTGTAAAGTATCTGTCCATACAATGGTTTTTACACCCCCTTCGTATGTGTACAATAAGATCATTGCCAAAATAACCAAAGTAGTTCCCCAAAATGGAACACCCATACTATCTAAAATAAATACTTGTAAAATTTTCACCACCAAATACAATCTTGCTGTTGCACCAAGTGTTCTTGATAATACAAAGAAAGAAGCGCCGGTTTTATATGCCTTAAATCCTAATCTAGTTTCTAAATAATTATAAATAGATGTGAGGTTTAACTTATAGTAAATAGGTAATAGTATGTAAGCAATACATAAATAGCCAATAAGGTATCCAATGGTAATTTGTAAATAATGAAATGCGTCTCTTCCTACAGCACCAGGTACACTCACAAAAGTTACACCACTTAAAGAAGTTCCAATCATGCCAAATGCCACCAACATCCAGTTGCTGTTCTTGTTTCCAATAAAGAAAGACATATTATTACTGTTCTTACCAGTAATCTTAGCAACACCTAATAAAATCAAGAAATAAATGATAACAAATACAAATAATAATGGAGCGCTCATGATGGTTAAATTAGTATTAGCAAAGTAATAACAAAGTTTCAATTAATTGACTATTTTGTGTCATCGATTTAAATTTGATATCTATGAAACCAAAAGCTGTAACCATATTTTGTGGGTCCAAATCTGGCAATCATCCATCTTTTGAATTAGAAGCAAAGGCTATAGGGGCTTTGCTAGCCGAAAAAGAAATTGAGATGGTGTATGGGGGAGGAAATAAAGGTTTAATGGGAGCAGTGGCCAATGGTTGTTTAGAAAAGGGCGGGAAAGTTATAGGGATTATTCCCAAATTATTGTTAGAATGGGAAGCGCAGCATACCGGTTTAACTGAATTGATTGTTACGGAGAACATGCATGCAAGAAAACTATTGCTGTATGATAAATGTGATATAGCTGTGGCTTTGCCTGGGGGCTTGGGTACTTTCGATGAATTGTTTGAAATGTTGGTATGGAATAATTTGAGTATTCACGAAAAGAAAATTGTCTTATATAATTTCGAGGGCTTTTATAATCCTTTGGTGGAAATGATTCAAAAAATGGAATCAGAAGGCTTCTTGTACGAGAAACCAAGATATAGATTTACTATCTGTAATAATAGGGAAGAGTTAGCTGCTATTTTTTCTTAGCTAAACGAATTGGTAAACCAAATCCTGCTCTAAAGATAGGTTGTGGTCTTAATTGTCCCATACCATAGGGAGATTGTTGAGAATTCACTAAGTCAATCATGATACTTAAGTAAGAAAAACCACTCTCTGTTCTTCTGCCATACCCTACACCTGCTAAAACGCTTGTAGCACTTACAGAAGCTTTGTTGGAAATATTATCAACAATATCTGTAGATTTTGCCCAAGTCCAATTGTACTCTGGTTGAATTTGTAAAAAGAATTCGTTCAATGGCCAAACTCTAGCAAATCCACCAACTCCAAATTGAGTCTTATGGTATTTAGCATTAATGCCATCAATAGAAGCTACAGTTCTGTAAGAGCTATAATAGATATTTGAAATCAAACCAAGGTCAATATAATCGTTGTATGATTTAACCAGTTCAGGATTTAAACCAATTTGAAAAGATCCAGTTCCACCGCCTAAAACCAATCCACCACCAATCATCCAAGGTTTTTCAGGTTCTAATAATTTAGTAGTCTGAATGGTAGTGTTTTGAGCACATACATTCAAAGCAACTAATAGAACCCCAATGGTTAAAAACTGTTTCATTGAAATTAGTTTACATCAAAAATTTTACCTGCATTCAAAATATTGTTTGGATCGAAAGCTTTTTTAATGCCTTTCATAATTTCTAAAGAAGCATCTTTAAATACAACAGGCATATATGGTTTTTGGATTAATCCAATTCCGTGCTCGCCACTAATAGTACCGCCTAAGCTATGTACTAATACAAATAATTCTTTTAAGATAGCATTCATCTCTTCGCTACCATGACTATTTTTAATAGTAGGGTGGTTGATTCTAATATGTAAATTTCCATCTCCAGCATGACCATAACAAACTGCATGAAAACCATATTGTGCACCTAATTCTTTCACCCCTTTTACTAATTTTGGTAATTCTGCTCTTGGTACCACTGTATCTTCTTCAATAGTGTAGCCTACGCTTTTCACTGCTTCAGCAACTCTTCTTCTTAATTTCCACAATTCAGTTTTTTGTTGCGCATCGTCTGCAAAGAAAATTTCGCCTGCTTCGTATTGAGTTAATACTTCTGCAATAGCTTCCATTTCTCCCATCAATACATCCATATTATTTCCGTCCACTTCAATGATCAAATGTGCGGCAATATCATCTGATACGGGGAATGCAGTACTGTCTACCATCTTGCTCACAATCTTAATAGAATCTATTTCCATTAATTCCATCGCACTTGGAGTAATACCTGCTCTAAAAATCGCACTTACTGCTTCGCTTGCTTTTTCAAGGTTGGTAAATGGAGCCAACATCAACAAATCAAACTTTGGTAATGGAATTAATTTCAATACAATCTTGGTCACTATACCTAAAGTTCCTTCGCTACCCACCAATAATTGCGTTAAGTTATAACCAGTAGAATTTTTCAATACATTCGAACCTGTCCAAATAATGTCTCCAGTAGGGGTAACAATCTCTAAGTTTAATACATAGTCTTTTACCACACCATATTTAACGGCTTTAGGGCCACCAGAATTTTCAGCAATATTTCCACCAATAAAACAAGATCCCTTACTACTTGGATCAGGAGGATAAAATAAGTGCACCGCTTTTACAGCATCTTGCAATACTTCTGTAATCACACCAGGTTCTGTAGTTACTTGTAAATTTCTCTCATCAATTTCTAGAATGCTATTAAAGCGTTCCATCGCAATCACTAAGCCGCCTAAATGAGGTAAAGCACCACCACTTAAACCAGTACCACCACCTCTAGGAGTCACAGGAATTACATGCTGATTACATAATTTCATCAAAGCGCTAATCTCTTCTGCAGTTCTGGGTTTAACAACTACTTCTGGATTATAATGTAATCGCTCTGTTTCATCTTTACCATATTTTTCAAAGCTCTCTGTGTCTGTAAAAGTATATTCAGCTCCTACAATAGATTTAAATGCTTCTAAAAGTTCGGGTGTAATTTTATTCATCTCAAAAGGTCTTTAAAAATAATTTCAACTAGAACAATCCGTATAACATACCGTCAACCTTGCTAATAATCTCTCCAAGGTCTTCCTCGTTTTCGCCAAACTTATTCTTATCGCAATCAATCACTAATAATGGACCTTCTTTGTAATTGTCAATCCACTTATTGTAAAAATCATTCAACTTTTTTAAATAATCTAGTCTGATATTCTCTTCATATTCTCTACCTCTTTTTTGAATTTGCGCAACCAATGTTGGTACAGAGCATTTTAAATAAATTAATAAGTCTGGAGGCTGCACCATGGATTTAATAGTAGAGAAGAAAGAAAAGTAGTTATCAAAATCACGCTTACTCATTAAGCCCATCTCGTGTAAGTTAGGAGCAAAAATATTCGCATCTTCATAGATGGTTCTGTCTTGAATAACTGTTTCAGTTCCTTTTTGGATATCCAAAATTTGGTTTAATCTACCGTGTAAGAAATAGATCTGTAAATTAAAACTCCAACGAGGCATATCGTCATAGAAGTCAGTTAAATAAGGGTTATGATCCACATCTTCGAATTGTGGAATCCAGCGATAATGCTTACTTAAGGCTTCTGTCAATGTGGTTTTACCTGCTCCGATATTTCCAGCGATTGCTACATGTTTCGGTTTTTTAAGTGCTGCTGCTTTTGCCATATGATTTGGATATCTAATTAAGGGTATTTGTTTTTAATAATTCATGCCAACTGCATTTCTAACTTTAGTGAGTGTAGTGGATGCACTAGCTCTTGCTTTATCTGCACCTTGATGAATTATTTTCAACAATAAATCTTTGTTTGCTTGTAAGTCTGCGGCCTTCGATCTAATAGGATTAATAAAGTTAACCATATCCTCTGCCAATTGCTTTTTCATATCTCCGTAACGGATGATACAATTGCCTTCGCTGCTATTATTAAAATCATCTTCAAACTTTTTCACTGTATCTGGAGTACTTACTAAACCCATCAGTGTAAATAAGTTTTGGATATAATCTGGCTTCTCAGAATTTGGGGTTAATGGTCCTTGGTCAGTTTTAGCCTTCATTACTTTTTTACGAATCAAGTCATCCTCGTCTGCTAAAAACAAAGTAGTCATTTGGTTTTCGCTCTTGCTCATTTTGCCATTTCCATCTAAACCTAAGATCTTAACCAATTCACTATTATAATTGAAGGCATATGGAAGAGGGAAGGTTTCGCCATAACGATGGTTAAATCTTTCTGCAAAATTTCTAGCCATCTCTAAGTTTTGCTCTTGGTCTTTTCCTACCGGCACTTTTACTGCACGATGAATTAAAATATCAGCGGCTTGTAATACAGGGTAAGTTAATAATCCTGCATTCACATTTTCCGGTTGCATTCTTACTTTGTCTTTAAAAGTGGTGGTCTTTTCCAACTCACCTTTATAAGCCAACATATTTAAATACAAATACAATTCTGCAATTTCCGGCACATCACTTTGAACATACAAAGACACTTTCTCAGGATCTAATCCACAAGCAATATTTTCAGCAACTACTCTTAATACACTTTCTTGTAAAGTCTTGGTATCAGGGTGGGTAGTTAAGCTATGCCAGTTAGCTACAAAAAAGTAGCAATTATATTCATCTTGCATACGCACATAATTGCGCATTGCACCAAAATAGTTCCCCAAATGAAGAAAGCCGGTTGGCCTAATTCCACTTAATACAATTTCCTTTTCCATAGCTGTGCGAAGATAATGAAACAAGACCCCATTTTTTGCCATCTTTTTGGGATATTTGTACCCAATCCCAAAAAAAATTAGCTTGAGTCAATCCACTCTTTTATCTAGCCCCATCGAATACCTTAAAGGGGTGGGCCCGCTAAGGGCAGATATGCTTAAAAAAGAGCTGAATTTGTACACTTTTGGGGACCTTCTAAACCATTTCCCGCATAGACATATCGATAAAACACAGGTTACAGACATCGCCAAAATCACCCCAGACCAGGACTTTGTTCAAGTAAAGGGAGTGTTGATGGGCATGGATATTTTGGGGGAGAAGAGAGCAAAGCGACTAGTGAGCCAATTAAGAGACCAAACTGGTCAAATTGAATTGGCATGGTTTCAGGGAATTAACTGGGTACAGAAGCAATTGGTAGAAGGCCAAACCTATATCGTTTTTGGAAGGGTAAGTTTTTTCAATGGTAGAGCGCAAATAGTGCATCCCGAGATTGAACCTTATATTGCTGCCACTGCTGGACAAAAATCTGTTTTAGAGCCTGTGTATCCATCCACTGAAAAATTAAAATCAAGAGGATTAAATGGGAAGCAGATTGGTAAATTAACCCAAGCGCTTTTTATGCAAATCAGTGAAAGAGATTTGCCTGAAAATTTGCCAGCTACACTTCTTAAAGATAAAATGAGTAGATGGGAAGCATACAGACAAATTCATTTTCCTTTATCACAGGCGCAGTATAAAAAAGCATTGAATAGATTGGTCTTTGAAGAATTATTTATTGCGCAAGTAAGGTTGAGTTTAATAAAAATAGATCGACATAAAAATAGTAGAGGACATAAATTTGAAGTGGTAGGAGATTATTTTAATAATTTCTATAATCATCATTTACCTTTTGAATTAACAGGTGCACAAAAAAGAGTCATCAAAGAAATTAGACAGGATACTGCAAGAGGATATCAGATGAATAGATTATTGCAAGGTGATGTAGGTAGTGGTAAAACTATGATAGCACTGCTTTCTATGCTAATTGCTGCGGACAATGGTTATCAAAGTTGTATGATGGCACCCACAGAAATTTTAGCGCAACAACATTATGCAGGTTTGTCTGAATTACTAAAAGACATGCCTATTGAAGTAGCTTTATTAACCGGTAGTACAAAGACTGCAGAGAGAAGAAGAATATTGCAAGGTTTATTAGATGATACCATTCATTTTGTAGTGGGCACGCATGCTATTATTGAAGAAGTTGTACAATTTAAAAACCTAGGTTTAGCAGTGATCGATGAGCAACATCGTTTTGGTGTAGCACAAAGAGCGCAGCTTTGGAAAAAAGCTACTATACCTCCGCATGTATTAGTGATGACGGCAACGCCTATTCCTAGAACCCTTGCCATGACTGCATTTGGGGACTTGGATTATAGCGTGATGGATGAATTACCTCCTGGTAGACAACCTATTAAAACAGTGCATCGTTTTGAAACTGCTAGAGCGAATGTGATGGATTTTGTGAAAACGGAAATACAAAAAGGAAGACAGGCTTATTTTGTTTATCCATTAATTGAAGAGAGTGAGAAATTAAGTTTTGAAGATTTAATGCAGGGCTATGAACAAGTAAAAAGTTATTTTCCAGAACCTACTTACAAAATTAGTATGGTGCATGGAAGACAAAAGAATATTGAGAAAGAAACCAATATGCAAAGATTTGTTTCTGGAGATACGCAAATATTGGTGGGAACAACGGTGATTGAAGTGGGTGTGAATGTGCCTAATGCAAGTGTGATGGTGATTGAGAGTTCAGAGAAATTTGGTTTGTCTCAATTGCATCAGTTAAGGGGTAGGGTTGGTAGAGGTTCCGAGCAGAGTTATTGTATATTATTAAGTAGTGTAAAGGCAAGTAGGGAAGCAAGAGAACGCTTGAAGATCATGTGTGATCATACAGATGGATTTATTATTGCTGAGAAAGATTTAGAAATTAGAGGTCCAGGAGACATAGACGGAACAAGACAAAGTGGTGCATTGAATTTTAAATTGGCCAATATCATTAATGATAGACAAGCATTGGTTGAAGCAAAGGAATTGGCTACTGCAATTTGTGAAAAAGATCCTAATTTATCCACCCCAGAAAATGCTCCATTAAAAGCATATTTACTATCACAGAAATCAAAAATTGGTTGGGGTAAGATCGCCTAGCAGTGCGAATTTTGATTATCTTGCAAGTAGACAAATTCTTAAAAGAAACATTATGAGTAAATATCTCCCATTAGATAATAATATCTTCATTCAGAATAGAAAAAGATTTATGGCAAAAATGCAACCCAATAGCATTGCCATATTTGTAAGTAATGATGAGTTCCCATTAAACGGAGATGCATTACATCATTTTCAACAAAACAGTGATTTGTTTTGGTTATCTGGTATAGAGCAAGAAGGTTCGATGGTGATTTTATTCCCTAACAACCCAGATCCAAAGTATAGAGAAGTATTGGTATTAACTAGACCACAAGAGTTAAAAGAAATCTGGGATGGTAAAAGATTAAGAGCGAATGAAGCAACTGCCATCTCTGGAATGAAAACTATTGTTTGGGCAGATTCAGTAGATGCCATGTTGCAAACATGGATACATTTAGCAGATGCTATTTATTTAGATTCTAACGAGAACGACAGAAAAAATAATTTAGTAAGAACAAGTGAATATCGTTTTATCGATGAGATGCAATCAAGATATCCATTGCATCAATATTTAAGAGCGGCAAAACTATTAAAAGATTTAAGAGGAATTAAAACCAAGGAAGAGGTTCAAGTAATTCAAAAAGCCATTGATATTACAGAAGTAGCTTTTAGAAGATTATTGAAATTTATTCAGCCAGGTGTGTATGAATACGAAATTGAAGCGGAGATTTATCATTCTTTCTTAAGCCAAAGAGCAACAGGTCCTGCATACCATAGCATTTTAGCTAGTGGAGATAATGCAAGAACCTTGCACTATGTAAGTAATAACAATCAATGTAAGGATGGAGAATTAATCTTAATGGACTTTGGTGCAGCATATGGCGGGTATAATGCAGATTTAACCAGAACAGTTCCAGTAAATGGGAAGTTTACCAAAAGACAAAAAGAAGTGTACAATGCATGTTTACATTTGCACGATTATGCTAAATCTATTTTAAAGCCAGGTATTTCAATTGTGAAATACACAGATAAAGTGGGGGAAGAAGCTACCAAGCAATTCTTGAAAATTGGTTTGTTATCTAAATCAGATATTAAAAACGAAGACGCAGAAAACAAAGCTTATAGAAAATATTTATACCATGGAATTTCTCACCATTTAGGAATTGATGTACACGATTTAGGTACAAGAACTGCTCCTATTCAAGCAGGTATGGTCTTTACTGTAGAACCAGGTATTTATATTAAAGAAGAGCAAATGGGTGTTAGAATAGAGAATAATATTTGGATTACTAAAACGGGACATCAAGATTTGTTTAAAAACATTCCCATTAAAGCAGATGAAATAGAAGCTTTAATGAAAAAATCAAAGAAGTAAGATGCGTAAACACATTCCTAATATTATTACACTCTTGAATTTGTTTTTTGGTTGTTGGGCCATTGTGTATACATTTCAAAAAGGCGCAGTAGCTTCAGTAGACCAAGTAGGAGATATCATTATTGAAATACCTGAGAAATTATATTTGGCGAGTGTATGTATTATGATCGCAGCTATTGTAGATTTCTTTGATGGATTTGTGGCAAGATTATTAAAAGTGAATTCTGAATTAGGGAAGCAACTAGACTCCTTAGCAGATGTAGTAAGTTTTGGAGTGGCTCCAGCTTGTATTGTTTTTCAATTTTTAAGATTAGCATTAGCAGATAATGTAAATGCATTGTCAAGTCCTTCTTTTTTAATGGCACCAGCATTTTTAATTGCCATGGCAGGAGCATATAGATTGGGTAGATTTAATTTGGACACCCAACAAACTACTTATTTCAAAGGAGTGCCTATTCCAATGATAGGAATTTTAACAGCAGCTTTTCCATTATTATACTGGCAAGCACAAATGCCGGTTGTTTCTAAGCTTTTATTAAGCCCCATTTTTTGGTATGTGTATATTTTGTTAGTGAGTTATTTAATGGTGATGAAAACACCTATGTTGGCTCTGAAAAGCTTGTCTGGCAAGAAAAAGCTGCTTTGGCCATTGGTGATAGTGGCATTGGAAACAGCTATTTCAGCGGTATTTTTTGGATGGTGGGCTGTGCCTTTTGGCTTTATTGGCTATTGCATAGTATCTTTGATCTATCGTAAAACAATCACACAATAATTGAAACATGATATTCCAAGTTCAAATTAAAGTAATGCCTTTAAAAGATTTATTAGATCCACAAGGAAAGGCGGTATTAGGCGGTTTACATAATTTAGGTATGACAGGTGTTCAAGATGTTAGAGTTGGTAAGCATATCACTTTGCAAATTGAGGCTGCTAATGAAGCTGCTGCAAGAGAAGTGGCAGAAAATGCAAGCAAGCAATTATTAGCGAACGCTGTAATGGAATATTTCGAAATCGAATTCATTAAAGCTTAGTTCAATCATATGCTTTATTTAGTACCTACTCCCATTGGGAATTTAAAAGATTTCACATTCAGGGCAGTGGAAGTACTACAACAGGTTGATTTTATTTTGTGCGAGGATACAAGAACTTCCTCCAAATTATTACAGCATTACAATATCCAAAAACCACTCACTCCCTATCATCAGCATAATGAGCATAAAGTGGTCGAGCATTTGGTTTCTCAACTAAGTGCAGGAAAAAATATTGCGCTTATTACCGACGCTGGATCGCCAGGTATTTCTGATCCAGCTTTTTTATTAGTAAGAGCTTGCAAAGCTGCTGGGGTCGAAGTAACTAGTTTGCCAGGAGCTACAGCATTTGTGCCCGCTTTAACCAATAGTGGATTGCCTGCATCAAGTTTTGTGTTTGAAGGTTTTATTCCATTGAAAAAAGGCAAGAAGACTTTAATGGAGTCTTTGTCTAATGAAGAACGCACCATGATTTTTTACGAAAGTCCTATGCGCTTAGTTAAAACACTTGAATTATTTAAAGAATACTTTGGTGCCGATAGAAAAGCGGCAGTGAGCAGAGAGCTTACCAAAATCTACGAAGAGAATATCACAGATACCCTTGAAAATTTAATTGCACATTTTTCTGCCAAGCAAGTGAAAGGCGAGATAGTGATTGTAGTATCGGGTAAAGAATAACTTTATTTTAATTTATTGCTTAAATTAGCTTCTTAATTCAAAATTATGAAGAAGCTATCTATTGTGGGTTTTGCTATTGTAGCATTCGTATTTAATGTATCTGCTCAAGCAGATCGTTGGCAACAGCATATTGATTATAAAATCAATGCTGCCTTAAATGTGCAAACCAATATTGTAAAGGGTACAGAGAATATTGTGTACACCAATAATTCTCCCGATACATTGCGTAAGATTTATTTCCATATGTATTGGAATGCGTTTCAACCAAATTCTGCAATGGATCAAAGAAGTAGAGAATTAGGTAAAACCACTTTCACCAATAGAAGAGGTATGCAAGTGCAGGATTGGGATGCGAGAGTGAAAGATAGAATCCAACAATTAAAGCCAGAAGAAATAGGTTACCAAAGAATTAGCCAAATTACCATTGCAGGTAAAGCACAACAATTAATTGATCATGAAACAATTTTAGAAGTTGTTTTAACGCAAGCTATCCTTCCTAAGTCTTCAGTAAGCTTGAGTTTGAATTTTGAAGCACAAGTACCTAAACAAATTCGTCGTTCTGGAAGAGACAATGCAGAAGGGGTGAGATTCTCCATGAGTCAGTGGTATCCTAAAATGGTGGAATACGATTATCAAGGTTGGAATACCAACCCTTACATAGCTAGAGAATTTTATGGGGTGTGGGGTAATTATGATGTGAGTTTAACATTGGATAAAAACTATATGGTGGCTGCAACAGGTGTATTACAAAATCCTACTGCTACTGCAGACGCTAATGGAAATAAGACATGGAATTTTAAGGGGTCTAATATTCACGATTTTGTTTGGGCAGCGGATGATCATTTCAAACATTTATCTAAAGAAGTTCGTAAGGGTTTGACATTACATGTGTATTATAAAGAGAAAGACGCTCAAGCAGACAGCGCATGGGCGAATGTATTATGGGCTGCAGAAAAAGCATTGCCTTATATGGAAAAGAAATTTGGTGCTTATCCTTATCCTCAATATTCCTTCATTCAAGGTGGTGATGGTGGTATGGAATATGCAATGGCTACTTTATTAAAAGGTCCAGGTTTGGGTACGGTATTTCATGAGTGGATGCATAGTTGGTATCAACATATATTAGGTACTAATGAAAGTTTGTTCCCATGGATGGATGAAGGCTTTACTAGTTTTGGAGAAGAAGCTATTTCTTTTTGGTACGATGAAAATCACGCGACTAATTCTCCTTACTTAAGTGAGAAAGCAAAAGCACAAATTAAAGCTGCTCATGAAACAGCTAAAACGCAATTACCTTATGTGCAAGCAGGTAACTATGCAGGATATTATGGTTTAGCAAAAAGTGGTTATGAAGAACCTATGAGTACCCACTCTGATCATTACAATACTAATATGGCCTATAGTAGCGCTGCTTATAGTAAAGGTGCAACATTCTTAGGAGTGCTTGGTTATATTATAAGCGATTCATTAAGAGATAAAACATTACTCAATTATTATGCTACTTGGAAATTTAAACATCCAAACGCCAATGATTTTACTAGAGTGGCTGAAAAAACAAGTGGTATACAATTACAATGGTTCAAAGAATATTGGATGAATAGCACCAAGACTGTGGATTATGGTTTGAATGATATTCAAGCAGGAGAGAAAGGAGCTATTTTAAGTATTCAAAGAGTAGGGAAGATGCCCATGCCTGTTGAAGTTTTCGTAACCTACAAAGATGGAAGTTCAGAAACACATTATATGCCTTTAGATTTAATGTTGTCTGGTAAAAAAGCTGAAGTAGCTAATTGGATAACACATGCTGAATGGAAATGGACAGCACCCACTTATTCATTTGAGTTAAGCAAGCCTATTTCACAACTAAAGAGTATTGAAATAGATCCTTCACAAAGAATGCCTGATGTAAATAGATCTAATAATAAAATTGAAATTCCTAACTAAGAGGAGTTGGTTCAAATGCGTTACTTTTTAACCTGAATGATGAACTTCTCTTTAAAATAATCTTCTTGGAAGATATCATAAATAGACATCATTTTAGGGCGCACTCCACTTTCTGAAATTTCTTGGTGTAAATCACCACCTTTTAAGCAAATCAATCCTCCGGGTTGGTTTGCTTTTTTATGTAAGATAGGATCTGCCCATCTCCATAAATCTTTTAAAGGAGCAACAGCTCTGCTTATGGCATAATCAAATTTCTTGTTCTTGATTTCTTCGACTCTTGCGTGTCTGGTAGTAATATTTTTAATGCCAGCAACTTCGCAAACTGCATCTACCACTTTTAATTTCTTCGCTATGCTGTCTACTGCTAAGAATTGCACTTCAGGGAAGAAGATGGCCATAGGAACGCAAGGAAATCCGCCACCACAGCCAATGTCAATCACCTGTGTTCCTTTTTCCCATTCAACTATCGCTGCAATACTTAAAGAATGCAATACATGATGCAAATAAATATGATCTATATCTTTTCTAGAGATGACATTAATCTTGGCGTTCCATTCTTTGTAAGCGCCTTCTAGTGCAGCAAATTGTTGTAATTGCTCATCAGTAAAATCAGCAAAGTATTGGGTGATTAATTCCAATTTTTCTGGGGTGCTTTCCATACGCTTGGCAAAGTAAATAAATAATAAAAAATTGACCAGATATCAAATAGTATAAACCAAGGCCATAAATCCAACTCATTTAATTTTTTCATAGCACCTCTTAAAATGCTCGCTTGTAAAATTAATCTTACGCCGAATATAGAACCTACTAAAATATATTCTTTTGAAATGAGTAAAGCTGCAATGGTCATTGGATAAACTAAAAACAAACTAATGGCATATAAAGCCAATAAGAATGAATGAGATTTTTTATAGTACTTACTAGTAGTATAATGTCTGTATTTTTGATTCATCCATGCATTAAAACTAGTCTTAGGCTCACTTAATGTATGTGCTTCGTGGTCAATTACGATGGCTGTGTTTTTGGCATTAGCCACCTGATTAATAAACAAATCGTCATCCCCACTTGGGATTTGATTGATAGAAGAGAAGCCTTTATTTCTCAAGAAAACATCTTTTTTATAAGATAGGTTTCTGCCAACACCCATATAAGGTAGGCCTGCTAATGCATAAGAGAAATATTGTAAAGCAGTTTGAAAGGTCTCAAAACGAATAAGTTTATTGAGTAAGCCTGGCTTCTTTTTGTAAGCACCATATCCCAAAACAATTTCAATACCGTCTTGATACCCATCCTGCATTAGTTTCATCCAGTGTTCACTTGCAGGTACGCAATCTGCATCGGTTAATAATAAGATCTCATTTTTGGCCGATTTAATACCTATTGATAAAGGGAATTTTTTTCCACTAATCATTTTAGCTTCCTGCGTTAAAGTAACTGGGTTTAAATTTTTAAATGATTTCTTGAACTCCTCAATTAAATATTTGGATTCGTCTTCTGAATTATCATTCACTAAAACTATTTCGTGGGTAGTGCTATAATCTTGAACCAACACTCCCGGTAAATTATTGGCTAGGTTTTCTGCTTCGTCTCTCGCACATATTACCACAGAAACAGGGTGTTCCATATGCAAGTCTTTGCTTGGCTTTTTGTAAATGGCCAATCTTAAGAAGAAAAACAAGTAATAAAACACTTGAATAGCAATAACAGCTATAAACGCAATGACGATATAGGGACTTAGTTCGGATAGGCTAATCATGCTGCAAAAGTAAAGTTTTTGACCTTACCTTTGCCATATGGCGGCATTACAATTTGAATTAGTAAAGGAAAGTAATCAGGGCTCTTCTAGAGCTGGGACAATTTCCACAGATCATGGCACAATACAAACGCCCATCTTTATGCCTGTGGGGACTATAGGGTCTGTGAAAGCAGTTACACAACAGCAGTTAAAGCAAGATATTCAAGCACAGATCATTTTAGGCAATACCTATCATTTGTATTTAAGACCAGGATTAGAGGTTTTAGAAGCAGCCGGTGGCTTGCATCAATTTATGGGTTGGGATAGACCCATTTTAACGGATAGTGGTGGATACCAGGTTTTTTCTTTAGCCAATAATAGAAAGATCAAGCCCGAGGGTGTGGTTTTTCAATCACATATTGATGGAAGTAAACATTTATTCAGTCCGGAGAAAGTAATGGATATTCAAAGAACTATTGGTGCGGATATTATTATGGCATTTGACGAATGTCCTCCTATACCAAGTACTTATGAGTATGTTAGAAAAAGTATGGATCTAACGCATGTATGGCTAGATAAATGTGTGAACAGATTAGCAGAGACTCCAGATAAATATGGATACACGCAAAATTTATTTCCCATTGTACAAGGTGGATTGTATAAGGATTTAAGAAAAGCTTCTTGTGAATATATTAGTTCTAAAAACGCCGTGGGTAATGCCATTGGAGGATTAAGTGTGGGAGAGACAGAAGAAGAAATGTATGAGTTTACAGCACTTTGTTGTGAAAATTTACCAAAGGATAAGCCAAGGTATTTGATGGGAGTAGGCACGCCTTGGAATATTTTGGAAGCAATAGATTTAGGGGTGGATATGTTTGATTGTGTAATGCCCACTCGTAATGGTCGCAATGGAATGATCTTTACTAGTCAAGGTGTTATCAATATCAAAAACAAAAAATGGGCAAATGATTTTTCGCCATTAGATCCAGGTATACCCAATGAACTAAGCAATTACTATACAAAAGCTTATATGCGACATTTATTTGTGGCAGATGAAATATTAGGATTACAATTGGCTAGTATTCAAAATCTATCTTTCTATCTTTGGTTGGTAGGGCAGGCAAGAGAGCATATCCTTGCAGGTGACTATAGAAGTTGGAAGACAGGTATGATTCAACAAATTAGTAAGCGATTATAAAATAAAGGCATTGAAAAAATTAGATTGGTATATTATTAAAAAGTTTTTGTCGGTATTTTTTTATGCCATCTTTTTCTTTGCAGTAATTGCAGTGGTTATTGATTTGAGTGAAAAGACAGATGATTTTGTAAGAACCGGTTTAAGTGCGAATGAAATTATTACGCATTACTATATTGGATTTGTTCCACATATTATTGCTTTACTATTCCCTTTGTTCGTTTTTATTTCGGTGATCTTTTTTACTTCTAAAATGGCGGGTCAAACCGAGATTGTAGCCATCTTAGCAAGTGGAACTACTTACAATAGATGGTTAAGACCTTATTGGATTGGTGGAAGTTTTTTAGCATTGGTTTTGTGGATCGCGAATCAATGGACTGTTCCCAAAGCCAATAATATTAGAGGAAGTTTTGAAGCCGCATATATCGATAAAAATTCAAGTTATGATGCATTGGTAAGAGGCTCTTCTGATTTGTATTTTAGAATCGACTCTTTTACCTACGCAGGCATCTATGTGTACGATACCACCAATAACAGAGGAGGTAATTTTTTCGCATATACGACTAAGAACGATAAAGTGGTTTACAATTTAAGAGCAGAAACTATTTTATGGGACACTGCTAAAAAACTATGGCAGTTAACAGAAGCAGTGGAAAGAAAAGTGATGGATGATAAAGAAGTGGTAAAGTACTATCCTTATTTAGATAAAAAGTTTCCATTTAAGCCAGCCGATTTAGAAAAAGACAAGTACACCAAAGACAAGTTAACTACCCCGCAATTAATCCGTCAGATCAATTTGGCTAGTTTAAGAGGGGCTGAAGGGTTAAATGAACTAAGAATTGAAAGGTATAGGAGGGATGCTACCCCCGTTACAGTGTTATTATTAACCCTTATTGGGGCCATTATTGCAGGTAGAAAAGTAAGGGGAGGAAGTGGGTCCCATTTAGCCCTTGGCTTTGTGATTGCAGCTGTGTTTATATTAACAGATAGATTTTCAACTATATTTTCGACAAAGGGAAATTTACCCCCATTATTGGCTGCTTGGATACCCAATTTAATATTTATATGGGTGGTATATTATTTGTACAAAAAAGCGCCTAAATAAGTTATTCTTAACTAACTTTGCCCCCAAATTAAAGGTTCCTAATTTATATACTTTTTTTATGGAAGCAATCAAAGACTTATTCAGTGCGAAAGCAACAGCAGCTGCAGCTGAAATCAAAGACCTCATCAAACAACACGGAGAGAAAAAAATAGGTGAAATCACCTTAGCACAAGTGTATCAAGGTATGCGTGGTATGACTGGTTTAGTTACTGAAACAAGTTTGTTAGATGCGCAAGAAGGAATTCGTTTTAGAGGTTATTCCATTCCAGAATTACAAGCAAAATTACCAAAGGCAAAAGGTGGTGATGAACCATTACCTGAAGGTTTATTTTATTTAATGATGGTGGGAGAAATTCCAACAGAAGAAGATGTAAAAGAAATTACGAGCAATTGGCAAAGAAGAAGTCATGTTCCTTCACATGTATTTGATGTGATTGATGCATTGCCAATCAGCACACATCCTATGACGATGTATGTTGCAGCAGTAATGGCATTGCAAACAGAGAGCAAGTTCTCTCAAGAGTATGCAAAGGGCATGAATAAAAAAGATTACTGGCAATTCACTTATGATGATTCAATGGATTTAATCGCAAGATTACCAAGAATTGCTGCGTATATCTATAGAAGAAAATATAAGAACAGCGAACATATTCATCCAAACGGTTTATTAGACTGGGCAGGTAACCTTGCTTATATGATGGGCTTTGAAGATGAAAGCACAAAAGAATTAATGCGTTTATACATGACCATTCATGCTGACCATGAAGGAGGAAATGTATCTGCACATACTACACACTTAGTAGGTTCTGCATTAAGTGATCCATACTTAAGTTATGCAGCTGGTATGAATGGATTAGCTGGTCCTTTACATGGATTAGCAAATCAAGAAGTGATCAAGTGGATTTTTGAAATGCAAGAAGCGATTGGTACAGACAATCCAACTGCAGAACAAATTGCAGAATATGTACAAAAGACTTTAGCATCTGGTAAAGTAGTTCCAGGATATGGTCACGCGGTATTAAGAAAAACAGATCCTCGTTTCACTGCACAAATGGAATTTGGTAAAAAGCATTTAGCAGATGACAAATTAGTGAATACAGTTTGGAAGATTTATGAAACTGTACCTCCAATATTAGAATCTTTAGGTAAGGTGAAAAACCCTTGGCCAAATGTGGATGCACATAGTGGTGCTTTATTAGTACATTATGGTATAGTAGAATATGAATTCTATACTGTATTGTTCGCAGTAAGCCGTGCACTAGGTGTATTAGCAAGTTTAACTTGGGATCGTGCATTAGGATTCCCATTAGAGCGACCAAAATCTGTGACAACAGAAGCGGTAAAGCTTTGGTTAGACGGCAAGGGAGAAATCTAGTATCCATTGAAACATTTATTGCTCGCATTATTTAGCTTATTAAGCTTTGGTATTGGTTTTGGACAATCCAAAAACTATACCTTTAAAGTGATGGATGTTAGAAACAATAGCATTCCATTTGCTTCCATCAAAGTAAAATCTGTTTTAGATTCTACTAAGCAATTTGCATTGATTGCAGATTCCAATGGAGTAGCAAGTGCAAATATTGCTTCTAATAAAAACTATACTATTCAAGTAAATGCCATTGGATACAAAAAGTATTCAAAAACAATTGCATTAGAGAATAGTTCCATTGTTACTATTAAATTATTAGAAGATCCTACTCAATTAAATCAAGTAGTGGTGACTTCATCTAAGGCTTTGGTAAGACAGGAAGATGATAAAGCTATAGTAGATCCAGAACCATTGGCAGCAGGATCTACCAATGCAATGGAGACCATTGAGAAAACACCGGGTATATTTATTGATAGTGATGGAAACATTTATTTAAATGGATTATCACCTGCAGGCGTGCAAATTAATGGCAGGGATTTAAAAATGAGTCCATCTGATTTAGCAACCTTATTAAAAAGTTTGCCTCCGAATGTGATTCAGAAAATTGAATTAATTAGAACACCATCTGCCAAATATGATGCTAGCGGTGGAGGAGGAGTGGTAAATATTGTATTAAAGAAAGGAGTGAAATTGGGATTGAATGGTTCTATGAATGCAGGTTTGAATCAGGGTCAATATGGCAATCAATTTTTTGGAGTAAACCTGAATAATACCAATGATAAATACAGCACTTATTTAAATACCCAGTACAATAATAACAATGGCTATAGTATTAATAATACCAATAGAATACTAAGTGACCAATCTACCATTGTTCAAAAAGCAAGAACCCAGAACCCTAGTAATTCTTTTTATGTGGGCTATGGTATTGGAAAGAATTATAAAGAGAAATGGGAGTTGAATTATGATGGTAGGATAAGTAATAATCTCTATAATAATACTACTAAAAATAATGCAGGTATTGCAAGTATTACAGGATTGCCTTTATTGAATGAGTCCATTATCAACAATAAGGGGAATAATTATAATATTAATCAATCCTTTAGATCCAAATACAAATTAGATACTTTAAGTGGAGAGTGGGTGACAGATGTATCGGTAAATTATTCAGAAGCATCTACCCATCAAAACTATTCTAATCAAATAAGAAATGCAGTTGCTTCAAGTGGCGAAGGAGATTTTGGTAATTATAGAACCAGCTTTATTGCACAGACCGATTTGAAAAAGAAATGGTTGGGGCTTAATTGGGAGACGGGTATTAAAACCTCTATTTTGCAATTTGATAACCATGCTAAATATGTAAAAACCATAGCTGGTATAACTATGCCAGATGTTTTTAGAACAAGTAATTATAGTTTTAAGGAACAAGTAAATGCTGGTTATTTACAAGCTTCCAAAAACTGGGGTGCTGTGATTTTAAAGTTGGGTTCAAGAGTAGAGCAAACCATTATGGAGGGAAGGCAGTTTATACCAAAGGATACTAACTTTTTAGTGAATAGAACAGATGCATTTCCATATGTGTATTTGAGTAGAAAGATTATTACTATCATGGGCTATGAGATGAGAGGATATTTGGTTTATCGAAAAACAATTAGTCGCCCTAGTTATGATTTTCTTAATCCTTTTGCAAAGTATATCGATCCCTATACCTACGAAATTGGTAATCCTAATTTAAGACCACAGTTTACTTCTAATTACGAGGCCAATATCAGTGTAGATGATAAGCCCATCTTTGCATACGGGGTGAATGAAACCAAAGATATCTTCTCTAGTGTGGTGTATACTTCTCCATTAGACAAACAATTATCTTATAGAACATACGACAATCTAGGAAAAAATAAAGAAATCTACTTTAGAGCAATTGGTGTAATCCCTCCTGGAAAAAAATTCTTTGCAGTAGTAGGGGTGCAGTATAGCAGAAATATTTATAATGGTTTTTATGAAAATCAACCCTTTAATTTTGATAGAGGAAGCTATACTTTCTTCACTTTCCAGTCTTTAAAATTAGACACCAGATCAACCCTAGCTATTAATGGGTTTTGGAGAACCAATGGACAACAACAATTTTATGAGTTGGAGAATTTCGGGCAATTAAATGCAACTATCAATAGACAGTTTCTAAATAAAAAATTAACGGTAACATTAAGTGCTAATGATATCTTCTTTACCAATAACAATACTTTTGTTTTAAATCAAGGAAGTATAAGGTCCAATGGTTATAGAGAAAATGATACCAGAAGATACGGTATCAATTTGAGGTATAATTTTGGTTTCAAACCTAAGGAGAAGAAGTTGGATATGTTAGATAATGAACCAACAGATAAGTAAGTTCTCTTCTTATTAAGCAAATTTATCAATCAGCGCAAACACACTCATTCCACCCATTAAAAGAACAACTAACCAACCGGCCATTTCCATCCATAATGGATATTTGAATTGCTTGAGTATGGTTAATTTTCTACCTGCTATCAACATTACTGCTAATGCAATAGGTAAGATCAATCCATTTACTAATCCTGCCAATAATAATAAGTCTTTGGGTTTTCCAACAGTAATAAAAATAAGTGTCGAAGCAATAATGAATAGGCTAATTATCCATCTTTCTTTTTGAATCCATTTATTTTGAATATGCTTGATGAATGTAAAAGAAGTATATGATGCACCAACTACTGAACTAATTGCAGCACTCCATAAAACCATGCCAAAAATAAAAAGCCCCCATCTACCTCCAGCGGATTCAAACACAGTTGCTGCAGGATTATTGGTGTCTAATTGAATTCCTTTGGATACAACACCTACAGCTGCTAAGAACAAAATAAAACGCATGGTAGAAGAAATTAAAATACCTCTACTTGCACTCTTGGTAACAAAACCAATTTGTTCAGGTCCGCTAATGCCTGCATCAATTAATCTGTGTGCTCCAGAAAAAGTAATATATCCACCTACGGTTCCTCCAACAATGGTAACAATCGCAATCCAAGATATTTTCTCTGGTACAAAACTATGATGTACTGCATCTAAAATAGGTGGGTGTGCAGCATAAACAATGATGAGTGTTAATCCAATTTTAAAGATGCCTAAAAACTTGGTCAATTGATCTAACATTTTGCCTACTTCTTGTAACCAAAATATAATGATAGCTATAATGCCACTAATAATGGCACCTTTTGCAAAAGAAATGCCTGTTAAAATATTTAAGGCCAATCCACATCCAGCAATATTGCCAATATTAAATGCAAATCCACCAAGCACCACTAATAAACTTAAAATAGAACCTAATCCAGGCAAAACCTGATTTGCAATTTCTTGTGCACGCATACCGCTTAGGGTGATGGCTCTCCAAATATTAATTTGTGCTCCAAAATCTAATACAATAGAAATAAGAATTACAAATCCAAAACTAGTTAATAATTGTTCTGTATAAAAAGAGGTCTGCGTTAAGAAGCCTGGTCCTATAGAAGAGTTAGCCATTAAAAATGCTGCACCTAAACTTATACCAATATTATTTTTACTGGGGGTGTTTGATTTCAATTTGTTGTTCTTTTAATGTGGTATAAATTGCTTTAGCCATTTCAACTGCATGATATCCATCTCCGTGAATGCAAATAGTATCAACGGGCAATTTGATCATTTCATCTTGTAAAGTGCGCACTTTTTTTTGTTGTACTAATACCAATGCTTGTTCACAAGCTGCTTCAATATTTGTAATTAAAGCGCTTTGCATATGTCTTGGAGTAAGGCTTCCATTTTTTTGATAAGTTCTATCAGCAAATACTTCTTGCATATATGGTTGACCCAAGATAATGGCTTGTTGAATCGTATTGCTTTCGCTTAATCCATAAATATAGGTATCAGGATAAATTGCTTGAATAGTTTGTACAAATATTTTACTGAGTGTTGCATCTTTTGCACAATCATTATATAAAGCGCCATGTAATTTTACATGATGAATAGTTGCACCCAATGGAGTAGCAATTTTTTCAAAAACATAAATTTGTTCGTTAATTAATTCTGCTAAATCTAATACAGAAATAGGTTGAGAAAGTCTTCCAAAGTTTTCTGGATCATCATAACCTGGATGAGCACCAATTGCTACTCCATGTTCTAAAGCAATTTCAATAGTTTTTTTGATAGTGTATTCATTACCTGCATGAAATCCGCATGCAATATTGGCACTACTAATAAAGGGCATTATTTCTATTTCATTGTCCATGCCCTCACCCATATCACAATTCAGATCAACTTGTAAATTGTGCTTGTATGAATTGATATTGTTCATGTGCAGAGGATACATTTGATAATCTAAATTGAATAGGCGTTTGATGCAGTATTTGTGCTAGCCTAGGTAAATCTACCAAAATTATTTGACCTAGATTAGGGTATCCGCCAACGGTTTGATGATCTGCCATTAAAATAATGATTTGTCCATTGGGCAATAATTGCATGGTACCTCTGGTGACTCCAGCAGATAAATATGATTTTTGAGCAATTGTATGAAGAGAAGGCCCTTCCAATTGAAAGCCCATTCTATTTGATTGTAAAGTGGTATGAAAATGGGCTGTCAATAGCTGTTGAATAGATGCTGGATCCAGTTCGTTCCATGCTGGACCAGGTATAAATCTAATGGGGGAGGTATTAAAAATTAACTGCTCTACCTCTTCTATCAATGTTGTTGGTACTTGATTTGAATTGACTGTAGTTGAGAAAGCTAAATATGCTATTCTTCCTTGTATGGGTTGTAAAAATTGTAATACATCACCTTTATTCACTAAAATTTTTTCATGCATTGGAATACTTTTTTCATTTAGTACTGGAATAAAATTTGCACCAGTAATAGAAATGAAAATGGTTTCTTCAAATTCAAAATGACTTGCAGGGAAATGAATTTCATACACCGTTTGATTCAATGAATTGCCAACAATTTTATTGGCTAATTGTGCGGATAAAAAATCCATGTATCCACCTACTTGTATACCTAAATGTTGATGACCATAATGTCCAGCATTTTGTAAACTATCTGCAATTCCTTTTTTGATTATTTTAATGGACATTGTTTGAATTATTTTTAATGTCATTAAATTCTTTCATACTAATTGCATAAAAAGAAACCTGATCACCAGGTGCAAATAATGCAAGCTTTATAGGATCAAAAATGGATAAAGGGGTTCTCCCAATAATTTGCCAACCTCCTGGTGCGTCTTTTGGATATATGCCAGTCTGTGCACCAGCAATACCAACACTTCCAGCTTCTACCAAAGGTCTTGGTTTTGAATGTCTAGCCACTTGTATTGTAGAATCAACAATTCCCATGTATGCAAATCCAGGCATGAAGCCCAAGCAAAAAACTTGATAAATTTTCGAGGTATGGATTTCAATTATTTTTTCAATGGAAGTATTTTTTTCTTTTGCTATTTTTTCTAGATCTATTCCAAAATGTAAATCATAACAAACAGGTATTTTATGTAATTGACTGTTTAATTTGAAAGAGGTATTTTCTTTTTTATATGCATTAAATTCAAGCAATAAATTTTGTGCAAAATCATGAAGATTTGTTTTCACTATTTTATGTAATTCAATAATGTCATACACTATAGTTAAACTATGATAGGAGGGAATGCAATCTTTAATCGCAATTATTTTTTTCTCAAGAATAAATTGATTGAATGCATGCACTTCAGCATTAATAGTTGCATCAATTATTTCATCGAGTAAAAATAAAATAGCATGATCACCTAAAAGATGAATATGCCATGATTGAATTGTATTTTGCTCGTTGATTTTCATTGAATATTCAAAAGTAGGTGCTTTGTTTTATCCTTTCATTCAATTGGTTGTACAAACATTGTGTATGATGTACACAATAACTAATAATCATTAGTGTAATAGGTACACAAACGATTGAAATATTTTAAAAAATCAATGCAAAGGTTTGCAAAAGTTAAGAATCTGTTATATTATTGGTACACGATTGTATTAAAATTTAAAAACCAAACCCGAACACTATGCGAAAATTCCTACGTTTAATTACGGTTCCTTTGTTGTTATTGGGTCTTGTTGCTAACGCACAAACAAGAACAATTAAAGGACAAGTAGTTTCAGCTAAAGACGGTAAAGCCGTTGCTGGTGCTACAATTTCTGTGAATGGACAAAAAGTCTCTGCACTTTCTGGAGACGATGGTTCATTTGCAGTAAATGCAACAGGTAATGTTACTTTAACAGTAACTTCTGTTGGATTTGCTGATAGAGCTGTTGCTGTATCAGGCTCTCAAAATTCAGTAAGAATTACTCTAACTGAAGAAGCATCTCAATTATCTGAGATCGTTGTAACAGGTTATACTGCACAAAAGAGAAAAGAAATCACTGGTGCGGTGGCTGTTGTTAACGTAAAAGACATGAAGTCAGTTCCTTCTGGTACTGCAGAACAAATGTTACAAGGTCAAGCTGCCGGTGTAACTATCATTGGTTCTGGTAGCCCAGGTGAACCTTCTAACGTGTTTGTACGTGGTATTACTTCTTTCGGTAACTCAACTCCATTAGTAATCGTGGATGGAGTACAATCAGCTCCTGGTGACTTGAGCTTGTTCCGTGATTTATCTGCAAGTGATATTGAATCAGTTCAAGTATTGAAAGATGGTCAAGCGGCTATCTATGGTGCTAGAGGTTCTGCGGGTGTTATCATTGTAACTACAAGAAGAGGTAGAGGCAAGCCAAGTATTACTTACGAGTCTTTCTATGGTGTACAAATGCCTAAGACTGGTAATGTTTGGAATAAGTTAGATACTAAAGGTATGGCAGACTTATTCTGGTTAGCAGCTAAGAACTCTCAACAAGATAAAAATGGTGTAGTTACTTCAGGCCAATATGGTACTGGTACTTCTCCTGTTATCCCTGATTATATTAAGTATGGTTCTAAGTCTGGTTATACTGGACCTGTGGATTTAACTAAATATAACAATGATTATTCTAAGGGTGACATCTTCTTAATCGTTCCAGCTAACAAGACTGGTACTGATTGGTGGGATGTGTTGATGGATCCAGCTCCAATGCAAAGTCATACAATCACTGCATCTGGTGCTGCTGAGAAATCTACTTATTTATACTCTTTGAACTTCTTAGATCAAAAAGGTACATTATTAAATACTTACTTAAAGCGTTATACTGCTAGAGTAAATACTTCATGGAATATCAAAAACAATATTCGTATTGGTGAAAACATGACTGTTTTCTACAGAGACAATCCAAGAATTGGTAACAACCAAGAAGGTAACGATATCAACAACACAGCTTGGGAACAACCAATTATCCCTGTATTAGATGCAGGTGGTGGATTTGGTGGTACAGCTGGATCTCAGTTAGGTAACTCTTCTAACCCGTATGCAAACCGTATGCGTGCTAAGGATAACAAAAACTATAACTGGCAAGTACAAGGTAATGTATATGCAGAAGTTGATTTTGCTAAGCACTTTACTGCTAAAACTGTATTTGGTGGTCGTATCGATAACTATTATGGTTTCTATCATAACTACCGTTCTTATGAGAATGCTGAAAATGGTTCTTCTAACGGATATGGTGAGTATGGTGGATACAACAATAACTACAACTGGACAAATACTTTGAACTACTCTAATGTGTTCAAACAAAACCACAGTGTTAAGTTAATGGCTGGTTATGAGATGTTAAAAGTAGCAGGTCGTCAAGTAGGTGGTTCTAGAGTAAACTATTTCTCTGATAACACTGATTACTTGAGCTTGAACACTGGTTCTCCAATTGGTCAAAACAACTATTCTAATTATTATAAGCAAACTGGTACTTCTATCTTAGCTAAGATCGATTATGCATTCAAAGACAAATATTTAATTGGCTTGAATGGTCGTCGTGATGGTAGCTCTGTATTTGGTCCAGATAAGCGTTATGGTAATTTCTGGTCAGCTTCTGCTGGTTGGATGATTTCTCAAGAAGATTTCTTTAAGAATGTTAAAGGAATCAACTCTTTAAAATTACGTGGTAGCTATGGTATCTTAGGATCTATCTCTAACGTAAGTGCATTGAACCAATATACATTATATGGTGGTTCTGGTGGATCTTCTTACTATGACTTATTCGGTACAAGTAACTCTACAGTGATGGGCTTCTATGCAACTAACTTAGGTAACAAATCTACTGGATGGGAGAGAGACAGAATCTTAGATATCGGTTTTGATGCGACTGTTTTAAACAACAAGTTAGACATCTCTTTTGACTGGTATCAAAAATCAATCGATGGTTTATTATTCCAAGACCAAGCTCCTGCTGTTGTGGGTGTAGGTTCTCAATTACCTCAGGTTAACATCGGTGACATGAAAAACACTGGTATTGATTTAGCGTTAAACTATCGTGGTAAAATCAATAACGATTTAAGTTATACAATCGGTGCAAACATTGGTGCGTATAAATCTACTATCGTAAATATCCCAGGTGCTGCTGGTTTCTTCGAAGCTGCAGGTACACACAATACAGGTAATCAAGTAAGAAACGCTATTGGTCATCCAGTAGGTTCATTCTTCGGTTACAAAATCGCTGGTATCTTCAAAGATGCTGCTGATGTAGCTAGTTGGGCAAAAGAAACAGACGCTGCTCCAGGTCGTTTCAAATATGTAGATGTTAACAAAGATGGTAAAATCACAGATGCTGATAGAACTTTCTTCGGTAACCCAAATCCTGATTTCACTTTAGGTTTAAACTTAGGTGTTACTTATAAGAAGTTTGATTTCTCTACAGTGATCTACGGTTCATTCGGTAATGATGTATTGAATGAAACTCGTTACTTCCAAGATTTCGTACCTCAATTCCAAAACTCTAAGAGCATTCCAGTGTTAACACAATCATGGTTACCTGCTGACAGATCTAAGCCAAGAGCTGAGTGGACTGCAGTAAACCCTAATGCTAAATATCCAATCGCAGAAAACGATTCTTGGTTTAGCACAAACGGTGTTATCAATGATTTCTATATGGAAGATGGTTCTTATGTAAGAGTTAAGCAATTAAGTATTGGTTACACAATTGATCCTTCAACTTTAAAGCGTTACGGAATTGATAAGGCTCGTATCTATTTACAAGGTGCGAACTTATTCACTCTAACTAAATACTCTGGTTTAGATCCAGAAGTAGCTGGTAGTTCTGTATCATTTGGTGTTGATTATGGTGTTTATCCTCCATCAAAACAATTCAATGTTGGGGTAAGCCTTACTTTCTAAATTATTTAATTGAAAACTAATTACACTATGAAAAAATATAACTTAAAACATATAATCCCAGTGGCGCTTTCTTCTCTGGTGATCTTATATGCTTGTAATAAATCTTACTTGGAAGTACCAGCGGCTGGCGCATTAAGCCAGGACGTATTGGCTAACAAAGTAGGGGTTGAAGCCCTATTAGTAGGTGCTTATTCATTATTAGATGGTGAGGGTAGCTCTGCAGGTACTGGTAACGGTCCTTGGGCAACTTCTTCTAGTAACTGGGTATATGGTTCAGTTGCGGGTGGTGACGCTCACAAAGGTTCTGACCCAGGTGACCAAAACTTGATCACACCAATTGAAAAATGGAGTGCTACAGCTTCTAATGGTTATTTAGACCAATTATGGCAACAACGCTATGATGGTGTTCAAAGAGCTAACGAAACAATGAGAGTAATGAAATTAGCAAAAGATATTTCTGCTGCTGATGTTACTCGTATCACTGCTGAAGCTAGATTCTTACGCGGACACTACCATTTTGATTTAGCAAAATTCTTCGGTAATATTCCTTATATCGATGAAACTATCACTTATGCTGCTGGTAACTATATGGTTGCTAATGCTGGTGTTGCAGCTGCTTTAGCTAAAATTGAAGCAGACTTCAAATATGCGTATGATAATTTACCAGAAACATCTTCAACAGGTGTTGGTCGTGCTAACAAGTGGGCTGCAGCTGCATACTTAGGTAAAGTATATATGTTCGAAAAGAAATATGCTGAAGCAAAAGCTATTTTAACTTCTGTAATTACTTCTGGTAAAACAAACAATGGAGTTAAATATGCTTTGGTTCCTAAGTTTGGTGATGTATTTGATATTTCTAAGAAAAATAGTTCTGAGCATGTATTCTCAGTTCAGATGACTGTAAATGATGGTACTGGAGCTGCTAACGCAAACTCTGGTGACGCCTTAAACTTCCCTTATGGTGGTGAAACAGGATGTTGCGGATTCTTCCAACCTTCATTCTCTTTAGCAAATGCTTTCAAAGTAGATGCTAACGGGTTACCATTCTTAGATGAGTCTTACAATGATGTTCCTTTAAAAACTGATATGGGTATTGCTGCTGATAAGGACTTTACTCCAGATTCAGTTACTCCAATGGATCCTCGTGTTGACTGGACTATTGGTCGTCGTGGTGTACCTTATTTAGACTGGGGAATTATGCCAGGTTCTACTTGGGTGCGTGACCAAGCTTCTGCTGGTCCTTACGAGCCATTAAAGCATTTGTTCCGTAAGTCTCAAATCGGTGTATTCACTGATGGATCTTCTTGGACAAATGGTTTCACAGCAAATAACTATCCTTTGATTCGTTTTTCAGATGTATTATTATTGGCTGCTGAAGCTGAAATTGAAACAGGTGGTTTAGAAAAAGCAAGAGAGTATGTAAACTTAGTTCGTACTCGTGCTGCTAACCCAGCTGGATTTGTAGGACCTACAAACAATGCTGGTAAAGCTTCTCCAACTAACTACAAAATCGGTACTTATACAGCTGCTTGGACAGATGCTGCTACAGCAAGAAAAGCGGTTCGTTTTGAGCGTAAATTGGAGTTAGCTATGGAAGGTCATCGTTTCTCTGACTTAACTCGTTGGGGTATTGGTGATGTAGAATTGAATGCTTATGCTAAGAGTGAATTGAAGCAAGGTTATTCTACAATGGCTGGTGCTGTTTACACTAAAGGTAAATCTGAGTACTTACCTTTACCACAAAACCAAATTGACAAAATGCAGAAGGATGGTAAGTCTGTGTTGACTCAAAACCCTGGTTACTAGTTTTAATTTTTAGAACTAAATATAGAGCGCCCCGATTCATCGGGGCGCTTTTTTTTGCGCCTCATTTTATGTATCTTTAAGAACCTTGTAAGAACTAAAATTGATGCTGTTTATGAACCTGCGTGTAATTAGCTTAAGTGTAGTCATTGTTTTATTTGCAACCTCTTGTGATCGTCAAAAACCTTTATTTGAATTAGTACCTTCTGAAACTTCAGGAGTGGTTTTTAATAATGTCATTAAAGAATCAGACACTTTAAATGTATTAGATGTTTCCAATGTTTATAATGGAGGTGGAGTAGGTATTGGTGATTTTAATCATGATGGTTTACAGGATATTTATTTTAGTGGTAATAAAGTGGCTAATCAATTATACTTAAATAAAGGTCAATTTAAATTTGAAGAAGTAGCAGCCAAAGCAGGAGTTACTGGAGAGGGTAAATGGTGTAGAGGTGTTTCAGTTGTAGATATCAACAATGATGGTAAATCTGATATTTATGTGAGTGCTACTTTAGATACCAATGCCAATAAGCGCGCTAATCTATTATATGTAAATCAAGGCAACGATGCAAATGGGATTCCGATGTTTAAAGAAATGGCTGCAGCTTATGGTATAGCTGATACAAGCTATTCAACAATGGCTAATTTCTTTGATTATGACAATGATGGAGACTTGGATATGTTCTTGGTAGTGAATGAAATTAAAGATCCACATATACCCAATGTGTATCATCCAAAAAATCAATTGCCAGAATATTATAGTAGCTCAAGATTATATCAAAACAATTGGAATGAAGAATTAAAGCATCCTGTTTTTACTGATGTTACAGCGAAAGCAGGTATGATCAGAGATGGATTTGGGCATAGCGTGGTGGTGACAGATATCAACAAAGATGGATGGAAAGATATTTATGTGACTAACGATTATTTACCGAATGATTATATGTGGATCAATAATCATGACGGAACTTTCACTGATCAATTAGATACTTATTTCAAACATAGTTCCGTGAATTCTATGGGAACAGATATGGGAGATATCAATAACGATGGACTAATGGATTTTATCACTTTAGATATGAATCCAAGAGATAACTACCGTAAAAAGATGATGATGAATCCCAATAGTTATCAAACCTTTCAAAACAATGATTTATACGGATACAATTATCAATATGTAAGAAACACTTTACAAGTGAATCAAGGTCCAAGAGTTTTACAAAACGATAGTATTGGTGCACCTATATTTTCAGAAATTGCATTTTTGTCTGGAATAGCAGAAACAGATTGGAGTTGGACGCCTTTATTAATGGATGCTGACAATGATGGACACAGAGATTTATTTGTTACCAATGGGTTTCCTAAAGATGTAACTGATCATGATTTTATCATGTACCGTAACAAGGCATACAGTTTTGTAACAAAAACTGAAATGTTACAACAAATTCCAGAAGTCAAATTGCATAATTATATTTTTAAGAACAATGCTGATTTAAGTTTTTCTGATCAATCAGAGAAATGGGGATTTGAACAAGCTAGTTTTTCTAATGGGGCTGTGTATGCAGATTTAGATAATGATGGAGATTTGGATATTGTAATTAATAATATCAACGATGTAGCAAGTATCTATCAAAATAAGCAAAGAGAAATAGCACCAGAGAAAAGTAATTATTTAACAATCAACTTAAAAGGGGATGCTCAAAATTTAGCGGGTATCGGTGCTGAGCTTGCTATATTTTATAATAATGGAGCGAAACAAATTGCTGAACAAAGTCCTTTTAGAGGTTATTTGTCTAGCGTACAAAATAGTGTACACTTTGGTTTAGGTAATACAACAAAGGTAGATTCTATCAAAATTACCTGGCCCAATGGATATACACAGGTACTTGGAGCAACAAAAGCCAACCAATCTATTGTATTGGATATAATAAATGCAAAACAAACTAGTGTATTACCTGCCATGATGTTTGCGAGTCAATCTTTATTTAAAGAAGTGACTAGTGCTCTAGGAATCAAATATGTGCATACTCAAAGAGACTTTGTTGATTTTAATATCCAAAAATTATTGCCGCATAAATTCTCTGAATAC